>CABUJP010000063.1:0-14486 GCA_902491835.1 uncultured Alistipes sp. | reverse complement strand
CCACGCCAGCGACCGGGAGAACATATGGTAATAGGCCTCGTCGTTGGCCAGCTCGGTGCAGCCAGCCTGAATCAGGTTGGCAATCCACCACAGACCCAGCAGCAGCCACAGTCGTACGTCGGGATTTCGCGATTGCAGCGTTTTTCTCATTTCGGTCGAGTTACCCCGGCCCTTCGCTCGGGAAGGCTCCGGTCAGAATCTATTTTGCAAAGATAGCAAAAAAGCCGCAACGAATCGCGCTTGCCCGCAGCTTCCGCGCCTCACGCACCGTACCTGTGCCGGAAACGGCCGGTCCGCCGGAGAAAAGACGGATCGCGGCCGGCTTTTTCCAAACGGTCTTCACCGACAAGCGCCCGGAGAGACAAAGCCAAGACCTTCGCTTCCGTAAAAAGCGCGGTCCGCAGGAAATCGTCAGGGAATGCAGAAGCCCCGGGAGCCGAATCTGGGCGCCTTGCCTTTCCCGAATTACCGAAACCGGCACGCCGGGGCAACCGAGCATGTCGCAACGGCCCGAGCGGCTGCTATGCGCCGAATACGAGTCCCTACCCTTCCTTTTCAAAGCTTTTCAGAAGCTCGATCTCGGCCGGCCAGCGGCTTTCGTCGGGCGTCTCGAGAATCAGCGGAATGCCGTCGAAGCGCTTGTCCCGGGCGATAAAGCGGAAAACGGTCATGCCCAGAAAGCCGTCGCCCAGATTCTGGTGACGGTCATCGAGTCGTTCAGGTGCATGCCGCGCAGGTAGCGAAACCCGACTGTGCGGTTGAACTCGTCGAACGTTCTCTCGCACGCCTCGTCGCTCGTCAGGTCGTAGCCGGCGGCAAAGGCATGGCAGGTGTCGATGCAGACGCCCACGCGGCTCTGATCTTTCACGAGCGAGAGGATCGTCGCCAGCTGCTCGAACGAATATCCGACATTGGAACCCTGCCCGGCCGTGTTCTCCACGACGGCCGTCACGCCCCGGGTCCGCTCGAGCGCCCAGTCGATCGACTCGGCCACGAGCCGCAGGCACTCGTCGGCGCCAATCAGGCCCAGATCGCTGCCCGGATGAAAGTTCAGCCGGTCGAGCCCCAGCTGCTCGCAGCGCTGCATCTCGTCGAGGAAGGCGGCGCGCGACTTCTCCAGCTCCTCTCCTTTGGGATGGCCCAGGTTGATCAGGTAGCTGTCGTGAGGAAGGACGACGCCCGGAGCGTATCCTCCCGCCCGGCAATTGGCCTCGAACGCGTCGATCGAGGACGGCTTGAGCGGCGCGGCCGACCACTGCCGCTGATTCTTCGTAAACAGGGCGAAAGCCGTTGCCCCGATCCTTTCGGCGTTCAGCGGAGCGTTTTCGACCCCTCCCGCCGCACTGACATGCGCTCCAAAATATTTCATCGTACTATCGTATTTGTTCGTCGCGTCCGTCTTCCCGTCACCCCCGGGGGAAACGGATGCTCCGGAGCAAAAATACTGATTTCCGGAGCAAAAAAACGAGGGTCCGCTCAATCCGGGTCAAAATTGCTATCTTTGCGCAGGACTCAACCCTGCGCAGACTATGAAACCCCTGAGAATTTTCCTGTTGCTTGCGGGACTTCTGTTGGCTTCGAACCGGGTCGAAGCCCAGTTTTCTATTTCAAAAGTCACACCGAAAGAGGCGGACGTCAAAAACTTTCGGGACACGATCAAGCAGCTTTCGGTCGTCAACAACCAGTTTTTCAGTGAGGCGCGCTACCGGGCCGAGAAAAAACGCTTGCGCAAGGAACGGAACACGATCACCTGCACGGTCGGGCTGTCGCTGAACCAAACCGGCTTCGATAACTGGGCCCCGGGCGGAAACAACACGTTCGACGCGACCGCCTCGCTGCTCTATACGCACGTTTACACCCGCGACAAACTGAACATGACCTACTCGTTCGACTCGAAATACGGCATGAACGTCATCTCGGGCACGACGTTCAAGAACCTCGACTACTTCATTTTCAACCTCAACACGGGATGGGCCATCTCGAAGAACTGGTCGTACAGCGCCAGCGCCAACCTGCAGAGCCAATGGTCAAAGGGATACAAGTCGGTCACCGAGAAAATACTGGTCAGCAACTTCATGTCGCCCGGCACGCTGACGCTCGGCGTCGGCTTCACGTATCGGGCGCTGAAGAAAGTGCCGCTGATCGTGACGGTCAACCCCTTGAGCGGCAACATGCAATTCGTTCTGGACGACTCGCTCTCGCGGCAAGGCGCCCACGGCGTGCCGGCCGGCAAGCACCAGAAGAGCTCGCTCGGATCGACGATGCGCATCGACCTGAACCAGCCGATCGCGGGAGGCAAAATGAACTATATCACCTACTTTTATGTCTCGACGAACTACGAGCAGAACAACTACGTCGAATGGCAAAACACGTTCAACATCGTCGCAGCCAAGATATTCAACATCGGACTTTTCTGCCGCATGGTCTACAACGAGCCTCAGGCGACGCCTCGGAACCGCTCGCTTCAATGGACCTATAAAATCGGGGTCGGACTGTCCTATACGTTCAAAAACAAGTAGCCTCGGGTACGGGAATTGCCCGTGCTCTCCGACAAGAAACTTTCGCTAAAACGACATGTACAAAAACAGTAAATTCACGATTCTGCTGCCGACCGTGATCGCCTGCTCGCTGGCAGCCGGACTGCTGCTCGGCGGCCTCCTGCCGCGCAGCGGCGCGGACCGGCCTGCACGCAGGTCCGCGCTTTCCGTAGCCGGAACCGACAAGCTCAACATGCTGCTCCGCCTGATCGACGCGCAATATGTCGACACGGTGCGGATGGACTCGCTCACGGAAGAAATCATCCCGCTGATTCTCGAGAATCTCGACCCGCACTCGATGTATTTCAGCGCGAAGGACCTCGCTCAGGCCAATGAGACGATCGAAGGAGAGTTCGACGGCATCGGCGTCGTGTTCAACATGGCGACCGACACGGTCATCGTGCTGAACGTCATCGCCGGCGGACCGAGCGCCAAGGCAGGCATACAGGGAGGAGACCGGATCGTGACGGTCGAGGACAGCACGATCGCCGGAGTCGAAATGGACCAGAACGAAGTAGTGAAAAGACTCAGGGGTCCTCGAGGCAGCGAAGTCCGGCTCGGAATCCAGCGCTCCGGAATCGACGGGTTGATCCCGGTCACCGTCCGGCGCGACGCCATTCCGATCAAGAGCATCACGGCTTCGTACCTGATCCGCCCGGATATCGGCTATATCAAGTTCGATCAATTCTCGGTCAATGCCTACAAAGAACTGAGCGAAGCGATCGGACAGCTCAAGGGACAAGGCATGCAGAAGCTCATCCTCGACATCCGGGGTAACTCGGGCGGCCTGCTCGAACAAGCCATCGCGATCTCGAACGAGTTCCTGCCCGCCGACAAGATGATCGTCTACACGCAGGACCGCGCGGGAAACAGGGAGACCCAATACAGCGACGGGCAAGGAGAGTTCACCGACGAGCAGCTGGTCGTGCTGATCGACGAATACAGCGCCTCGTCAAGCGAGATTCTGGCCGGAGCGCTTCAGGACAACGACCGAGGCACGATCATCGGCCGCCGCTCCTACGGCAAGGGACTGGTCCAAAGCCAGATTCCGTTCCCGGACGGCTCGGCGGTCCGCCTGACCGTCGCCCGCTACTACACGCCGACAGGACGGTCGATCCAGAAACCGTACAGCGACGGAGCGGAAAGCTACAACCGCGAACTGCTGTCGCGCTACGAGCATAACGAGCTCTTCTCGGCCGACAGCATCCACTTCGCCGACAGCCTCAAATACGTGACCGAGGGAGGCAAGGTCGTCTATGGCGGAGGAGGCATCATGCCGGACATCTTCGTGCCGGCCGACACTTCGGACATGACCCCTTACTTCAGGGAGGTGGCCGGACGCAACATTCTCTACCGCTTCACGCTCGACTACACGGACCGTCACCGCGTGCAACTGAACGGAATCCGGACGATCGAGGAACTGGACCGCTTCTTCGCCTCGCAGCCGGACCTGCTCGGCGAGTTCGTCCGCTATGCGGCCCGGCAGGGCGTCGCTCCGAAACCGGCCGAGATCGAGCGATCGAAAGAGGTCATGCTGGCCCAGATCAAAGCCTATGTAGGCCGTAACACGCCGCTGGAGGACAATGCTTTTTACCACAACATCCAAAGCATCGACAACGTGGTGGAGAAAGCGCTCGAGGTACTGTCGGCTCCCCGGCCGGACAACGAGCTCCATGTCCGGGATACGGTCGCGCGGACCGAGCCGTCGCTTTAGCACAACGACACGAGGCCGGAGCCCAGTGGCTCCGGCCTTTCTTTCCGCTGCGCGCCCCGGCCGTACAGCGAGAAACAATGCGACAGCGCATACCTACGTCACACCCGACACACTTTCTTTATCGCAAGTATATTCGACGGTACGATCGACTCGCCCGGACGACCCGGGCAAACGGACCGTTTCCGACCGGAACGATATCCCGCTTCAAAGACGGCGGAAAAGTCGGAAAAGCCTACTGATAGATACAAACAGGCGATCGCGAAAAATCGAGTCGGAATGCGTAGTTTCATGCATATCTTAAGAACTTACACAACTATGCTATCGCGGGAGTCGCTGATCGATCGGTTTCTTTCGTTCACAACGACCTGATCGTTTCCGGACTATACGGGGAGAGGATCAATGCCGGTGCACCGGTGGTGCGTCATCGCGAACTTAACCTATCATACCGGTCCGAGACGGGAATCCGAAATCCGAAAGTCACGAGGCAGGACGTAAACGGCGCACCGAAATATGCTATCACGGGCATGAAATACCGTTCTCCGAGCGTTCGGCAGTCGATAACCTCTCAACCGTAGATCAGATAACCGGCCACGCCCGAGAGCACGATCAGCAGGATCGGATCGATCTTGCGCAGCGAAGCCAGAAAGACAGCGCCGAAAATCAGCCAGCTCTTGTAGTCGATAAACGTGGCCGGAGTGAACAGCACGGCGCCTGCCAGCGCGATCATGGCCAGAATCATCGGCCTCATGCCGTACATGACTCCGCGAATGTAGGCATTGTTCCGCAGGGCCAGGTAAAAGCGCGTCAGCACGATCATCAGCGTCATGGCGGGCAGGCAGACGGCCGTCGTCGCTACGACCGCCCCCCAAACGCTGCCGGTCACGACATAGCCGATATAGGTCGCGCTGTTGGTCGAGATCGGCCCGGGCGTCATCTGCGAAATGGCGATGATGTCGGTCAGCTCCTCGTTCGTGATCCAGCCGTGGGCGATCACCACCTCGTGCTGAATCAGCGACAGCATCGCATAGCCCCCGCCGAAGCCGAAAAAGCCGATTTTCAGATAGGACAAGAACAGTTGCAGATAGATCATGGCTTCAGTCCCTTTCTTTTACGGCAGAACGCCCAGACCAAACCTCCGACGGCCCCGACCAGAATCAGATAGACGGGCGAGAATCCGAAATACCACGTCGCGCCCAGCGCCAGAGAGGCCAGCACGAAGCGCCATGCCCCGAGCCCCTTGGACAGATGAATGATCGGGGCCAGAATCAGCGCCACGACGGCCGGACGCATGCCCTTGAACACGGCCTCGACGACCGGCTCGTGCTCGAACGAGACGAAAAACATCGCTACGAGCAATATGATGACGAACGAGGGCACGACGACACCGAGCACCGAACTGAACGCCCCCCGGTAGCGGTCGATCTTGTAGCCGACGAAAACGGCGGTATTGAGAGCCAGCGGCCCCGGAGAGGTCTGGGCGAGCGTCAGCAGGTCGAGGAACTCCTCGCGGTCGATCCACGTCCGGCGATCGACCACTTCCTTTTCGATCAGCGGAACCATGGCGTATCCCCCCCCGAAGGTAAATACCCCGACCTTGAAGAACGACCAGAAAAGATTCAACGATTTCAGCATAAAGTCTTTTTTCCTGTAATTCGCCCGCTCGCTTTCATCCGTTTCCGCACGGGCTTTTTCTCCCGGAAACGGACGGAAGCGCCGGTCGGGCCACCTTGCCGCCCAATCCCCGGCCTCTTCCGTTCCCCTGTACATACGTCCGTACCGGGAACAACGACATCGCCCTCGGGCCCCGTCGCGAGCAATCTCTCCCTGCCGCATCCATCGCCTCGCACCGGTCCCGAAGGAGTCCGGAAACGCCGGCCTCGCGCAACCGGACCCCGCGGGCGCCTGCGGCACGGCTCGCACCGCTAAAGAGCGTCCCGCAAAGTTCCTACCAGCCGTTTGCGGACGCGACCGAGTGCGCGGCCACGACGCCGGCCGTCTCGGTCCGAAGACGGCTGCGGCCGAGCGAAACGGCCCGGAAACCGCTGTCGAGAGCCGAGCGGATTTCGTCGGAAGAAAAATCGCCCTCGGGCCCTATAAGGATCAGCACCTGTTCCCGGGGGCCGAAAGCCTCTCCGAGCGGAGTCCGGCTCCCGTTCTCCTCGCAATGGGCGATCAGCCGGCTACCCGCGCACGGGAGTTCCAGCAGCTCGCGCAAAGGCATCGGAGAATCGACCCGGGGCAGGTAGGCCTTCAGCGACTGCTTCATCGCGCCGGTCACCACACGGAGTATCCGGTCTATCCGGAGCGTCCGCCGCTCGCAGCGGTCGGTCAGCACGGGCGTGATCCGGTCGACGCCGATTTCGGTCGCCTTCTCGGCGAACCACTCGTAGCGGTCGACGTTCTTCGTCGGCGCGACGGCCAGATGCAGCGAGTAAGGGCGCTTCCCGAAACCCTGCTCGCAACCGAGTATCTCGAGCCGGCAGCCGCGCGGCGAATCGTCGGCGATCTCGGCCCGGCACATCGCACCCCGGCCGTCGGTCACCCACAGACTGTCGCCCCGGCCCAGACGCAACACGCGGACGGCATGCCTCGACTCCTCCTCGCCGAGCACATAGCTTCCGGAGGCGGGGTCCAGATCGGGGGCGTAAAATAATTGCATAGAAATAGGCGTTTTGTGGATCGGTATCGCTACTTTTGCAATAGCGCCCCGAACTCTTCGGGCAAAAGTACAAAACAACCGACGAACTCACAACGTTTGCCTTCGATGAAAAAATTTCCGTTTCCGCTCATCGTTCTGTTATCGATAACCGCCATGTCAAGCTGCCGCAACAAACAGGCGGAGGTCAATCCGCTGCTCGCCTCGTGGGACACGCCCTACGAGGTTCCTCCTTTCGACAAGATCGAGGTACGCCATTACAAGCCGGCCGTCGAGCAGGCCATTGCCCGTCACCAGAAGGAAATCGACTCGATCGCATCGAACCCGGCGGCCCCGGACTTCGAGAACACGATCGCCGCGCTCGACCGGAGCGGGGAGACGCTCGACCGGATCTACACGACCTTCTCGCTGGTCGCCGCAGCCGACAACAACGAGGCGATGCAGCAGATCGATCTGGAAATATCGCCGGCAGTAGCGGCCCATCGGGACGACATATACCTGAACGAAAAGCTTTTCGAACGGGTGGAGGCCGTCCACGAGAAACTCGATTCGCTGTCGCTCACGCCCGAGCAGAAGCGCCTGACGGAGCTCACGCACAAAAACTTCGTGTGCGCCGGAGCCGGTCTTACGCCCCGTGGCAAGAAACGGCTGCGCGAGATCAACTCGGAACTGACGACACTCGGCATCCGCTTCGGCAATAACCTGCTGGCAGAGAACAAGGATTTCGCGCTCGTGCTCGACAGCCTCAAGCAGACGGCCGGGCTGCCCGACGACGCGATCAATGCGGCGGCGGCCGAGGCCGAGGCCCGGGGTATGAAGGGGAAATACGTCTTCACGCTCGGCAAGCCCAGCCTGATCCCGTTCCTGACCTACGCCAAAGACCGCAACCTGCGCGAGCGGCTCTACCGGGGCTATCTGAACCGGGGAGCCAACGGCGGCGAGCACGACAATACGCGGATCGTCGAGCGGATCGTCAGGCTGCGCTCCGAAAAAGCCGCCCTGCTCGGCTATCCGTCTTATGCGGCGCTCAAACTCGACGGCACGCTGGCCGGGACGCCCGAGCGAGTATACGAGATGTTCGACCGGCTCTGGGAACCGACGCTGAAACTGGCCGGCGAAGAACTCGCCGAAATGAAAGCGATCAAGGCGGCCGAAACCGGCGACAGCACGTTCGCCTCATGGGACTGGTGGTACTACGCCGAACGGCTTCGCCAATCGAAATACGATCTCGACGAAGAGGCCCTCAAGCCGTACCTGTCGCTCGACAATGTCAAGCAAGGCGTCTTCATGCTCAGCAACCGGCTTTGGGGACTGACTTTCCGGCCCGTGTCGGTTCCGGTCTACCATAAGGAGTGTCTGACGTACGAGGTTCTCGACAAGGACAACGCGCATCTGGGCATTCTCTACTTCGACCTGTACCCGCGCGAGGGCAAGCAGGCCGGAGCATGGTGCGACGCATTCCGGCCCGAGCGGTACACGGCCGACGGGCAGCGCGTCGCGCCGGTCGTGACGGTCGTAGCCAACTTCACGCCTCCCCGAGGAAACACTCCGGCCCTGCTCAGTCTGGACGAAACCGAAACGCTGTTCCACGAGTTCGGACATGCGCTGAACAACCTGTTCGCCCAGACCCGGTACAAGGGGACGGGCATGAATTCGATGGAGCTCGACTTCGTCGAAATGCCGTCGCAGATCATGGAGAACTGGGCCACCGAGCCCGAAATGCTCCGCACCTATGCCAAACACTACGCCACCGGCGAGACGCTCCCCGCCGACATGATCGCGCGCATCGTCCGCAGCAAGCTGTTCAATCAGGGATTCATGACCGCCGAGCTGCTCGCCGCAGCGCAGCTCGATATGGACATTCATACGCTCGGAGCGTCGGACACGCTCGATCTGACGGAACTCGAACGCCGCTCGCTCTACGAGCAGCGGGGATTGCTGCCGCAGATCGCCCCGCGCTACCGGTATCCCTATTTCGCCCACATATTCAACGGCGACGGATATGCGGCGGGCTACTACAGCTATCTATGGTCGCAGATGTACGACGAAGACGCCTACGAAGCCTTCCGGCAGAGCGGCGACGTATTCAGCCGCGAGCTGGCTCGTTCCTACCGGAGAAACATTCTCGAGCGGGGCGCCGCCGAGCCGGGAGCCTCGCTGTACCGGAATTTCCGGGGAAGCGATCCCGACATCCGGCCGCTGCTGGTCGCACGGGGACTGGCCCCGGCTCCCTCCGATACGACGGCCGTGCGGGATACGGCCGTAATTCTCCGAGTATCGGCCGACACGACCGACGGCAAGAGGCAATAAGACCAAGACAAGTAACAGCCCTTTTTCGCTACGGCGCACCGTCGTCCGTTCCGGCGCGTCATCGGCAAGCCGGAGACCGGCCTTATCACCGCTTTTCACACGACAAACAAGAAAATCAGGAAATACAGCCGTGCCGAAAGTTCGTCGCAACCGATCGCCCGACAATAAGTCAAGACAGGCAACAGCTTCTTGTGACAGCGTACCGACATCCGTTCCGGCATGTTACCGGCAAGCCGGGGACCTACCTTACCCAGCACGGCAAGTCGAATAACGGCGGACAAGCAGCGGACAGGAAATGCACGCCGCACCGAAAACCCGTCGCAACCGACGCTGTCCGGCAATCGCGGCCAAGTCGCCGATCCGACGGGCATCCGCAATGACCGGCGGTTCGTTCCAGCGCCATGGTGAATTTCCGAAGTGACGAAAACGCGGGGCAACGGAGTACCGGACCATACGTTGCCTTGCACGCCTAAAAGCTCCGCCATACATGAAAGACGGCGGAGACGTATACGAAAGGGGGAGGCTTACGCCTCCCCCTTTCGTATATTGACGTTCCTCGGCTCTCCGACGAACGCGCCGGATCGGCCGGCACTTATTTCACAGGTCTTCCTTGGCTGTCTACCACGACCAGATCGCCCAAACCGAGCGAGCGCACACCGGCCAACTGCGTCTTGGCGTCGCCTACGATGACGATCGTCATCCGGTCGAAATCGATATATTGCCCGATCACCCGCTTGGCCTCGTCGAGAGTCATATCCTGAAGCGTCTGCTCGTTACGCTTGACGTAATCGTCGGCCAAGCCGTAAAGGGCGATCTTGCGCAACATAGCCAGTTGAGCCGCCGGCGTCTCGAACGATCCGTTCATCGTGCGCAACAGCGCCTGACGGGTCTGGTCCAGAAACTCCTGAGAGTAATCCGCGCCGTACGAGGAAAGAATATCGTGGAACAGAGCGACCGACTCTTTGGTCACGATCGCCTGAACGCTCGAGAAAGCTTGGAAATTATTGTAGTAGTTGCCCTGTACGAAATTGGAGTATGCCCCGTAGGTATAGCCGTGCTGCAAGCGCAGGATCTCGAACAGCAGGCTGCCCGAGGAGGCACCCAGCTTATCGTTGACGATTACGGCCGGATAGGCCTCGGGACTGCGCATCGGCATGGCTTTGGAACCGATCAGCACATAGGACTGGCGCGCTCCGGGATAATCGACGAAGAGAACCTTGCCCGCGGGCTCCGCGCCGTCTTCGCCGATCTCGGGCTGACGGACGTCCTTGGCCGGCCAGTTCCCGGTCAGCGACGCGAGCGACTTCTCCACCTCGGACTGAGTGAAACCTCCCACGAAGCTCATGCGCGCGACTTTCGGGCTGAAGCACTCGTCATAAAAAGCCTTCAGGTCGTCGAGCGTGATCGACTGAAGCGACGCCTCCGTACCGCTCGGACTCTCGGATAGGACGCTGCCCGCGCCGTAAAGCGCCTTGTCGAAAACGCTCTGAGCGATCGCCTCCGGTTCGGTCGCGCGCTGGCGGACGTTATCGATCGCCCGCTCCTTGACCACAGCGAACGACTGCTCGTCCCAACGCGGATGGAGCAACATCTCCTCGACCAGCTCCATCGCCCGGGCGAAATTCTTTTTCAGGCAAAGGCCGCTGAGCGTCATCGACTCGCGGCTGCATGCGACCCGGATTGAGGCGCCGAGCTGTCCGATCGCCTCCTCGAGCTGCTCGGGCGTCTTCGAGGCCGTTCCCTCGTTCAGCATCTGCGCGGTCAGATAAGCGACGCCCACCTTGCCGGGAGCATCGAGCAACATGCCCTGATTCAACTCGATCGAGAAGTTCACCAGCGGCAGCTCGCCGTACTCGATTCCCTTGATCCGCATTCCGTTGGGCAGAGTCGAGCTCCAGATAGCAGGTACGCTGAGTTCGGGCGTATTGGCCATCAGGGCGGGCTCGACGCTGCGGTCGATCTGCGAGGGAGTCTTCTCGTACGGGTCGTCGACGATCTGTCCGCCCTCGGAGCTCATCTGCTGGTCGTCGATCGACTCCTGCTCGACCTGAGCCGGCACGGAACCCGTCACGGCCAAAGCGGACTGTCCCTCGGGATAGATGCTGACCGACAGGAACGGACGCCCCTTGACGTACTTCTCGTACACGCGCATCAGGTCGTCGACAGTCACTTCGCGGTACTTGTCCAACTCCCGCAGCGAACGGTCGGGAGCGCCGCCGAACACGTTGTCGCGCGCCATGGAGATCGCCTTGCCGTTGGTAGAGGTCAGCCGGTTATACGTACGCGTCTCCTCCTGATTCTTGTAACGCTCGAGGTCCTTCGGATCGATCCCCTCCTTTTCGAAGCGAGCGAGCGCCTCGTCGAAGGCGGCCTGCACGTCGTCGAGCTTCACGCCGGGGAAGGTTTTGGCATCGAAAACGATCAGCCCCGCCACTTCCAGCTGGTAGCTGAACATCTCGACCTCGGGCGCGAGTTTGCGCTCTTCGACGAGCACCTTGTACAGCGGCGACTTCTTGTCGCCGGCCAGCAGGTTCGTGAGAAAATCGAGCGCATAGCCGTCTTCATTATAGGTTTCGACCCCGGGATAGGCAAGCAACAGCATCGGCGCGTTGCAGAAAACATCCTCGTACGAAATTTTCTTCGTCGAGTCGAGCGTCACGTTCTGCACCTGCGGAGCCTCGGGCTTGCCTCGGTCGGGTATTTCGCCGAAATACTTTTCGATCAGTTTTTTGGCCTCGGCTTTGTCGAAATCGCCCGCTACGACGAGCGTCGCGTTGCTGGTCGTGTAATATTTGTCGTAAAACTCCTTGACGTCATCGACCGTCGCGCTGCGCAGATCGGGAATCTCTCCGATCACGGTCCAGCTGTACGGATGTCCCTGCGGAAACAGGTTCTTGAACGTCAGGTCCCATGCCAGACCGTAAGGCACGTTCTCGCCCTGACGTTTTTCGTTCGACACGACGTCGATCTCGCGTTTGAGCCCGCCCTCGGTCACCGTGTTGATGAAATAGCCCATACGGTCGGACTCCATCCACAGCACCTTCTCCAGCGCATCGCGCGGCACGGTCTCGAAATAGACGGTACCGTCGTTGCTCGTGCCGCCGTTGAACGTGCCGCCAAGTGCGTCTATTTTCTGGAAAAAGGCGTTGCGCGGCAGGTTCTCGGAACGCTGGAAGAGCATGTGCTCGAAAAAGTGCGCGAAACCCGTTTTGCCCGGTTTCTCGCGGTTACTGCCCACATGGTACTGGATAGCCACGGAAACGACCGGATCGGAGGTATCCTGGTGCAATACGACTTCGAGACCGTTGGGCAGCCGGTACTTCTCGTACTCGAGAGAAGCGCGGTCGTCTGTTCCGCTCGCACAACTACTCATGCCGAAAACGGTTAGGGTGAGAAACGGAAACAAAGAAAGCTTTTTCATAGATTCTATCGGTTATTGACTTCATATATTGAAAATTATTGACTTCGGACCACAGGAATACAATCCGTAACTCGACAAAGTTAACCATTATCCGGCACAATCAGGCAAAAAATCGCGCAATACCGTTTCAAATGTAGTAAGGCGGGCACGAAAAACCCCATGCGAAATCGGGCCGGTCTCGGGCACGGAGGTGACGGGCACAGCGCAAACCGGCAAGGAAAAGAGGGTTCGGCTTCCGGTTCCATTCGCTACATACTGAGGATAATTCGTAGGATTCGGCCCGGCAATTTTCCGGGAAAACGAATTTTTTCTCCTCAATTGCTCCCGCCTTTGCTTATATTTGTCGTCAAAGAGCCATTCGAAATGACCCGGCGCGAAATATGGGATACGGTGTACGGCGCGGCCGCGTCGGCTTACGAGCCGAGGGAGGCGCGGGCCGTCGCAGCGCTCGTGTGCGAGGACCGGCTCGGGCTGCGATTCACGGACGTGATCGTCGAGCCCGACGCGCCCTGTCCGCTACGCGACGATCTGCAACGCCTCGCTTTCGAGATCAGGTCGTACCGCCCGGCCCAGTACATAGCCGGATTCTGCCGCTTTTGCGGCAGGAAGTTTTCCCTCGAGGAGGGCGTGCTGATCCCCCGTCCCGAAACCGAGGAGCTCGTCCGGACGATCGTCGAGCGGCACAGGAGCGACAGCGGCCTGCGTATTCTCGACATCGGAACGGGCAGCGGCTGCATAGCCGTGACGCTGGCGGCCGAGCTGCCGGACGCGCGGGTGACGGCTGTCGACATATCCGATACGGCGCTGCGCATCGCCCGACGGAACGCGGAACGCCACCGGCAGACGGTCCGCTTCGAGCGACGCGACATCCTGACCGACCCACCCGACGGAGAGTTCGATCTGATCGTCAGCAATCCGCCCTATGTGACGGAGTCCGAGAAGAGGCAGATGAGCCCGAACGTGCTGCGATACGAGCCGCACCGGGCGCTGTTCGTGCCCGACGACGATCCGCTGCTGTTCTACCGGGCGATCGCCGGTCTCGGCCGGCGGCTGCTCGTACCCGGAGGGACGATTTATTTCGAGATCAACGAGCGGTTCGGCATTCAAACCGTCGAATTACTTGAAAATGAGGGCTACCGCGAAATCGTCCTGTCGGAAGACTTTTTCGGAAAGCCCAGAACGATCCGCGCGCGATGGAAGTGAAACGAAGCAAAACGCCCGAGCAGGCTCTGCGGACCCTGATGAACGTCTGCGCCAAGAGCGAGCGGTCGATCTCGGACGTCCGGCGATCGCTGGCACGGTGGGGAGTATCCCCCGAGCAGCAGCAACCGATCATCGATCGGCTCGTCAGGGAACGGTTCATCGACGAGGCACGCTATGCCGAGGCATACGTCCGGGAAAAACTGAACCTGAGCCGCTGGGGCGTCCGTAAGATCAGAGCCGCGCTGAGAGCCAAGCGGATTCCGGAGCAGACGATCGACGAGGCGCTCGCCCAAGCCGACCCGCACAAACTGGGCTCGAAGCTCGAGGAGTCGCTGCGGCGTAAGATGCAGAGCATCCGTGACGCCTCCGATTATCAGATGCGCGGCAAACTGCTGCGCTACGGCGCGGGCCTCGGATTCGACTACGACGAAGTGAGCGACGCGATCGACAGGTTGATGCGCGAAAGGGAGAAATGACGATAAAAAGTAAAAAACGCCATATGAAGAAAAAGACTGTTGTTCTGTTGCCCTTAGCGGCAGCTATCGCTCTCTGCACGGCATGGATCGCCTCGAACGGCACGGACGAACCGCTTCCGTCAGAGCGGACGGTACGGACGAGCGCGGAAGCGCGGGCCGAGCAAGAGAA
>CABUJP010000062.1:0-14559 GCA_902491835.1 uncultured Alistipes sp. | reverse complement strand
GGGCCGGAGCGAAGACTCCGGCCCGGCCTGCCTGTTGCTGAAGCGTGCGGTGGAGGGCCGTGCTCGTTCCCGGATGGCGTCTACCCTCTGTTTCTCCGGCTGTCTTCCGGTTCCGTTGCGAGCCCGCGTCGAGCTTCTTGACGGGCTAGGGCCGGAGTCTCGGACAATCGGAAAGCGAGCAGGGGCCTCGTCTCGAGCGGAACTGGCGCGGGAAAGTCCGGCGTAGTCGTCCGGATTCGTCAGGCTCGCCGGCGGAAGCCCAGCCGGGAGAGGGTGCGGTCAATCGTGCGATTGATTTCGGGCGACAATTTCAACGAGTAGACCGCTCCGCCGTACAGCGCGGCGACCAGCGCGCTGCGGATCAGACCGTCCGCGATGAAGTGCCCCATCGGCGGAACGAGGGCCGACACGCCGATACATCCGGCCGCCAGCGCGACGACGAGCAGATCGGAGAGAGCGAACGGCTGGATACGGTAGAACTTCCAGACCGATGCGATCCGGATCGCGTTGTAGGCCAGTACGGTAATCATCGTGGCAAGCGCCGCGCCCGTCATGCCCCAGCGCGGAATCAGCAGCGCGTTCGACGCGACCGTCAGCGCGACGAGCATCAGCGAGAACGTAAAGTCGTAGCGGTATTTCTTCGACGTGACGAGAATCGTGCCGTTGAGGCCCGAGTACATGTCCATCACGCGGGCGAGGCCCAGAAACAGAAAGACGTAGCGCCCGTCCGAGTAGCTGCCCGGCATCAGCGAGAAAATGTTGTCGAGGTTGACCCAGATCAGCAGGAACAGAAAGCTGCCGACGATCAGATTGACGAGCGACATCTCGCGCGAGATGCGGCGCATGCCTTCCATGTCGCGCTCTTTCCACAGGTTCGTGACGACCGGCGTGGCGACCTTGATCATCGAGCGGTAGGGCGTCAGCATGGCGGCAACCATGTAAGCCATCGTCGAGTAGACGGCCTGCTGGGCGAGTCCCCGCATGCCGGCCAGCATCGACTGGTCGATAACCGGCACGATGTACATCGACGTGCCTCCGAGGTACTGCCAGAGACCGTAGACTGCGGCGACCGACAGCAGCCTGCGCGTGCGTCCCGTCCATACGGGACGCAGGTCGATCCGGCGGGTCCAGAGTGTGTAGACGAGCAGTACGAGCGTCGGTACGAAATAGATCAGCACGTATCCGACGATGAACTGCTCGAAATCGATCGCCCCGAACGCGTAGAGCGAGATTTCGGCCGTGATGAGCAGCCGCAGCGCGACCTCATAGACGAACGACGAGACGACGGTCTTGTAGAGGGCTTGCAGCCAGGCCGTGAAGAAATTGAAAAAGAGCGTCGTGAAGCCCAGCGGGATCAGCAGCAGATAGTATTTCGACAGCAGCGGCGACTTTTGGGCGTAGTACTCCGTGACCGGCTCGCGGAAGATCAGAAAAAGCGTCGTGAACAGCACGAAACCGAGGCTGACGCCCAAGGCCGTCCAAAAGAAAAAGCCGTTGTGCCGTCTGTCGGGCGTACGGAAGAACGGGAAGAACTTGACGATCGTCGAGTTGATGCCCATAGCCGAGAACTGGGCGTACATCACCGCCATGCTGACCAGAATGTTGGCCAGTCCGACCTGCTCCTCGCTCAGGAAGTTCGGAAACAGCAAAATCTTGTTAACATATCCGACGACGATGCCCAGATAGGAGAGAATCGTGATCGTGATGCTGTTGCGCTTGACGATGCCCACTTGCTGGCGTTTTATGGTTTCCACTCGCTCGCGGCCGGTTTCGCGGAAGGCCGGGGCTATCCTGACCGGGATTCGCTGCCCTTGCGGTATTTCGCTACCTTCTGTCGTTTCACGCGCCGCCGCTCTAGCCATAGAGCCGGTAGCGACGGTCGTTTCTCTGTCGTTTCGCTTTTTGTTATCCGCTCGTTTTGCGCGGAAGCACACCGTTTACGGAAACGGAGCGGAATTTCGTCCTGCCGGTTTCCCTGCGGCGCTTGCCGGAGCCGGGGCTCCGGACATGCGGGCCCGCTCGTTTCTGCGACGGAGCCTTTGCCCGGACGGGGTTTCCCGAGGGCGGGTCCGGGCCCGAAGCGAAGTCCTCCGGTCGCCGGTCGAGGGCTGCGGCTGCCTTGGAGAATACGGGGAGCGGGGCCAGCGGGAGGCTGCTGCGCGTCCCCGCCGCCTACATCCTTTCCGGTACGCTGATCCCGAGCAGGCCCGCTCCCGAGGCGATGACCTCGGCCACCGTCTGCGACAGCCTCAGACGTACGGCCTGCACGGCCGGATCGCTCTCGCGCAGGATCGGAATGTCGTGGTAGTAGCCGTTGTACTGCTTGGAGAGCTCGTACAGGTAGTTCGCGATGACGGCGGGCGAAAAGTTCTCGGCCGCCTGAGCTACCGTTGCGGGATAGTCGGCCAGTGTCTTGACGAGCGAAATCTCGTCGGGCGACAGGACGATTCCGTCATGCAATCGTTCGGCCGGGGCGATCCCGCGTTCGGCCGCCTTGCGTAGCACCGAGCGGATCCGGGCGTACGTATACTGGATGAACGGGCCCGTGTTGCCGTTGAAGTCGATCGACTCGCGCGGGTCGAACAGCATCGTCTTGCGCGGATCGACCTTCAGAATGAAATACTTCAGCGCCCCGAGACCCACCGTCCGCGAAATGAGGGCCGTCTCCTGCTCGCTCATGTCGTCGAACTTGCCCAGCTCCTGCGACATCTCGCGGGCCGTGCGGACCATTTCGTCGATCAGGTCGTCGGCGTCGACGACGGTTCCCTCGCGCGACTTCATTTTGCCCTCGGGCAGCTCGACCATGCCGTACGACAGGTGGGTGATGTGGTCGGCCCACGCGTAGCCCAGCTTGCCGAGGATCAGCTTGAGTACCTGAAAGTGGTAGTTTTGCTCGTTGCCCACGACGTAGATCATCTCGTCGAGCTTCTCCTCGCGGAAGCGGGTCAGCGCGGTGCCCAGGTCCTGCGTCATGTAGACCGATGTGCCGTCGCCGCGCAGCAGCAGTTTCTCGTCGAGCCCGTCGGAAGTCAGATCGCACCATACCGATCCGTCGTCGCGGCGATAGAACACGCCTTTGGCGAGGCCCTCCTCGACGATCGATTTGCCGAGCAGATAGGTCTGCGACTCGTAGTATACCTTATCGAATCCGACGCCCATCGCCTCGTAAGTCTTGTCGAAGCCTTCGTAAACCCAGCCGTTCATCGTCTCCCAAAGCGAGTACACCTCCGGGTCCTTGGCTTCCCACCGGCGGAGCATCTGCTGCGCCTCGCGCATGATCGGCGCCTCGCGCTTGGCCTCCTCCTCGCTCATGCCGGCGGCCGCGAGCTCTTTCACTTCGGCCTTGTAGGCCTTGTCGAAAGCGACGTAGTAGTCGCCTACGAGGTGATCGCCCTTCTTGCCCGACGAAGCGGGCGTCTCGCCCCGGCCGAACTTCTGCCATGCGAGCATCGACTTGCAGATGTGAATACCCCGGTCGTTCACGAGGTTGACCTTGATGACGCGGTAGCCGGCCGCTTCGAGTATCAGCGACACGGAGTAGCCGAGCAGGTTGTTGCGTACGTGCCCCAGATGCAGCGGCTTGTTCGTGTTCGGCGAGGAGTACTCGACCATGACCGTGCGACCGTTGGCCGCGCGTCGGCCGTAGCCGGGCGTATCGAGGATTTCGTTCAGCCGTTCGGCCCAGAAGCGGGGCGAGAGCGAAATGTTCAGGAAGCCCTTGACCACGTTGTAGCCGCTGATTTCCGGTACCGAGCCGACCAGGGCGCTGCCGATCTCTTCGGCCGTGGCCTCGGGGCTCTTGCGGCTGAGCTTGAGCAGCGGGAAGACGACGAGGGTCATGTCGCCCTCGAACTCCTTGCGGGTCTTCTGTATCTGAACCGGGGCGCCGCCGGTGTTGCCGTAAAGCGACTCGATGCAGCGCGATACGTGCTGTTGGAGGAATTGCTCGATGTTCATGGCTGTGTTACGGGGATGTGTTCTGTATTTCGTTTTCTGTATTCGGAGCAAATGTAAGCAATTATTTTACATTTTCAGCGCGAAGTCCCGTCGTGGAGGGCGTCTGCCGGGCGGACGGCGGCGGGGCTGCTTGTCGTTCGCGAGATCATGCGGGCGGTTTTCCGGCACGGGACGGTTTTGTCCGGGAGCTGTCCGTGTCGGAAAGTCTTCGCGGATGCCGTTCGGGTATGGGCTAAGAGGCGGAGCGTTCCGTGCCGGGATGCGGCGGGAACGAATCTTTTTCGTACTTTTGCGCCGATGAAGATTGCCGGAATCGATTTGGGCGACAAGCCTCTGTTTCTCGCGCCGATGGAAGACGTGACCGATCCGTCGTTCCGTTACGTGTGCAAGATGTTCGGGGCC
Source organism: uncultured Alistipes sp. (assembly GCA_902491835.1). Lineage (GTDB taxonomy): Bacteria > Bacteroidota > Bacteroidia > Bacteroidales > Rikenellaceae > Alistipes_A. The sequence continues at coordinate 10,200 of CABUJP010000062.1, read as the reverse complement.
GATATGGTCTACACGGAGTTCGTTTCGTGCGACGGGCTGATCCGCGATGCGGCCAAGACGGTGGCCAAGCTCCGTCTGTACGATTACGAGCGGCCGGTCGGCATTCAGCTTTACGGCCATCAGATCGAACCGATGGTCGAGGCGGCCCGCGTGGCCGAGGCGGCCGGACCCGACCTGATCGACATCAATTTCGGCTGCCCGGTACGCAAGATCGCCGGGCGCGGCGCCGGTAGCGGCATGATGCGCGACGTGCCGAAGATGGTCGAGATGACGCGCCGCATCGTCGAGGCGGTCCGTCTGCCCGTGACGGTCAAGACGCGGCTGGGGTGGGACGAAGATTCTAAGAATATCGTCGAAATCGCCGAGAGGCTGCAGGATGCGGGGATCGCCGCGCTGACGATTCACGGGCGCACGCGTGCCCAGATGTATCGGGGCGAGGCCGACTGGACGCTGATCGGCGAGGTGAAGCGCAATCCGCGCATGAGGATTCCGATCATCGGCAACGGCGATATCGACTCGGGAGAAAAGGCGGCCGGAGCGTTCGAGCGCTACGGCGTGGACGGCGTGATGATCGGCCGGGCGACGTATGGCCGTCCGTGGATATTCCGGGAGATCAGGCAGTTTCTGTCGACCGGCGTGCCGATGAAGCAACCCTCGGTGCGCGAGCGGGTTGAGCTGGCGAAACTTCATTTGGCCAAGTCGCTCGAGTTCAAGGGCGAAAAAGTGGGTGTGCTGGAGATGAGAAGGCATCTGTCGTGCTATTTCAAGGGGCTGCCCGATTTCAAGGCGACCCGGCTGAAGCTGGTTACGCTGACCGATCCGAAGCAGATCGTCGCCACGCTCGACGAGATCGCCCGCGTGTGGGGAGACTACGACACTTCGGAGATTGTTCCCAAGCCTTTGTCGCACGAGGTATGACTTTCGTGCGCGAAAAGCCTCTCGGTCCGGAGAGACGGGCGAGTCGGATAAGGAGAGTGTCGAAGGGCTTTCGACAGATTCTTGTCAGAGGATATTGATCGGGTAATAGGGCTCCTTTAGATAACCTTCGGAAGGGGCGTATTCGGAAGCAAAAATGTTTGTACGTGCCGTGCGTATTCCTGTGCCAAGCCGCGGGAACGCTCGAGCGACGGTGAGTGGACGATATGTAAGAACGAGAACAGGAAAGAGGGAAATGCCCGGCCGGGCGCTTCCCTCTCGCGTTTTATCTTTTCTGCGGCGGAATGAGAATGTCCGCAGCCCGAATCAGACGTCGTCCGAGCAGAATTTATAGCCGAGACGCTTGCCCGTCTGGATCTTCGAGTTTTCGATTTTCGTATTGAGTTGGTCGACCGATACGATCTTGACGGCGTCGTAGGGCGGAACCAGCAGATCGAAGTCGATCGTATAGTCGATGGCGGTCTCGACGATGTTGAGCAGTGCGTCGCGGTCGATTCGCTGGGTGCCGAAGTTGTTGTGCCTCATGCTGATCTGACGCTTGCCCTCGACGAAATACTGCATTTCGCGGTTGACGAAAATCCGGCCGATCAGGTATCCCTCGTCGGCGCTGCGGTTGTACTTGAACGAGTCCGAGAGGAAATTGTATATGTTGATGATGCCGCAGTAGGAATTGTCCCGGTTGTCGCGGACATAGGAGTTCTGCCAAATGATGTGCTCGCGATTGAACTCGAAGACGTTCGAGTGCATGCTGAAAATCAGGATGTCTTCCGCGATCTGCAGCTGGGCCTCGAACTTGCCCCGGTCGCGGTATTCGATCTTCACTTCGTCCTTTCCTTCCTCCTCGAGGGCGTCGTCGATTTCCGACGACATTTCGTGCAGCACCTCTTTCAGGCGGCCGAAGACCGAGAACGTGTTGTCGAACACTTTCTGGCTCAGCGATGCTTTCTGGCTCAGTTTCTCGATCAGGCTGCCTCGTATACTGCCGGGGTCACCGTCCATAGTCTTTTCGATTGGTTTAATGAGTGTTGTATTGTCAGAGTTGTCTGGTCTTTCGAATCGTGCTGCCCGTTCGCTCTCTACATGAGCCGTATCTGCTGTCCCGCGCTTACCTGCGAGTCGCGGCTGCGGCGGTTGATCGAGCAGAGGTTCTTCAGCCGGATGCCGTACATCTGCGAAATGCCGTGCAGCGTCTCGCCGTCCTTGGCGATATGGATCAGCTTGCCGTTCTGGCTGCGCTTGTTTTTCGCCCGGATGTAGACCATGTCGCCGGGACGGGGCTGCGTGCCGGCGTCGAAGTCGTTGTACTTGGCCAGCTTTTTCTCGCTCAGTCCGAATTCGCCCGCGACGGACGAGAGCGTTTCGCCCTCGCGGAGCACGACGAACTGGCTGCCGTTGTTCTGGTAAACCGTGTGGCCTCCCTTGCGGCCTTGCACCGAAACGGAATAATTGTCGATATCCACGATGTCGGCGGGCGCGGCGTGCGGTATTTCCTCGGCGATCAGCGTCTGCTTGTCTGGCTGGTTGCCCATGATCTGCGGATCGATGTCGCGTCCTTCGTCGAGCAGGTACAAACGGTTGTCCTCGATGATCTTGATTAGCAGCTCGGCGTATTGGGGATTGGTCGCATAGCCGGCCCGCTTGAGCCCGTAGGCCCAGCCCTTGTAGTCCAGCGGGTCGAGCTTGAACAGGTCCTGATAGCGCTCGGAACGGTCCAGAAACTCGGAGTGGTCGCGGTAGGAATCTTCGACGGAGGCGTACTTGCGGAAGCATTCGCCCGCCGCGTCGTCGTCGTGCGAGATCGTGGCGCCGGTCCACGTGCTCTTGCACTTGATGCCGAAATGATTGTTCGCCTCGCGGGCGAGCCGGCCGTTGCCGTTGTCCGACTCGAGAAGCGCCTGCGCCATCTTGACGCTGGCCGGGATGCCGTAGATGTCCATCTCCTCGATGGCGAGTCCTTTGTAGCGGCGGATATACTCCTCGCGCGACAGTTTCTGCTGCCCGAGCAGGGAGGCGACGTTCAGCACGGCGGCGATCAGCAGCGGGACGATTCGGTTCGGATTCATAGTTTCGACGCTTTTCGGGTGAAAGTTGCTGAAACGACCGGCGAAGCGTGCGACTTCGCGGATCGGTCTGCGCGCTTTGCCGGACGCTGGCCGGCAGCACGAGCCGTTACAAAATTAATATTTTCTTGCAATTCGCGCAAAAATCTTTAGCTTTGTCATATAATCCAATGTCCAAATGATCATGTTTACTTCGAAAAGCAACCGGATCTTCGCGCAGGTCATCGACGACTACCACCGTTGCGACGATGTGGACGCTCCGGTCCGGAATCCCTATACGAACGGCTCGATCGAGTATTTATTGTATCTGAAAAACTGGATCGATACGGTGCAGTGGCATCTGGAGGATATCATCCGCGATCCGAATATCGATCCGGTCGAGGCGCTGAAGATCAAACGTCGCATCGATCGTTCGAATCAGGAGCGGACCGATATGGTGGAGTACATCGACAGCTATTTCCTCGATCTGTACAAGGACGTTCGGGTAGCTGCTGACGCGACGGTCAATACCGAGAGCCCTGCCTGGGCGATCGACCGGTTGTCGATCCTTGCGCTGAAAATCTACCATATGGAGCAGGAGGTGCGGCGCGAGGACGTATCGCAGAAGCATGTCGAGGAGTGCGGACGCAAGCTGGACGTGCTGCGCCAGCAGCAGGTAGACCTGTCGGGCGCGATCGACGCGCTGCTCGACGACATCGCTGCCGGGCGCAAGTACATGAAAGTCTACAAACAGATGAAAATGTACAACGACCCGGAGCTCAATCCAGTCTTGTACGCGTCCAAATAACCGGCCCCGATATGGCAATTGTCGGTCGTGCCGCTCCGCTCAGCTTACTCGTCATCCGGTTGTCCGCCATGGGCGACGTGGCTATGACCGTGCCCGTGCTGGCCTTGTTGCGCCGGCAGTATCCCGAAATAAAGATCACCGTGCTGACGACCAAGTTTCTGCAACCTTTCTTCCGGGAGGTGGCGGACGTCTCCTTTTTCGCTCCCGACCTGAAGGGACGGCACAAGGGGGTAAAAGGAATATGGACGATGAGCCGCGATCTGGGCCGTTTCGATCTGGTCGCCGACTTGCACGACGTGCTTCGGAGCAAGGGACTGCGCAAGCTGATGCGCCTCAAGGGATCGAGGGTGGCCTATATAGATAAGGGGCAGAAGGAGAAGAAGGCTCTGACCGCGCCGGAGAAAAAAATCAAGGTGCAGCTGAAAACGACGGTCGAGCGTTACCGAGACGTGTTTCTGAAGCTGGGCTTCGATCTGCCGCCGGTTCCGCTGCCGGAGAGGATACGTTATCCGATGAGCGAGACCGTCCGGGAACTGGCGGGCGCCCGGGAGAAGTGGTGGATCGGCGTGTCGCCTTTCGCCCAGCACCGAGGCAAGATCTATCCGCCCGAAATGATGGAGCGCGTAATCGTCCGGCTGTCGGATATTCCGGGAGCGAGGATTTTCGTGTTCGGAGGCGGCGCGTCGGAGCAGGCCTATGCCGAGAGGGTCGCCGCGCTTCGTGAGAATGTCGTCTCGGCGATCGGGCGAGTCCGTCTGGGCGAGGAGATGGAGCTGATCTCGAACCTGGACCTGATGGTAAGCATGGACTCCTCGGCGTTGCATATGTCGTCGCTGGTCGGCGTGCCGGTCGTGTCGGTCTGGGGGGCGACGCATCCTTTCGCGGGATTTTACGGTTTCGGGCAGGACCCGTCTCTGGCGGTGCAGCTCGATATGGCGTGCCGTCCCTGTTCGGTGTACGGCAATAAACCCTGCCTGTACGGAACCTATGCCTGCATGGGCGGTATTCCGCCCGAGGCGATCGTCGAGAGGGTATGCCGCCGGTTGGGCGTGGAAGTGCCGCCCGAGTGCGACGTTCCGGATCGATAGGGGAAAGGCGGACTGAGTGTGCCGGGCGAAGCGGCGCCGGAACATGGACGGAACGTGCCCGGCCGGGTTTTTGCCGGTTACAGGGAAGAACTTCCGCGCGGCGGGCGAAGCATTTGGCGGCAAGTCTCGGGACCGAGTGCGGCGGAGACTCTTTCGCGGGAATAGGCTCGCGTGAAACTCAAGTGACGAATGATACTCCGAAAGATATTCCGTGCGGCGGGGATCGGGACGGCCCTGCTTGCGGCGGCGGTTGCGCTTTTCATTGCCGTGTCGTGGGCGGCCGAGTACCGGCCCGAGCAGCGGGAAACGACGATCTATTGTCCGGTGGGAGAGATCGTGCCGTTGCCCGATACGCTGACGATCCTGTCGTGGAACATCGGCTATGCGGGACTGGGCGACAACATGGACTTTTTCTACGACGGCGGCCGGCGCGTGCGCGACAGCCGCGAGCGAACGGCCCGGAACCTGAAGGAAATCGTCGAGACGATCTCCCGGGTAAATCCCGACATAGCGCTGCTGCAGGAGGTCGATCTCGATTCGCGCCGCAGCTACCGCATCCGCGAGGTCGATACGCTGCGGGCGGCGTTCCCCGGCTATACGCTCGCCTTTGCGTATAATTACAAGGTGTGCTGGGTCCCTGTTCCGCTGTGGGCCCCGATGGGGCGTGTGCAGGCCGGAGTCGTGACGCTTTCGCGCTATGCGCCTGTCTCGACGGTTCGCTATAGTTATCCGTCCGCTTTCGGGTTTCCCGTACGGCTGTTCAACCTGAAGCGCTGCCTGCTCGAGGCCGAGTTCGTTACGCGCAGCGGCGATACGGTATGGATCGGCAATACGCACAACACAGCCTATGACACGGGCGGCATGCGTTCCGACGAAATGCGCTTTCTGGGAGAATTGCTGCGCGCGGCCTCTCTCCGGGGCGTTCGCTCCGTGACGGGAGGCGACTGGAATCAGTATCCGCCTGGCTACGAGCCTTCCGAGCAGGAACTGTCGAACCGCTTTTTCGTTCCTCAGGCGGTCGACTCGTCGCTGATCGGGCCGGGCTTCCGCTTCGCGTACGATCCGGCGAGGCCGACGCTGCGCTATTTGGACCGGTCCTATGTCCCGAGTCAGGCCGGTACGGAACGTCCGGCGACGACGCTGACCGATTTTTTTCTTCTCTCCGGCGGTATCCGCGTACTTTCGGTAGAAACGCTTCCGCTCGGGTTCCGGTCGAGCGATCACGATCCCGTGCTGCTTCGGATCGCGTGGGAAAAAGAGGCGGATGCGTGCCGCTGAGTTTTTGTGTTAAATAATTCACAGTTCGTTTCGCGATTCCGCAAAAATGTGCTACCTTTGGGTTCCGAAACAACGGGTTTTCAAATCCAAAAGCCATTATTCGTATGAACGTACCTGATCATTTGAAGTATTCGAAAGACCACGAGTGGATTCGCGTGGAAGGTGACGAGGCGTATGTCGGAATCACCGACTTCGCGCAGAGCCAGTTGGGCGATATCGTTTTCGTCGACGTGACGACGGTGGGCGAGACGCTGGCGCAGAACGACGTTTTCGGAACGATCGAGGCGGTGAAGACCGTGTCGGATGCCTTTCTGCCCGTTGGCGGCGAGGTACTCGAGTTCAATGAGAGCCTGAACGACGCTCCCGATCAGGTGAACACCGATCCGTACGGGAAAGGCTGGATCGTCAAGATCCGCATGAGCGATCCCGCCGAACTCGGCGTACTGCTGTCGGCCGACGATTACGCGAAACTGATCGGGTAGGGCGCGGGGCCGACGGCGCGGTGCGTCCGCTCCGGAGACTGTTCGGCGATTATCTGAGGTATTACTTAAAAAGCATACAAAATCATGAGCAAAGTTACAGTAGTGGGTGCAGGCAACGTGGGCGCGACCTGTGCCAATGTGATCGCGACGCGAGAGATTGCCGACGAGCTGGTTCTCCTCGACATCAAGGAAGGCGTTTCGGAAGGCAAGATGCTGGATATTTTCCAGACCGCTACGCTGATGGACTTCGATACGAAGCTGACCGGCGTGACGAACGACTATGCCGCTACGGCGGATTCCGACGTCGTGGTCGTGACTTCGGGTATGCCTCGTAAGCCGGGCATGACGCGCGAGGAACTGATCGGCGTGAATGCCGGCATCGTTGCCTCGGTCGTGGGCAATATCCTGAAGTATTCCCCGAAAGCGGTCATCCTGATGATCAGCAACCCGATGGATACGATGACCTATCTGGCGCTGAAGAAGAGCGGACTTCCGAAGAATCAGATCTTCGGCATGGGCGGCGCGCTCGACTCGGCCCGCTTCAAGTGCTACCTGAGCAAGGCGCTGAAGGCCAACTCGAACGAGATCGAGGGCATGGTGATCGGCGGTCACGGCGACACGACGATGATTCCGCTCTATTCGAAGGCTACCTACAAAGGCATTCCGGTGACCGAGCTGCTGAGCAAGGAAGAGGTCGAGAAGGTCGTTGCCGACACGATGGTGGGCGGAGCGACGCTGACCAAGCTGCTGGGCACGTCGGCCTGGTACGCACCGGGCGCAGCAGCCGCTTATGTGGTGGAGTCGATCATCCGCGACCAAAAGAAAGTCGTGCCGTCATGCACGTATCTGGAAGGCGAGTACGGTCAGAACGACATCTGCATCGGCGTTCCGGCCGTGATCGGCCGGGGTGGCGTCGAGAAGGTCCTGACGCTGAACCTGACGGCCGACGAGAAGGCGCTGTTCGAAAAGAGCGCCGAGGCCGTTCGCAAGACCAACAACATTCTGCACGAGATCAAGGCGCTCTAAGGACGCCGGATCGGAATCGGGCCGGACGGGAGATTTTTCCTCGTCCGGCTTTTCTTTTATTCAGGGAACCGCAGCTCGTGCGGACGGGCGGATGGAATCCCTTGCCCGGATTTCGGATGGAATTCTGCGGAAGAGACGATCCTGAGCCGTCTCGGAGACAGGTGCCGATGCGGGGCTGACAGAGGGACGGGCGGTTTCGGGAGAACGGTATTCGTCGGAGGATAGGGAGACACGAAAGTCGAAAGGCCGGGGCCCCGTGACGGGCGGGGGACGGCGTTCGCCGGTGCGAGATGTCTTGCGGGGCGCGAGCGGGTATGCCCGGCACATGAGCCGACCTTGCGGCGTGTGAGCGATGATCTGGCGCGTCAGCGGGTCGCGTCCTCGGATGCGCGGGCATGTCGGCTATCTTATATGGATAGCCCCGTGAGACCGCAGGCTGCTAAGACATTCGTATGTACGCTGGAGAGCTATTTAAGAAAAGCTATGGAAGGCAATTCGTTGGGGTGCAGCTTCGGGTCGCGGCCGTGGGGCGTCGTGGTCCTGACGTCCGTAAGCTTCGTCGTCGGAACCGTTTGACTGTCGGTCGCGCCGTAGATCGTATGGTTGACGTGGATGGTCGGATGCGGTCTCTCCGGTTGCGGGCGTGGATCGTCTGGCGATCGGATTGCCTTGCTCTGACAGGCGGATACGGGCTTAGACGGATCGGGCGTCTGGCTGTCTGGGTCAAGGGGGCGAGGGGCGGCTGTTTCCGGGAAAAGCAGTGAAATGGGGGACTTGCGGAGTGATGGGCGGACAGACGGTCGGGAAAGCGGCCTTACAAGCGGCCGGGGGCGCGTGCGACGGATAAAAAACGGCGGCCGGGAAGGGCCGCCGTTTTCTGAAAATAAAATGAACTAACAAATTGGCAGAATTTTTATTACATAATCTTGTTAAATAGGTTGATAGTATAGAGCAAGGCGAAAAATCGGCTATTGTTCCCAACCCGGGTTCTGCCACTGAACGCCGGTGTTGTTATTGGCTTTGTTCACTTCGCTCAGCGGAATGGGATAGAGGTTGAACTTGTCGGCTCCGCAGGCACGATCGCCTACCTTGAACCGGGTGTAGGTGAGTTGGCTACCCTCCTTAGTGATCTGCATACCGGTGACGGTCCGGTCGGTTTCGCTCAGAATGCCCCAGCGACGCACGTCCCAGTAGCGGTGTTCCTCGAAGGCCAGCTCGACGCGCCGCTCGTTGCGGCAGCGAAGACGGAACTCGTCCTGAGAGGCGATGTCGAGCAAGGGCATGCCGGCACGGCTGCGCACTTCGTTGATCGCCTCGAGCGCCGTCATCCGGTTGTCGGGATTCTGGTTGGGGCCGTAGGCTTCGTTGGAGGCTTCCGCATGGTTCAAGAGCAGCTCCGCCAGCCGGAATACGCGCACGGCTCCGTCGGCGCTGTTGTCGTAGCTCGATTTCCAGTTGTTGAACTTACGCATGTAGTAGCCCGTGCGGGTGTGCGTCCGGTCGAGGTTGAGGGTCAGCCCCTCGCGGCCTCCGACGAACGTTTCGACCCGGTTGCCCGTGCCGTCCAGGTTGCGTTGCGCGCCGTTGTAGTAAATCGAGGCGTAGAAACGCGGATCGAGACTCGCATAGGGGTCCTGAGGATCGTAGCCTGCGGCGAGGGCCTGCTGGTTGTAATTGGGCTTGGTGTGGTCGCCGCCGATGTACGGCGTGTTCAGGTCGAGCACGGGATAGCTCTCCCCGTCGGGGGCGACGAACTCGTAGGCGTCAACCTGCTCCTGCGTGGGGCAGGGACCGGCGGTCGACATACGGTCGTTCGACGGAAGTCCCGCATCGCGCCACACGGCCTGCCGGCCTCCGTAGCCGTAGATCGTTTCCTTGTCCGTCGAGCGGGACGCGTCGGAGAGCAGGATGTGGAAGTAGGCGTAGGCGTTCTGGGCTATGTCGGCTGCCGGGACGGTCTTGTACAGCTCGTATCCGCCTTCGTTCATGCAGGCGTCGACCGCTTCGCCGGTGATTTTCGCCGCATCCTCCCAAGAGAACGTTCCGTCGGACCACTTCGGGCTGGCGGCGTACAGTACCGCTTCGGACATGATCGCGTAGGCCATCCCGCGCGTCACGTTGTTATCGCCCTGATCGGCCGTCCACGGGAAAGAGCTGGCCGGGGACTCGAGCGCCGCGCGGCAATCCTCGATGATGAATGCCACGCACTCGTTGAACGTGGCGCGGCGGTCGGACGAGAAGTCGTGGTCGACGCCCAACTCCTCCTTGATGATCGGGACGCCTCCGTATCGCTTGACCAACTGCCAGTAGTACAGCGCGCGCATCGTGTAGGCTTCGGCCATCCACTGCTCCCTGTCCTTCTGGGTTACGTTGCTGGGCAATGTGTTGACCTGCATGCCGGTAATGAAAATGTTGCACTTGCGGATGCCTTGGAACAGGGATTCCCACGGATTGTCGGGGCCGTACCAGCTGCCTGACGAGGTGGCGCCCTGATAGAAGTTGTAATAGTTCTGTCCGTTGGACGTTCCCGCGTCGGAGTGGTG
>CABUJP010000061.1:0-14605 GCA_902491835.1 uncultured Alistipes sp. | reverse complement strand
CCGTGATGATCGAAGCTGATCCACCTTTCCTCGTGCCGCCTCAGTTCGCCCGTATCGTAAGGTCGACGTTCTCCGAGCCGTTTCAGCGCGGCGGTGATCGAGGCCGGATTGAACAGCGTCCCGAACGGGTTGACCGTGACGGGCAGCTTATGGCTCCGCATGATCCGCCCGATCCGGTCGGCGAAGCACGACCCGATCAGCAGCCCTTTGTGCGAGTGGCCGATACGGAAGCCGAAAGGCGCGATATGGACTGGCGTACGGAATTCCATGCGTGTGCGGTTGCGTTCACAAAGATAGCAAAAGGGCCTTAAAATCGGAAATTCGCTGCTTTCTCGGGACTTTTCCTTACTTTTACCGGAAATTACCCAATACGCATGCTGCTCTTTCCGAACTGTAAGATCAATATCGGGCTGCGCGTCGTGGCGCGCCGTGCGGACGGTTATCACGACATCGAGACCTTGATGGTCCCCGTGCGGGGGCTTTGCGACATCGTCGAGATCGTACACGCTCCCGGCGACGGAGCCGAGTTCGTCTGCTCGGGGCTCGCCGTCGATTGTCCACCCGAGAAAAATCTCTGCCTGCGTGCTTACCGTGCTCTGCGCGAGCGCTTTCCGATAGGGGGCGTACGCATCCATTTGCACAAGATCGTGCCCATGGGAGCCGGTTTGGGCGGGGGGTCGGCCGACGCCGCTTTCGTGGTCAAGGGGCTATCCGAACTGTTCGGCCTGGACCTTAGCCAAAAGTGCATGGAGGAACTTTGCGCCGGCATAGGCAGCGACACGGCTTTCTTCGTTGCGAACCGTCCGTCTTTGGCCACCGGTCGCGGGGAGATTCTCGAGCCGGTCGATTTCTCGCTGAGAGGGAAGCGCTTGCTGATCGCGAAGCCGGCCGAGTCCGTCTCGACGGCCGAGGCTTATGCCGGTATCGCGCCGCGCCGCACGGACCGTCCGTTGCTCGATTGCCTGAACGCTCCTGTCGACCGGTGGCGGGAGACGGTATGCAACGATTTCGAGCCTGTCGTGTTCCGCGCTCATCCGCGGCTGGAGCGGCTCCGCAACGAGATGTATCGCCGGGGGGCCGTCTATGCTTCGATGACCGGTTCCGGAGCGGCCGTATACGGAATATTCGACGGCGGCGTCCCGATTGATTCCGATTTCGGAAAGATGTTTGTCTATCAGGAAGATATGGCCTGATCGCCGGTCGGGGCAGGCAGGCGAATTTCCGAATTTGGCAAAAAAAGCGTAAATTCGCGTCGGGTTATGTATTGACAGCGTTCGAAACATAACACGAATTACTAACTAACCAAATTTACTTTATGTCAGTAGAGGATCAGAAAGTTCTCGAACTCGAGCAACGAAAGGAGAAAATCTATTTCGGCGGAGGAACCAAGGCCATCGAGAAGCAGAAGGCCATGGGCAAGATGACCGCGCGCGAGCGTATTATCGCGCTGCTCGACGAGGGCTCGTTCCACGAATACGATATGTTCGTGGAGCATGACGGCCGCGATTTCGGAATGCAGGACAAGTCGCTTCCGGGAGACGGCGTCATCATCGGCACGGGCATGATCTGCGGTCAGCCCATCGCTATCTTCGCACAGGACTTTACCGTGGCCGGCGGCTCGCTCGGTTTCATGCACGCCCGTAAAATTACGAAGATCATGGACTATGCGTTGAACATGCGCATTCCGCTGATCGGGATCAACGACTCGGGCGGAGCCCGCATTCAGGAAGGGGTCAACGCGCTGGCGGGCTACGGCGAGATTTTCTTCCGCAACACGCTTTCGAGCGGCGTGATCCCTCAGATTTCGGTGATTCTGGGTCCCTGCGCCGGCGGGGCCGTCTATTCTCCCGCCTTGACCGACTTCGTGTTCGTCGTCGAGAACATATCGAAAATGTTCATCACGGGGCCCGAGGTCATCAAGACCGTGCTCGGCGAGGAGATCTCGATGGAGGAGCTGGGCGGTGCCCGGGTACACAGCGAGATGACCGGCAACGCGCATTTCTTCGCCCAGAGCGAGGACGAGTGCTTCGTGCAGATCCGCAAGCTGATCTCGATGATTCCGATGAACAATACGACCAAGGCCGAGAAGATCGCTCCGGCGGCTCCGCTGCCTCAGTACGACATCACGTCAATCGTTCCGAGCGATCCGACCGTGCCCTACGACGTGCGCGACGTAATCAAAGCGCTGGTCGACGAGAGCGAGTTCCTCGAGGTGATGGAGCTGTTCGCTGCCAACATCGTCGTCGGCTTCGGCCGCATCGCGGGCGAGACGGTCGGCTTCATCGCCAACCAGCCGCTGGTAATGGCCGGCGTGCTCGACTGCGACTCGTCGGACAAGGCCGCGCGCTTCATTCGCTTCTGCGACTGTTTCAACATTCCGATCGTCACGCTCGAGGACCTGCCGGGCTATCTGCCGGGCGTCGATCAGGAGCATGCCGGCGTGATCCGTCACGGAGCCAAGATGCTGTACGCTTACAGCGAGGCGACCGTTCCGTCGATCACCGTCGTGCTGCGCAAGGCTTACGGCGGAGGATACATCGCCATGGGATCGCGCCATCTGCGCGCCGATTTCGTGTTCGCTTGGCCTTTGGCCGAGATTGCCGTGATGGGTCCCGAAGGCGCTGCCAACATCATCTTCAAGAAGGACATCGTCGGAGCCGAGAATCCGGCCGAGATGCGCAAGCTGAAGATTCAGGAATACAAGGAGAAGTTCGCCAACCCGTATGTCGCGGCGGCCAAGGGCTACATCGATTCGGTGATCGCTCCCGCCGAGACGCGCATGTTCATCGAGCACGCGCTGAAGGTATCGGCTCACAAGAACCGCTCGCAGCCGAGCAAGAAGCACGGCAATCCTCCGTTCTAATCCGGCGCAGACTATGGAAAAGAAGCATTACGATACGTTGGAAACCATGCACGGAACGTTTCAGACCACGCTTACGAAAAAGCATCTGGAGCGCAAGCCGTGGCAACCCGAGAACCCGAAGCACATCAAGTCCTCGATTCCGGGTACGATCGTCGAAGTGTGCGTCAAGGAGGGACAGAAGGTCGAGGTCGGCGATATGCTGATCGTCTTCAAGGCGATGAAGATGCACAACAATATTCGCGCGCCCTTTGCCGGCACGGTCAAGAAAGTCGACGTGAAGGAAGGGGACAATATTCCCAATCATGCGCTGATGATCGAGATGGAGTAGTTCCGTCCGAGATCGGTAAAAATAGCAGGGGCGAGTTCGAGAACTCGCCCCTGCTATTTTTATTGCATCGGTTTGCTGCATTCGGCGGATTTTCGCCCGGCCTTTTGTACGAAGGGGCAACGGAGCCGGCGTGTTCCCGAAACGGAGGATCGGGCTCGCTTGATTTCATAGCATGAACAGAAACGGTGGCAAAAACGCATTCCATGCGTCCATCATGCAGCAGATGCAATGCGTTCCGGGGAATCCGCCGCTTGCGGAATTTGCTTCAGGAAAAGCGCATGGTTGCTCGATCCGGGGTCGTCACATTTTTCCGTTCCAGATTTCCCATGCCCGCTCGGCTTGCCCGACGAGCATGTCGTAGCCGTTGCGCGTGGCGGCGCCCCGCTCGGCGCCCCGCCGCAGAAACTCCGTGAGCGGCGGATTGTAGACCAGATCGAACAGGAAGTGTCCGGGACCGATTCCCTCATAAGGAATGGGCGGGTATCCTTCCGTGGCGGGATAGGTTCCCAGCGGCGTCGCGTTGACGATCAGCCGGCGGTCCGACACCGCGTCCGCAGTCAGGGTTCCGTACGTGAAACGGCACTTGTTGCTGTCGCGCGACACGCTGTCGAACGGAATGCCGAGCTCTCCGAGCACATAGCCGACCGCCTTCGAGGCTCCGCCGGTTCCGAGCACGAGCGCCCGCTCCGGTCGAGCTTCGCCGAGTAGCGAGAGCAGCGAGCGGCGGAATCCGAAAGCATCCGTGTTGTAGCCTACCGGTCCGTCAGGGCCGAGCCGCACGCAGTTGACCGCTCCGATGGCCCGGGCCTCATCGCTCAGGGCACTCAGATAGGGTATGATTTGCTGCTTGTATGGAATCGTCACGTTGAATCCCTGCAGTTCCGGTCGGGGCAGCAATCGGCTCACCTCTTCGATCGACTCGATCGGAAAATTGCGGTACTCGCAATCGGCGATTCCCTCCCGGTCGAATTTATCCGTGAAGTAGCGCCGGGAAAACGAATGTCCGAGCGGGAAGCCTATCAGTCCGTACAGTTTCATGGTCAGAAAGCGTATTTGATGGCGAAGAAGCCGCCTACCAGCAATACGGTGAAACCTATGGCCAGCAGGTTGAAATACTTGTCGATGAACGTTTTGATCGGTGCGCCGTATTTCCAGATCAGCCAGCTTATCAGCACGAAACGCAGTCCCCGGCTGACGATCGACGCGAATACGAACATCGGCAAATCGAGCTTGAACACGCCGGCCGTGATCGTAATCAGCTTGTAGGGAATCGGCGAGAATCCGGCCGTGAACACGACCCAAAAGTTGTATTCGTTGTACAGGCGGCTGATCTGATCGTACTCGGCATGCGTGAATCCCGGAATGATCCGGAAAAAGAAGTCGGCTATCGCAGTGAACTCGCCCGACGGGGTTTGCCAGAGAAAATAGCCGATCGCATAGCCGGCGACTGCTCCGAGCAGCGATCCGACCGTGCAGATCGCCGCATAGCGGAAAGCCTTGGCCGCGCAGCCAAGGCACAGGGCGATCAGCAGTACGTCGGGAGGGATCGGGAAAAAGCTCGATTCGGCGAAGGCCAGCAGGAACAGCGCCAAGGCGCCCCAACGGCTTTCCGACCAGCCGAGTATCCAGTTGTAGAGTCTTTTCAGAAGATTCATGCGGGATAAAGCGTTGTTTTATCAGCGGCAAGTTTACCAATAATTTTTCAAACGGCGGAATCCATAGCCGTGAATTAGGCCATCGGGGCGGATTCCTCCGGCATATTTTCGCCGGTCCGATGTGTGGCATGAGTGCGTAGCGGCGTGAGCTTTGGCGTCGTTTCCGGGGCGGTCTCCCGTGTAATCCGTTTTTCGTCCTTCCCTGAAATTTCCGTTTGGCGATCGTATGCTTCCATGCGCCAAAGTGCTCGTCCCGGGTTTCTATGTCATTTGGTCTCGGCATGCGACCGCAGGTTGCGTATCCGGTTAGGCTGCTACCGTGAAGCCTCCTCCGCCGGAAGTGATTGCATACGGGGGAACCGACATATCGGGAACTCGAAAATTGGTACGGTAAATATGATCGGGCTCCGTCTTTGCGCATTCGGGGCCATGCTGCGGCTATGGCTTTTCATGCGGGTCGTCACCCTTCGTGCGATCGGAAACTTTGCCCCGACCGTCCGTGCACATACGTCGTGCCGGTCGGAAACCCGGTTCCCGTCGCCTTCATGGAGCTGCTTATCTGCTGCCTGCCAGAATGCCGCCGCCCAGCACGATGTCCTGCTCGTAGAAGACGACCGGCTGTCCGGGCGCGGGCGCCCATGCCGGGTACTCGAGCTCGACGTGCAGCCGGTCGCGCTCGGGACGGATGCGTGCGAATCCGTCCGGATTGCGGCCGATGCCCCGGATCACGACGCGTAGCTCCCGGGAGCGGCAGAGCCGCTCCATGTCCGGAATGTTCCATGCGCGGATTGTCAGACAGCGCCGCTGCAATTCCTCGTCTTCGCCTGCGATCAGCCTGTTCCGGTCGGCGTCGATGGCCACGACGGCCAGCGAAGGGGGGAGGCCCAATCCGCGCTTCTGTCCGACCGTATAGAACGCGCACCCGTCGTGCGTGCCGATTCTTTTTCCGGTCCGGTCGACGATCTCTCCCGGCCGGATTCCTTTCGGCGCTCGTCGTCTCAGGAATTCGCGGTAGTTTTCCCCTCGAAGGAAACAGATTCCCATGCTCTCGGGCGATTTCAGCCCGGCAGGAAGCCTCTCTCCGGCTTCGCGTTTCAGCGTTTCTCCCATCGGGGTGATCGCCCGCTCGAGGCAGGATTGCGGGACGCCCCAAAGGTAATAGGATTGATCCTTGGCCGGATCGGCCGCCCGGCGTACGAATACTTTGCCGTACTGTCTCGACAAGCGAAAATAATGGCCTGTGGCGATACGTCCGATTCCTCGTTCGATCGAGACGTCGCGCAGCGTGTTCCACTTGATGCGGGAGTTGCATTCCGTGCAAGGGGCCGGCGTTTCTCCGGTCAGGTAGCCGTTTGCGAAGTAGTCCACGATCCGCCGGGTGAAAGAAGCCCGCGCGTCGATCGTCAGAAGCGGCGCATCCAATGCCTCGGCAGCCCGCCGGGCCCGAGCCAGCAAGGAACGGTCACCGGTCATGTCCAGCGTGAGAAGCGTCGGCTCGTAACCCTGAGCACGGAGAATCCCGACCGCCGCACAGCTGTCGTTGCCTCCGCTGAATGCCAGAAGTACCCGTCGTTCGCAACCCATGCTTTCGGAGTAAGGAAGTTTGGAAAGGATGTTCTGTCCGTTGAATTCTGATAGTTGCCTATGGTTCGCGCCTGCCTGTTACCCCTCTTGCTGTCGCATGCCATCGGGGTGTGAAGGCGTTTGGAAAGTTACGTTCTGTTCATTGAACTGTAATAGTTCGCCGCTTTCTTATAACGGTTATTGTTTCCCCTTTTTCGTTTCATGTGTTCGTTCGTAGGAACGTTTAGGAAACCGGCCGCGGAAGCCGGGAATCGAGAAAGGCATTTGTCGTTTCCGCTTTGCGTATGTCCTCACGGAAAATACGGAGCCCCCTTATCTTGATTTCCTGCGCTGCCTTGCCGCGAGCGGTATTGCGCCGGTCGCCTCTTCGGTCCGGACTGGCTGTCGAGCCGTCTCCGTCGCGTGCGTTCCGAACGAAAAAGGCAGCCCTCGCAGGGGCTACCTTCCCGGAACCGTTACGATTTGCCGAACGGCTCGTCCGTGCTCTGAGCGGGGACGATAGCCGTGCCGTCGGGATTGAAGCACTCGGGCTTGCTTTTCACGACGTAGTCGACAGCGTCCTGAAACCCCTCGGCGAATTTGCGGAAATCCTCCTTGTACAGGTAAATCTTATGCTTCTCGAACGTGAAGCCTCCGTCTTTTCCCGTTTTCTTCCTGCTTTCGGTGACCGTGATGTAGTAATCGTCGTTTCTCGTCGCTTTTACGTCGAAAAAGTAAGTTCGGCGACCTGCCCTGACGGCTTTGGAATATACTTCCTCGGCCCCTTCGCCTTCGCTTTCCTTTTTGAAGTCGGGATTCTCCATGCTTGCTGTTTTAGGTGTTAGTATTGTAGGTTATACTAACATAAAAATAAGCAAAATATAACGGATAAGCAAATCCCCGGCTAAATTTCACGAACGGATCGCTGTGCGGCAGGTAGCGGATTCCGCTATCCGGATATGCCTTGGCTGAAGCTGTCCCAGTTTTTCAGCGCTTCGAGCGCCTTGGCGAACTCGGGGTCCTGTTCGGCGTTGATCACGCGGTAGAACTCGTTGACGCTCCACAGTTTCTGGGCGAAAAGCGCCTTGAGTTGCGTCCGGATGTCCGTTTCCGATTTTCTGAACTGCTCTTCGTCGTACGGAATGCCCTTTTGCTCGGCGGCGCGAATCAGCTCGCCGGTTACCTCGGGTCCGACCGCGTACTCCTGGACAAAACGGTCCGGGGTGGGGTACTCTGCCAATATGGCGGCCCGGTTCTTATCCATATACTCGACGACGAACTCGTTGATGATTCCTTTGCGAATCAGGTTGCCCCAGTATTCCGTATAGCCGCTCGTGTCGGCCTCGACGATGATGTCCGGGGTGATGCCTCCTCCGCCGTAAACCGTCCTCCCGAGCCTGAGGGTCTTGTAGACCTGCGTCGAGTCGATCTCTTCCTTGACGGCCGAGTCGCCGGTTTGGAACCGGCGGTTGAAATCCTCGTAATAGCCTTCGCGGTCGCCGTAGCGGAAAGGCCGCTGGATAACCCGTCCGGTCGGAGTGTGGTAGCGGGCTACGGTCAGCCGGACTGCCGAGCCGTCGTTCAGCGGGAACTGGCGCTGGACGAGCCCCTTGCCGAACGTCCGGCGGCCGATCAGCAGCCCCCGGTCCCAATCCTGAAGGGCTCCCGACACGATCTCGCTGGCCGAGGCCGACGTTTCGTTAACCAGTACGATCACCTTGCCTTTGAACGGCCCGTCGCTCGAGGCGACGATCCGGTCGGACGGGACCTTCATGCCTTCGGTCGAGACGATTACCGAGCCTTGCGGCAGGAAGTAGTTGCTCATCCGGATCGCCTGATCCATCAGGCCGCCTCCGTTACCTCTCAGATCGAGGATCAGCGCATCGATCGGGCCCATTTTGTCGATGGCCTCGGTAAATTCCCTGAACGTGTTGTTCGCGAACCGGTTTACACGTATGTAGCCGGTCGACGGATCGACCTTGTAGGCCGCATCGACCGTATTGATCGGGATGTTGTCGCGGACAATCGTGAAGTCGAGCGGTTCCTTCGTGCCGCGCCGGACGACTTTCGTTTCCGCTTTGGTCCCTTTCGGGCCGCGCAGAATTTTCGGCACGTCGATTCGTTTGGTTCCCACGACATTCTGGCCGTTCACCTCGACGATTCGGTCGTTCGGTAGCAGTCCCACTTTCTCGGAAGGGCCTCCCGAGATGACGTTCACGACGATAATCGTATCGTTTAGTACGTTGAATTCGATGCCTATCCCGCTGAAACTTCCGTCGAAAGACTCGGTTACCTCGACCATTTCTTCGGGCGATACGTAGGCCGAGTGAGGGTCCAGTTGCAAAAGCACTTCGCGGATCGCGTTCTCGACCAGCTGCCCGTTGTGAACGGTATCGACATAGGTCATGTTCAGATAGCGGTAGAAGTTGTCGAACTTCTGCAGATTCCGCTGCGGGTCGTCCGTCGGCTTGGGCTGCGCGGCGCAGAGCGCGGGCAGTGCGAGCGTTGCCAGCAGGATCAGGTTATGAGCGATTGTTTTCATGATTCGATGCGGTTGATCAGTTCGTCGAAAGCTACGGCTTGTTGCTCGCCGGTGGCCATGTTCTTGACGGTAGCGCGGCCCGAGGCCAGCTCGTCGCTGCCGACGATCACGACCCACGGCACGGCGCGTCGGTTGGCGTATTCCATCTGCTTTTTCATCTTCGCGCTTTCGGGGTAGACTTCGCAGGCAATACCCGCCTCGCGCAGGTTCTTCGCCAGTCTCAGGGATACGCGCTCCTCCTCGCCTCCGAAATTGAGCATCAGCGCCCGGGTCGTCCCTTTCGTATCGTCGGGGAACAGGTCGAGGCCGGTCATTACGTCGTAGATCCGGTCGGCTCCGAACGAGATGCCTACGCCCGAGGTATTCGGCATGCCGAATATGCCGGTCAGGTCGTCGTATCGGCCTCCGCCGCAGATGCTCCCGATCGCGAAGTCGCGGGCCTTGACCTCGAAAATCGCCCCCGTGTAGTAGTTCAGGCCGCGTGCCAGAGACAAGTCCAGTTCAATATCCAATTCCGTGCCAAGCGTTTCGACATAGGAAAGGATCGTCTCCGTTTCGTCTACGCCGGCCAATCCGACCGAGCTACCCACAAGGATTTCCCTCAGCCGGGCCAGCTTCGCGCCGTTCGCACCTTCGAGCGACAGGATCGGCTGCAGAGCTTCGATCGCCCGTTCGTCGATGCCCTTTTCGCGGAGCTCGCCGTTCACGGCCTCGAGTCCGATCTTCTCGAGCTTGTCGATCGCCACGGTAATATCGATCATCTTATCGGCATGACCGATCGTTTCGGCTATGCCGTACAGTATCTTGCGGTTGTTTACCTTAAGTGTCACTCGAATGCCGAGCCGCTGGAAGACCTTGGCGACGATTTCGACCAGATCGACCTCGCAGAGCAGGCTGCGGCTGCCGATCACGTCGACGTCGCACTGGTAGAATTCGCGGTATCGCCCTTTTTGCGGCCGGTCGGCCCGCCAGACGGGCTGGATCTGGTAACGCTTGAACGGGAAGGATATTTCTCCCTGATGCTGTACGACATAGCGGGCCAGCGGGACGGTCAGGTCATACCGCAGCCCCTTTTCGCACAGCCGTGTCGAGAGGGCGTTCGGATTACCGTGCAGTTGCTCGTCGCTCACTCCGCCGAGGAAGTCGCCCGAGTTCAGTATCTTGAACAGCAGCTTGTCGCCCTCGTCGCCGTACTTGCCCAGCAGCGTCGAGAGGTTCTCCATCGCGGGGGTTTCGAGCGGCTGGAAGCCGTACAGTCGGAAGACGCCCTTGATCGTATCGAAAATGTAGTTTCTCCGGATCATCTCCTCCGGGCCGAAATCGCGCGTACCTTTTGGAATGGACGGTTTTTGTGCCATATCACATATTGTCGTTTATCGTAGTTTCTTGTTCATCCGTGTCGCCGAGCGTTCGGTCGGTTCGGCGGTTTTATACCCTGTCGAACGAAGCGAAAGAGACCCGCAATGCTCCTTCCCGTTTTCCGAAGCGATCCGCCGTTCGGACATACCGTCTCGTCGGCGCACGATGTTTCTGCGGACGCACTTTCCGGCTGTGCGGTCGGGCGCTTCTCCTTCTCGACGTTACGTTGCGGCAGACATCGGAACGACGATCCCGTTTTGCGGGACTCAGTCGGCCATCAGCTTGCGGTACTTGACGCGATGCGGCTGGTCGTCGCCGAGCCGCTTGCGCTTGTTCTCCTCGTACTCGCTGTAGCCGCCCTCGAAGAATACGACCTGCGAGTCGCCCTCGAAGGCCAGAATATGGGTCGCGATGCGGTCCAAAAACCAGCGGTCGTGCGAGATGACGACGGCGCAGCCTGCGAAGTTCTGCAAGCCTTCCTCCAGCGCTCGGAGCGTGTTCACGTCGATATCGTTCGTCGGCTCGTCCAGCAGCAGCACGTTGCCCTCCTCTTTCAGCGCGAGGGCCAGGTGCAGCCGGTTGCGCTCGCCTCCGGACAGTACGCCGCATTTCTTCTCCTGATCGGCTCCGCTGAAGTTGAACCGGGATACGTAGGCGCGCGCATTGATGCTGCGGCCGCCCAGCTGGATCAGCTCGCTGTCCTGCGAAATGACCTGATAGACGGTTTTCTCCGGGTCGATCGACGCATGCTGTTGGTCAACGTAGGCCAGCTTGACCGTTTCGCCGACGCTGAACGTTCCGTGCAGCGGCTTTTCGATGCCCATAATCAGTCGGAACAGCGTGGTTTTGCCCACGCCATTGGGGCCGATCACGCCGACGATGCCGGCCGGCGGCAACGAGAAGTTCAGGTGCTCGTACAGCAACCGGTCGCCGTAGCCCATGGCCACGTCCTGCGCCTCGATCACCCGGTCGCCCAGACGCGGGCCGTTCGGGATGAATATTTCGAGCTTTTCCTCCTTCTGCTTGGTATCCTCGTTCAGCATCCGGTCGTAGGCCGACAGCCTCGCCTTGCTCTTGGCGTGCCGTGCGGCGGGAGCCATGCGGACCCATTCGAGCTCGCGCTCGAGCGTCTTGCGGCGCTTGCTCTCCTGCTTTTCCTCCAGAGCCAGCCGTTGCGACTTCTGCTCGAGCCAACCGCTGTAATTGCCTTTCCACGGGATGCCTTCGCCCCGGTCGAGTTCGAGTATCCATCCGGCCACGTTGTCGAGGAAGTAGCGGTCGTGCGTGACGGCGATCACCGTTCCCTTGTACTGCCGCAGGTGCTGCTCGAGCCAGTCGACGCTCTCGGCGTCGAGATGGTTCGTCGGCTCGTCCAGCAGCAGCACGTCGGGTTGCTGCAACAGGAGCCGGCATAGCGCCACGCGGCGACGCTCGCCGCCCGAGAGGTGCTTCACCGGCTCGTCGGCGTCGGGACAGCGCAGCGCGTCCATCGCCCGTTCGAGCGTCGCGTCGAGCTCCCAGCCGTTCTTGTGGTCGATCTGCTCGGTCAGCTCGCCCTGCCGCTCGATCAGCTTGGCCATCTGCTCGTCGTCCATCGGCTCCATGAAACGGGCGTTGACCTGCTCGTACTCCTTGAGCAGCGCGACCACGTCGGCACAGCCTTCCTCGACCACCTCGCGGACTGTCTTCGTGTCGTCCAGATGCGGTTCCTGCTCGAGATAGCCGACCGTGTATCCGGGCGAGAAGACGACTTCGCCCTGAAAGTTCTTGTCGATTCCGGCGATGATTTTCATCAGCGTCGACTTGCCCGACCCGTTCAGGCCGATGATGCCGATCTTCGCGCCGTAGAAAAACGACAGGTAGATGTTGTTCAGTACCTTTTTCTGGTTCGTGAAAGTCTTGCTGACTCCCACCATCGAGAATATGATTTTTTCGTCCGCCATAGGTTTTCTGTCGGTGAATTTCGTGTAGATCGCAAAGATACGCAAAAGAGATGGAATATAACAGCGGAAACATCTGCGATCCGTTCCTTTTCCTCGGGGCGGCCGCTTCGTCCGGGCTCGACTTTATTAAAGAATACAGGGCGCCTTTCGGACAAAGAAGGCTCCGGAAAGTGCGGCGCCAAGCCGTACCTTCGTTATGCGTAGGAATAAATGCGCGGCCGGTCGGAAAAATCGCCCGGCCGCGCGTCCGGAAACGGCCTCTCGTCTGCCTGCATCCGCACTCGGAACCGCCGGACCGGCGGTTCCGATTAGAGCACGGCTATGCTCCGAGCGAGGCCGGATCGAGATTCTTGGCCTCGATATCCTTGAAATACTTGTACGTGCCGACTTTCAACTCGTCCGTCGCGTCTTCGTCGCAGACGATGATCCCCTTGGGATGAACCTGCAGCGCGCTGATCGTCCACTGGTGAGAGTAGCCGCCCTCGATGCCGGCTGCCAGCGCACGGGCCTTGTTGTGTCCGAAAGCGAGGATCAGCACCTCGCGGGCCGACATGACGGTCGCCACGCCGACGGTCAGCGCCGTTTTGGGAACCAGATTCACGTCATGGCCGAAAAAGCGCGAGTTCGCGATGATCGTGTCCTTCGTGAGCGACTTGACCCGCGTGCGCGAGCCGAGCGACGAAAACGGCTCGTTGAAGGCCAGATGTCCGTCCGATCCGATGCCGCCCATGAACAGGTCGATGCCTCCCGCCTTCTCGATCCGCGCCTCGTAGTCCGCGCACTCTTTCTCCAGATCGGGCGCGTTGCCGTCGAGAATGTTCACGTTTTCGGGCTTGATGTCGATGTGGCTGAAAAAGTTGTTCCACATGAACGAGTGGTAGCTTTCGGGATGGTCTTTCGGAATGCCGACGTATTCGTCCATGTTGAACGTAACGACGTTGGCGAACGAGACCTGTCCCGCCTTGCACATTTCGATCAGCTTACGATAGGTCCCCAGCGGTGTGGAGCCCGTGGGCAGACCCAGTACGAACGGGCGGTCCGTCGATTTCGCATGTTCGTTGATCCGCCGGGCGATATGGGCGGCCGCCCAGGCCGATCCTTGTTCGCTGGTAGGTTCGATGATGACTCTCATGTCTTATGTTTGCTTATTTGGTTCGTTTCTCTTTTCTGTTTTCGAGGGAGTGCCCTCGGGGAGTCCGGCGAAAGTCGCGTTTCTTGAAATGGAGCGCGAAGATTCGCCGGGCCGAAAAATCGGGAGCGGGAGGCTACAGTTGCGCCGGATTCTTCAGCTGAACGAATACCTCGATGGCCTGATACTCCGCCATGCCCAGCCGGTCGTACAGCTTGGCCGTGTTTTGCGTGCGCTCCTCGGCCCGTTGCCAGAACTCGCGCTTGTCCTCGCCGGGGAAAGGCATTACGTCTTTCTGCGACAGGTGGCGATAGATGGCGTGGCGCTTCTGGACCACCTCGTCGGGACTCAGCGGCACGGCCATGTCGACCATGTCGAGGTCCCACTCCTGCCATGCGCCCCGGTAGAGCCAGAAGCGGCAGTCCTTGACCCACGGCTCGTCCTTCACGACGTGCATCGCCTCCAGTACGGCCTCGATGCAGGTACGGTGCGTGCCGTGCGGGTCCGACAGGTCGCCCGCGGCGTAAATCTGATGCGGCTGTATCTTGCGCAGCAGATCGACGACGATCGAAATGTCCCGATCGGTCAGCAATCCTTTCTTGACGCCCCCGGTTTCATAGAACGGCAGGTTCAGAAAATGGACGTTGGTCTGGTCGTTCAGCCCCATATGGCGGCAGGCGGCCTTGGCCTCGGCGCGGCGGATCGAGCCCTTGAGCTTCCTCAGCTCCAAGGGTTCCGGCTCGCCCTTGCGCTTGCCTGCGATGATGCGCTTCACTTCGTCGTACTTATCCTCGAAGCCGCATTCGCGGGCCGTGTCGATCGTCTGCAGTACGACGTCGTCGTGCACGGCAATGTTGCCCGATGTCTCGTAAGCCACGTGCACGTCGTGTCCCTGCGTGATCAGGCGCCGGAACGTGCCGCCCATCGAGATCACGTCGTCGTCCGGATGCGGACTGAAAATCACCACGCGCTTGGGGTAGGGGAAGGCCCGCTCGGGACGGGTCGAGTCGTCGGCGTTCGGCTTGCCGCCCGGCCAGCCTGTGATCGTGTGCTGCAGGTCGTTGAATACCTGTATGTTGATTTCGTCGTAGGCCATGCCCGAGATTTCGAGCAACTGTCCGAGCCGGTTGTCGACGTAGTCCTGATAGGTCAGCTTCAGGATCGGCTTGCGGACCTGTTCGCACAGCCACAGCACGGCCGTGCGGATGAAGCGGGACGGCCAC
>CABUJP010000060.1:0-15074 GCA_902491835.1 uncultured Alistipes sp. | reverse complement strand
CCTGCCCGTGGCGGGATTGCAGCGGCGGCTGACGCTGCGCAACCTGGCCGTTCCGGCCAAGGTGCTCGCGTCGGTGGTTAAGGCCCGGCGGGTGATCCGCCGCTTCGGGGCCGATGTGGTCGTCGGCTTCGGGGGGTACGCCAGCGCTCCGGTGCTGTGGAGCGCGCAGCGGATGGGCATTCCGACGCTGATTCAGGAGCAGAACTCCTATGCGGGCGTTACGAACAAGCTGCTCGCGTCGCGGGCCCGGCGCATCTGCGTAGCCTACGAGGGCATGGAGCGCTTTTTCCCTGCCGATCGGATCGTGCTGACGGGCAATCCGCTGCGCGGTCGCTTCGCCGCTTCCGGGGACGCCGCCGCGCTGAAAGCCGAGGCGCTGGCCCATTTCGGGCTGGAGGCCGGCAAGCCGGTCGTGTTGGTCGTCGGGGGAAGCCTCGGCACCCGGACGCTGAACGAGGCGATGAAGGCCCATGCAGACGAGATCGTGCGCGAGGGTCGGTTTCAGGTTATCTGGCAAACCGGGAAGTATTACGAACGGGAGATGGACGAGTTCATGCGCGGCCGCGATGCGCGCGGCATCTGGCGAGGGGCCTTCATCGAACGGATGGACTTGGCCTATGCGGCGGCCGACGTCGTCGTCGCCCGTTCCGGGGCAGGTACCGTTTCGGAGCTCTGCCTGGTCGGCAAGGCGGTCGTTTTCGTGCCTTCGCCCAACGTGGCCGAGGATCATCAGACCAAGAACGCCATGGCGCTCGCGGATCGGGGGGCTGCGCTCGTCGTGCCCGATCGCGAGGCCGTCGCCCGGGTATTCTCCGAGGCCGGGCGGCTGCTGGCCGACGATGCGATGCGCTCGGAAATGGAAAAGAACATACGCGCGCTGGCCGTCGCCGACTCGGCCGACCGCGTGGCGGACGAAATACTGAAAGTCGTAAAACGATCGGAATGAAATACGGGAAAGTCTATTTTCTGGGCATAGGCGGAATCGGCATGAGCGCCGAGGCGCGCTATTTTCTGCACGAGGGCCGGCGCGTGGCCGGTTACGACCGTACGCCCTCGGAGCTGACGGCCGAGCTGCGGCGCGAGGGCGCCGAAGTGACCTATGACGAGTCGACCGACGCGATACCGGCCGATTTCCGCAGCAGCGACGATACGCTGGTCGTCTATACGCCGGCGATCCCCGAGGATCATCCGCAGCTGCGCTTCTTTCGCGACGGCGGTTTCGAGGTTGTCAAGCGCTCGCGGTTGCTCGGCGCGATTTCGGAGGGAAAGTACGTGATGGCCGTTGCCGGCACGCACGGCAAGACGACCACTACGACGATGGCCGCTTGGTTCAACCGTGTCGCCGGAGGAGGGGGCAGCGCTTTTCTGGGCGGCATATCGAAGAATTTCGGGAGCAATCTGGTGCTGGGACCTGGGCCGCGCTTGGTCGTCGAGGCCGACGAGTTCGACCGCTCGTTCCTGCAGTTGCATCCCGATGTGGCCGTCGTGACGGCGGCCGATGCCGATCATTTGGACATTTACGGCACGCACGAGGCCGTGAAGGAGGCTTTCGCTCAGTTCGTCGCGCAGATCAGGCCCGGCGGAGCGCTGATCGTCAAGCGGGGAGTCGAGCTCGATCTGCGCAATCCGGAGATTTCGGTTTACCGGTACGGCTACGACGGGCCCTGCGATTTCTATGCCGACCGGATTCGCGTGCTCGACGACGGGCGGTACCGCTTCGATCTGGTCTTTCCCGACCGCAGGCTGGAGGAGTGTACGCTCGGCATTCCGGGGCGCGTCAACGTGGAGAATTGCGTGGCCGCCGCCGCGTTGCTCTGGGTTGCCGGAGTCGACGATCGGAAGCTCCGCGAGGCGATCGCCTCGTTCTCGGGAGTCCGGAGACGGTTCGACTTTTACGTCAACGAGCCCGGCCGGGTCTATATGGACGACTATGCGCATCATCCCAACGAGTTACGGGCGGCGATCGGTTCCCTGCGCGAGATGTTTCCCGGCCGAAGGCTGACCGTCGTGTTCCAGCCGCACCTGTACACCCGTACGCGGGATTTCTGCGGGGAGTTCGCCTCGGCGCTTTCGCTGGCGGACCGGGTGCTGCTGCTGCCGATCTATCCGGCGCGCGAGGAGCCGATCGAGGGCGTCCGTTCCGAGATGCTGCTGCCGCTGCTGACCGTTCCCGCGCGCGTCGTGTCCAAGGACGGACTGCTCGATGCGATCCGGGACGAGAATCCGGAACTGCTCGTGACTTTCGGCGCAGGGGACATCGACCGCTTTTGCGGCCGGATCGCGGAGACGCTGTCCGGCCCCGGCCGGTCCGCCGCGCAGGCCGATTGAAGAATTTTCCCGGGCTCTTCGACCGAGACCTGCGGGAGACGGAGATTTTCCGGCCCGGATTTCGCGGATACCGCGATTGTGCTTAACTTTGGACGGAACGAATCGGTCTTCTTGCCGGAGAAGGCCGAAGCGAAAAATAGCGTCGTGTTTTGAAAAGACCGCTCGTCATAACCCTGAACGTGCTCTCGTGGACAGCCATCCTCGTCTATCTGCTGCTGTCGTCGCGCTACACGCGCGAGCGGAAGCAGCAGAGGCCGTGCCGCGAAGTGCGTGTCGTGGTGCTCGACAGCGCCGAGCGCGGGTTCATCACGCCGGCCATGGTACGGGGGTGGTTCGCCTCGGAAAAGATTCCGCTGGTCGGACGCGAGCTCTCGTCGATCAATACGCTCGAGCTGGAGCGTTTCGTCCGGCGGAGGGGATATGTCCGCTCGGCCCGCGTCTATGCGTCGATCGACGGCGTCCTGACGATCGAGATCGCCCAGCGGAAGCCCGTTATGCGATTCAATACCGACGACGGGTATAACTTCTATGTGACCGACGACGGTTATATCCTGCCGCAGCAGAGACAGTTCTCCTGTTATGTCCCGATCGTGACGGGCCGTTTCGAGCTGCCGTTCCCCCGCGACTATGTCGGACCGCTCGACTCGCTGGCCGGAGGCGGCGAAAAAAAAGTAGAGAAAAATTATTTGTTTTTGGCTAAACTGATTAATTTTGTGAAATTCGTCGGTTATGATGACTTCTGGAACGCGTTCATCGTGCAAATCCGCGTGAACGGCGCTGATCCTCAGACCGAAGGCGAGCCTCAGGTGGAGATCGTGCCCCGGGCGGGCGATCAGGTGATCGCGCTCGGAGGGATCGACGCGTATGAGCAGAAGCTCGACAAGCTGATGAGCTTTTACCGGAAAGCGGTGCTTTACGAGGGATGGGACCGCTACCGGTACGTGAATTTGAAATACAAGGATCAGATTGTCTGCGTCAAATAATATGGAAAACAGAGTGGAAAACGGAGATTACGTCGTTGCGATCGATTTGGGAACCAACACGGTGGTCACGGTCGTCGGCACGAAGGATGAGGACGGCCGGATTCGGATCGTGGACCGGGAGGTCGCCCCTGTGCAGGGGATGGGCATGGTTCGCGGCGAGATCAAGAACATCGAGCTTGTCTCGCAGAGTATCAAGGCGACCGTGGCGGCTATCGAGCAGCGGCAGCAAATCCGGATCACGGAAGCCTACGCCGGCGTTTCGGGCCAGCATATCCGCTGCGTGAAGCATCCGTACCATGTGTTCAGCCGGGGCGGCGAGATCCGTCAGGAGGACGTGCAGCATCTGCATGACAGCATGCGCAACGTTCCGGCTCCCGAGGGGGAAAAGATACTGCAGATCATTCCGCAGAGCTATGTCGTCGACGACGAGGAGGAAACCTCGAGCCCGGTGGGCACGTTCGGCACCAAGCTCGCCTCGACGTTCAACATTCTGCTGGGCGACTCGACGGCGATCAGCCGGGTCGAGATGGCGCTCAAGCGCGGCGGAGTCGCTCCGCTGGGCCTGTTTCTGAATGCCGTGGCCTCGGCCGAGGCGGTGCTTTCCGAGGACGAGAAGCAGGAGGGCGTCGCCGTGATCGACATCGGGGGCGGTACGACCGACGTGACCGTCTACGAGAAGAATATCATCCGCCATGTGGGGATCGTCCCGATGGGCGGCAACGTGGTCAATAAGGATATCCGCTCCTACGGAATACTTGAGAAGCACGTCGAGAGCCTCAAGACCCGCTATGGCGGAGCGATGCGCGAGAAGGCTCAGCCCGACAAGTTCATCACTACGCCCGGCCTGAGCGCGAAGGCGCCCAAGGAGATTTCGTGCCAGAATCTGGCCGCGATCATCGAGGCCCGCATGCAGGATATCATCGATTTCGCGATCGAGGAGATCAAGAAGTCGGGATACCAGAGCAAGCTTTCCGCTGGCGTCGTGCTGACGGGCGGGGGCGCGCAGCTGCGCGATCTGGACGCGCTGTTCAAAAGCTATACGGGCATGGACGTCCGTGTGGCGGGCCCCGAGGCGGTGCTCGCGGCCGATAGCCCCGACGAGGCGACGGGCCCCGATATGTCTACGGCCGTCGGTATTTTGGCCAAGGCTTTCGCCGAGGGCCGTCCGTCGCGCGCGGCCCGTCCGAGGACCACTTCGGCCCGGCCCGTTTCCGGCTCTTATGATGCGGCCGAGCCCAAGGTCGGCGTCAGCCGGCAGAAGATCAACGATCTGTATCGGAACGACGCGGGAGCGTCCCGCTACGGACAGTCCGGTCTCGGCGAGTCCGTCGCGGAGGAGGAAGAGGAGTTCGAGCCGAAGAAGGCCAAGAAGCAGAAAGGAAGCCGGGGGCCCGGATTCTTCTCCAAGATCAAGGAGAAAATGATCAACATGTTCGACGAGGAGATCGACGACAACGAAATTTAGTACGGCACGCCGGGAGCCCGCTCCGGGCGTGCGGCACAATGATAGTATGACGGAAACAGAACAAAACGAAGCGGAAACGATATGCCCGAGGTAGATAAGATCATCGATTTTGAGATTCCGAAACTTTCCCCGTCCATTATTATGGTGACGGGCGTCGGCGGCGGCGGAAGCAATGCCGTCAATCACATGTTCGAAATGGAGATTGCCGACGTGTCGTTCATGGTGTGCAACACGGACCCTCAGGCGTTGCGCAACAGTCCGGTGCCGGTCAAGGTGCGTCTGGGCCAGAACGGGCTCGGAGCGGGCAATAATCCCGAGAAAGGACGGCAGGCGGCGCTGGAGAGTCTGGACGAAATCGTCGAGATCTACAAGCGCGAGGGAACGAAAATGGTTTTCATCACGGCCGGAATGGGCGGCGGCACGGGTACGGGAGCCGCTCCGGTCATTGCGAAAGCGGCCCGCGAACTGGGGATTCTGACCGTCGCGATCGTGACGATTCCGTTCAAGACCGAGGGGCCGAAGCGGATGAAGCAGGCTTATCAGGGTATCGACGAGTTGCGGGAGTGCGTCGACTCGTTGCTGCTGATCAACAATGAGAACATACAGGAGATTTTCGGCAAGCTGACGCTGACCGAGGCGTTTCATAAGGCCGACGACATCCTGGCCACGGCGGCCAAAGGCATCGCCGAGGTCATCACGCGCGAGAATACCGTCAACGTGGATTTCGCCGACGTGCAGACCGTGATGACCAACAGCGGCGTCGCGCTGATGGGCTCGGGACGCGCGTCGGGCGAGGACCGGGCGATGGCGGTGGCCAACATGGCGCTCGAGTCGCCTCTGCTGAACCATAACGACATCGCCGGAGCGAAGAACATACTGATCAACATCACTTCGGGCGAGGAGGAGATCACGCTCGAGGAGACGTACATGATTACCGAGTACATTCAGGAGCGCGCCGGAAACAACGCCGACATCATCTGGGGCGCCGGCAAGGACGACTCGCTGGGCTCCGACATCGAGGTGACTATCATCGCGACCGGTTTCGACTACAACCAGATGAATATGGTGTCGTATTCGCCCCTGCAGGGCTATAAGGACTCGCTGCGCAAAAGCGTGCCGACCGAGGAGCCCGGGATGCAGGCGGAGCAAGAGGAACCGTCCGTCGAACCGGAGGCTCGTGAGCCGGAAGGTCCGTTCAAGACTCGGATTCACAAGCCGGCTGCCCCGGCGGCGCAGCCTTCGGCTCCGGAAGCGCCCCGCCCGTTCGAGCGGCCCGCTCCGAGACCGTCCGCGCCTCAGACGCAGAATCCTTTCGCCGCTCCGGTCGCTCAGCAGACGATCGCCTCGAAGCGCGACAAGGAGTCCGATATCGATATCGACGAGCTGGAGAACCGTCCTGCTTTCGTGCGCCGTAACGTGAAGTTCGTCAAGGACAACTCGTCGGAGGGCGGACGCAGCTCGCGTGTAGCCCTCAAGGACGATAGCGCACCGAGCGACAAGACCCAGAACAGCTCGCTGTTCGATTAGCGCGGCATTCCGCCCGACCGGGCCGCGAACCGCAAGCCGCAAACCGAACGGATGAGACGGGAGCGGGTACGGCCGGAAGCCGGGCGTATCCGGCGGCGTTCCGATCATATTTCATACCGAGGCCTTGATGGAGTGTATCATACAAACCGTGATGTTTCGCCCGTTTACGGGCCACGACATGGTCGTGTCGATCGTCATCGCGGTGCTTCTCGTCTGCTCCGCGCTGGTATCGGGTTCCGAGACGGCCTTTTTCTCGCTGACTCCGCGCAACATCGCTCAGCTCAAGACGGGGCGCAGCCGCAGCGGCCGGGCGATCCTGAAGTTGCTGTCTGTGCAGGAATATTTGCTGGCCACTATTCTGATCGTTAATAATCTGGTCAATATCTGCATCGTGATCCTGTCCAACGGACTGATCGATTCGCTGACGGATTTCGGCGGAGCGGTCGGTCTGGAGTTCGTCGTCAAGACGGTTGTCGTGACGTTTCTGCTGCTGCTTTTCGGCGAGATCATGCCCAAAATATTCGCGTCGTACAACCCCTTGCGCGTTGCCCGGATAACTTCGGTTCCGCTTCTTTTGCTCAAGTCGGTCTTCCGTCCGCTGGCTTATGTGCTGATCCGCTCGGGAAGCTACATCAACGAGAGCGTGGCCAAGAAGCGGGTCAATATTTCGATCGACGAGCTGTCGAACGCCATCGAGATGACCACCGACCAGACCGTCGAGGAAAGACGGATGCTGTCCGGCATCGTCGGTTTCGTGCATACCGAGGTCGTCGAGATCATGAAGCCTCGCGTCGATATCGTCGCGCTCGATCTGAGGGACGATTTCGCCGAAGTCCGCCGCGTGATCATAGAGTCGGGTTTCTCGCGGATTCCGGTTTGCGAGGAAGGGATCGACGACGTGAAAGGCGTGCTTTACGTAAAGGACATGCTACCCTATATTTCGCACGGCGACGACTTCGAGTGGCAGCACCTGATCCGCCGCGCCTATTTCGTGCCCGAACATAAGAAGATCAACGATCTGCTCGAAGAGTTCCAGAACAACAAGATCCATATGGCGATCGTCGTCGACGAGTACGGGTCGACGCTCGGTCTGGTCTCGCTGGAGGATATTCTGGAAGAGATCGTCGGCGAGATTTCGGACGAATCCGACATCGAGCAGTCGTTTTACGCGAAGTTGTCCGAGAATACCTATTTGTTCGACGGCAAGACGCATCTGAACGATTTCCTGAAGGTGCTTTCGCTCGATGAGGACTATTTGGACGAGGCGAAAGGCGAGGCCGAGACGCTGGCCGGACTGATGCTCGAGATCAGGAAGGATTTTCTGCGCCGGGGCGAGACGCTCGCGTATCGCCGTCTGACGCTCCATGTCGACGCGATGGACGGCCGCCGGATCGACAAGATACGGGTTACGGTCGCCGAGTCGGAGGATTGAGCCCGAAGATCGCGGAATATTTTGGCGGACCGTATGCCGGCCGAGTGCCGTAAGACGATACGCATGCCGGAGCAGGTCGCGTTTCGAGCCCGAGAAACCGATTTTTTCCCTGTCCTTTAATTCCATACGTTTCGTAATACCGCTGAGGCTTATTTGTCGGGCGGTTTGCCTGACTGGCGTTTCCCCTGTATCCGGTCCGGTAGGAGCCGTGCGGCGCTTACCGAACCGGGAACCTGCCGCAAATAAGAACGGACAGGCCTGACGACCTGTCCGCTTTCGGATGTGCCTGTTCGCCGATGCGCTCTCTCGCATGTTTCGCGGATACGGCGTCCGGTCCCGTGTGCGGCGTTGCGCTAAGGAGCGCGGAACCGCTCCGGCGACGAAGTCCCGAGTGGCTATCTATATCTTGTTCTTGATGTCCTGATATTCCACCTCGAGCCCTTTTTCGTAGAGCTTCATCGCCCGCCGGCTCATGCCCATGCTCGAGAAGCCCCCGTCGTGATAGAGATTCTGCATCGTAACCTTGCGCGTCAGATCGGAGAACAGCGTGAGCACGTAGCCCGCGCAGTCGTCGGCCGTGGCGTTGCCCAGCGGCGAGGTCCGGTCGGCGAAATCCATCAGGTCGCCCATTCCCATGACGCCGCTGCCGGCCGTCGTCGGGGTGGGCGACTGCGAGACCGTATTGATGCGGACGTGCTTCTCGCGGCCGTAGATGTAGCCGAAGCTGCGGGCGATCGATTCGAGCAGTGCCTTGGCGTCGGCCATGTCGTTGTATCCGTAGAGCGTGCGCTGGGCGGCGATATACGTCAGCGCGACGATCGATCCCCAGTCGTTCAGCGCGTCTTTCTTGCGGGCCACCTGGATGACCTTGTGGAACGAAATGGCGGATATGTCGAGCGTCTTGGCCAGGTAGTCGTAGTCAAGGTCGTCGTATTTGCGTCCTTTCCGTACGTTGAGGGACATGCCGATCGAATGGAGGATGAAATCGAACTTGCCGCCGAAGTGCTCCATGGTCCGGTCGATGAGGCGTTCCAGATCGGGCACACTCGTGGCGTCGGCCGGCACGACGATCGTGCCGCACTGCTCGGCCAGCTGGTTGATCGTGCCCATGCGGATCGATACGGCCGTGTTCGTCAGCACGATTTCGGCTCCCTCCTCGACGGCGCGCCGGGCCACTTTCCATGCGATGGAATTCTCGTTCAGGGCACCGAAAATCAGCCCCTTTTTCCCTTTCAGCAAATTGTAAGACATATTTCCTAATCCTTTTAGTCGCGGGCAAAGGTAGCGAAATATGCCAAACCGCCAAAAGCCTATTGCGGTACGAAGATATAGGTGATGGTCCCGCTTTGGCGGTCGGCGGCCGAGCCGTCGACGTTGAACCGGGAATTGCGCGCGGCCGTGACGGCCGTCTCGTTGATGCAGTTGCTCGACGTCGTGGTCTCCTTCAGCGAGGCGGCCGTCACCTTGCCGTTGCGGTTGACGGTGATCGCTACGGTGACCTCGCCTCCTCCCTCGCACTGGTAGGCCGGCGTATGTAGGTAGACGTCCGTCCGTCCGGGCAGCGAGTAGGAGACCAGCACGCGTCCTTTCTGTTTCACGCCGCTCGGCTTTTCTCCGTCTTTGGCTTCCCGCTGGGCCTTGTGCCGGGCGATCATTTCGCGCTCCTCGCGGCGCCCCCGCTCGAACGCCTCGCGCGAGGCCTGCATTCTGCCCCGGATAGCGGCGGCTTCCTCGTCGAGGCTTTCCATGAATTCCTCGGTCGCCTCGGAAAGGCTTCCCGGCGACGCGCCCCGCTCGCCGACCGACTCGTCGCGGCCGTTCTCGTCCGAGACCAGATTCCTTACGTCGCGGTAGTCGCCGCGCTCGTCCCGTCGCTCGGGCTCCTGCTCTTCGGGAAGGGCCGCCTGCAGCTCGGTCAGGTCCATATAGATCGTATTGTAGGTGACGCGCTGCTGGAGAACGATTTTGGCCGAGACGAACACGATTCCGAACGCCAGATAGGCAATGACCATGCAGCACAGCCCGACCCGGTGCTCGTAGGCCCACGAGCCCGCGTCGAACGGGCGCTTCTCGAAAGGCAGCGGAATGCGTGCCCGGGGTTGTCGGGGAGGCTGCGGACGAGGCGTTTGTGACGGTTTTGTCTCTCGGTCCATCGTTTGCTATAAAAGTCGAACAAAAGTACGATTTCTTTCAAAAAATTCATACCTTTGTATTTAAAATAATTTTTCGATATAGCATGTCGCATAAACAGAGAACATTAAAGGCTCCGGTCGTTTTCCGAGGAAAAGGACTGCATACGGGGCTCGATGTTACGATGACTATTGGCCCGGCCGATCCCGGCAGCGGAATACGCTTCCGCCGGATCGATTTGGAGGAACAGCCCTTCGTCGACGCGCTGGCGGAGAACGTAGTCGATACCTCGCGCGGAACCACGATAGAAAAAAAGGGCGTCCGGATAGGGACGATCGAGCATGTGATGGCGGCCCTGTGGGGCTCCGGCATCGATAACGCGCAGATCGACATCGACGCGCCCGAAACCCCGATTCTCGACGGATCAGCCCTTCCTTTCGTCGAGGCCATCGCTTCGGCGGGAACCGTCGAGCAGTCGGCCGACCGCGTCTATTTCCATATTACCGAGAAGACCGTTTATTCCGTTCCCGAGCGCGGCGTGGAGATCGTCGCCTATCCCGACGACGAGTTCTCGGTCAACGTGAACGTCGATTTCAATTCCAAGATCATCGGGAACCAGTACGCGCGGCTCGACCGCATGGCGGACTTCGCCGAGCAGATCGCACCGTGCCGCACGTTCGTTTTCCTGCACGAGCTGGAGCCTCTGATCAACAACAACCTGATCAAGGGCGGCGATTTGGATAACGCGATCGTTATCGTCGAGAACCGCATTTCGGACGAGGAGCTCGACCGTCTGTCGAAAATATTCGATAAGCGCGACGTGCAGGTCAACGAAGGCTATCTGAACAATCTGCAGCTGCGTTTCCCGAACGAACCTTCGCGGCATAAGCTGCTCGACATGATCGGCGATCTGGCGTTGATCGGGCAGCGCGTCCGGGGGCGTATCGTAGCCTACAAGCCGGGCCATGCGGCCAATACCGAGTTCGCGAAGATGATCCGCAAGGAGATCAAGCGGGGCGGAACGCGTCCGATGTTCCGGATCGATCCGGCGGCCAAGCCTCTGTACGATATCAACCAGATCAAGCGCCTGTTGCCTCACCGTCCCCCGTTTCTGTTGGTGGACAAGGTGATGCATTTGGACAGCGAGCATGTGGTGGGGTTCAAGAACGTGACGATGAACGAGCCGTTCTTCGTCGGCCATTTCCCCGACGAGCCGGTGATGCCGGGCGTGCTGATCGTCGAGGCGATGGCTCAGTGCGGCGGCATTCTGGCGCTCAGCTCCGTGCCCGACCCCGAAAACTATTCTACCTATTTCCTGAAGATCGACGGCGTGAAGTTCCGCGACAAGGTGGTGCCGGGCGATACGCTCCAGTTCGAGCTGACGCTTGCCGAGCCGATTCGGCGCGGCATCGTGCTGATGGAGGCCAAGGCATTCGTCGGCAACCGTTTCGTTACCGAGGCCCTGCTGATGGCGCAGATCGCCAAGAACAGGGTCGGTTAGTCCGGATCGGCATATTTCAGACAGAGTAATCATTTAATCCAAACCGGTATGATAAGCAAATCAGCTCATATTTGTGAAGGTGCAAAGCTGGGAAAAGACGTGACCGTCGAACCTTTTGCATACATCGCTGCCGACGTCGAGATAGGCGACGGCTGCTGGATCGGCCCGGGTGCCGTGATTCTGGACGGCGCGCGTCTGGGAAAAAACTGCAAGGTGCATACGGCGGCCGTCGTGGCCGGCTTGCCTCAGGACCTGAAGTTCAAGGGCGAGTACTCGACGGCCGTGGTCGGCGACAATACGACGATCCGCGAGTGCGCGACGATCAGTCGGGGCACGGCGGCCAAGGGAGTGACGACGGTCGGAAGCAATACGCTGATTATGGCTTATGTGCATGTGGGACACGACTGTACGGTGGGAGACAACTGCGTACTGGTCAACCGCGTCTCGCTGGCCGGCGAGGTGGAAGTGGGCGACTGGGCCATTTTGGGAGGCCACTGCGCCGTGCATCAGTTCTGCCGCATCGGCGAGCATGTGATGCTGAGCGGCGGGTCGCTCGTGAGCAAGGATATACCGCCGTTCGTGAAGGCGGCCCACAATCCGCTGTCGTTCGTCGGAGCGAACTTCAT
The DNA here is from genome assembly GCA_902491835.1 of uncultured Alistipes sp. Taxonomy (GTDB): domain Bacteria; phylum Bacteroidota; class Bacteroidia; order Bacteroidales; family Rikenellaceae; genus Alistipes_A. The sequence continues at coordinate 3,082 of CABUJP010000060.1, read as the reverse complement.
CGGCCTCCGCCGCCGAGGATTCACGGCCGACAAGATCAACGAGATTCAGGAGATGTTCCGCATCCTGTTCCAGTCGGGCTACGCTTACTCGCGCGCCTGCGAGGTGGTCGAGACGCAGATGCCCCGTACGCCCGAGCGCGATCTGGTGCTCGATTTCATCCGCTCCTCGAAGCGCGGCATCCTGAAGCCGTTCAACCCGAAGAAGCAGAACGATGAGGTCGAGTAGGCGTTTTTTCGGCGAAGCGTCGTTTCCGTTCGCCGTATTCCGGACATGGCGGGGCCGCGAAGGCTAAAAGCGGACTGTTTCAGCGAAAAATGACGCGAAAATATTGCAGGGGCCGAAAAAAAACGTATATTTGCATCGAGGTATCAATAATCAAGGGAGGGGGACGGGCAGTCCCCCCCTTTTGTTGAATAAGCGGGCCTGCGGCGGAATCGCCGGGCCCCGAACGAACGGAAGCCATATGGATACGGAACGCATACGCGAGATCGCAGAGCAGGCGCTGTCGGGAACCGACCGGTTCGTCGTCGGAATCCGGCAATTGCCTTCCGACGAGATCGAGGTGACGATCGATAGCGATACGGCCGTCGGAATCGACGACTGCATCGCCCTGAGCCGCGCCGTGACCGGGGCGTTCGACCGCGACGCGGAGGATTTCGCCCTGACGGTCGTTTCGGCGGGGATCGGGCAGCCGCTCGTTTGCGAGCGCCAGTACCGCAAGATGGTGGGGCGCGAGGTCGATGTCGTTTTGCGGGACGGCCGCAAGCTGACGGCCGAGGCGAAGGCGTTCGACGGCGGGGCTTTGACGCTGGCCTATGCCGAAAAGGTAGCCGTCGAGGGAAAGAAGCGCCGCCAGAGCGTGATCCGCGAGGAGACGATCCCGCTCGATGCGATCAAGACGACGACGGAGCACCTGAATTTCAGGTAGCGCGCCTGTAGGACGAAGAGATATTGAACTTAAAATATTACGGATAGCGGTCGCGTCGGCTCGGCAGCGGGCCGGACACGAGCCGGAAAATCTCACATTGACACATGGATAATCTCAATCTCGTAAGCACTTTCGCGGAATTCAAAGAGCTTAAAAACATCGACAAGAGCACGATGATCGGCGTTCTCGAGGACGTTTTTCGTCATTTGCTGATCAAGACCTACGAAACGGACGAGAACTTCGACGTGATCATCAATCCCGAGAAAGGGGACCTCGAAATATGGCGCAACCGCACGATCGTCGAGGACGGGACGGTCGAGAATCCGAACCAGCAGATCTCGCTTACGGATGCCCGCAAGATCGACTCCACGTACGAAGTGGGCGAGGAGGTGGCCGAGGAGATCAAGCTCGCGGACTTCGGCCGCCGCGCCGTGCTGTCGCTCCGACAGAACCTGGCCTCCCGGATCATGGACCTTGAGAAGGCCAACCTGTTCAACAAGTATACCGAGAAAGTGGGCGAGATCATCACCGGCGAGGTCTATCAGGTGTGGAAAAAAGAGATACTTGTGCTGGACGACGACGACAACGAGCTGGTGCTGCCCAAGTCCGAGCAGATTCCGAGCGACTTTTTCCGCAAGGGCGAAAGCGTGAAGGCGATCGTCGCCCGCGTCGAGATGAAGAACAACTCGCCCTACATCGTGCTGTCGCGTACGGCCCCCGAGTTCCTCGAGCGGTTGTTCGAGATGGAGGTTCCCGAAATCTACGACGGTCTGATCACGATCAAGAAGATCGTCCGCATACCCGGCGAGCGGGCCAAGGTGGCCGTCGAGTCGTACGACGACCGGGTCGATCCGGTCGGCGCCTGCGTCGGTATGAAAGGCTCGCGCATCTACTCGATCGTCAAGGAGCTGCGCAACGAGAATATCGACGTCGTGAACTGGACGTCCAACAGCCAGCTGCTGATCCAGCGGGCGCTGAATCCGGCGAAAATCTCGTCGATCAACCTCAACGAGGAGACCAAGACGGCGGCCGTCTACCTGAAGCCGAACGAGGTGTCGCTGGCGATCGGAAAGGGCGGCCTGAATATCCGTCTGGCCAGCATGCTGACCGGCTACGACATCGACGTATACCGCGAGCTGGAGGAAGAAGACGTGGCGCTGGACGAGTTCAAGGACGAGATCGACGAGTGGATTATCGATCAGCTCAAGGGAATCGGCTGCGATACGGCCAAGAGCGTGCTGGAACTTTCGGTAGAGGATTTGGCTAAGCGGACCGATCTGGAGGTCGAGACGGTACAGGAGGTCGTGAATATCCTCAAGTCGGAGTTCGAATAGCGGACGCGCTACCGGACGGAGCGCGCCGTGCCGCCCTGTTCCGCAAGCGACCGTCCGGCGCCGCGGCAAGGCCGAGGGGCGCGCGATGAATACAAAGGTAATACCGAAGAAAAACAAGGAAATATGCCAAATGCAAGAAGACTGAGACTCCATCAGGTTGCAAGAGAGTTGAAAGTAGGACAGACGACGATCATCGAGTTTCTGGAGAAGAAGGGTGTCAAGGTGGAAAACTCGCCCAGCTCGATCATCGAGCCGGCGGCCTATGCCATTCTGGACAAGGAGTTCGGAGGAAACAAGAACATCGAGAAAGTGAATATCCGCGAGAAGATCGCCTTGAAGCACGAGGCGGTCTCGCTGGGTACTCGTAAGGGATCGGACGGGGTGTCCGAAGAGGAGTCGGGCTTCAAGAGCGAGGTATTTGTCAAAAGCGGTGTTATCAGCGTCAAGGACGAGGTGGCGGCGATGAGCACGCCGAAAATATTGGGCAAGATCGATCTGTCGGGCGGCCGTTCGGGGCGTCCGTCGTCGTCGGAGAAAAAACCTGAGTCTCCGAAAAAGCCTGCCGTCGCGTCCGAAACCTGCCGAGCCGTCTCAGCAACCGATCCGGCCGACGGTCGCCGCTGTCGAGCGACCGGTTCCGTCGCCTCAGCCCGAGAAGACGGTGACGGCTCCGGTCGTGGTGCAGAGCCAGACCTACGACGAGCGGGTCGCCGCCGATCAGAGCAACCTGTTCCGACCCGAGGAGGGAGCCCGCCTGTCGGGTCCCAAGGTGCTCGGCAAGATCGACGTGCAGTCTTTCGAGAAAAAGAAAGGGGAGGA
>CABUJP010000059.1:0-15086 GCA_902491835.1 uncultured Alistipes sp. | reverse complement strand
CGAGGAGGAGAACATCATGGACAAGGCCGTCGGGTCGAAGATCGCCGACTACCTGATCAAGCCCGTCAATCCGAATCAGGTGCTGCTGTCGATCAAGAAAAACGTTCACAGCCAGCAGCTCGTCACCGAGCAGACGACGGCCGACTACCGCAGCGAGTTCGGTCTCATCGCCTCGTCGTTCGCCTCCGCGCGGACGTTCGCCGATTGGGTGCAGATATACAAGAAGCTCGTGGGCTGGGAGGTCGAGCTGACCGAGTCGACCGATCCGGGCGTGCGCGAGATCCTGTCGTACCAGAAGAACGAGGCGAACAACGAGTTCGCCAAGTTCGTCCGCGCCAACTACCTGAGCTGGTTTTCGGACCGCGACGCCGACGCTCCGGTGCTGTCTCACCAGCTGGTCCGCTCGAAAGTCTTTCCTATTGTGGACGCCTCGGCCAAGACGACCCTCTTTCTGATCGACAATTTCCGGCTGGACCAGTGGCGGATGATCCGTCCGGTGCTGCACGGGCTGTTCGACGTCGAGCAAGAGGATTTCTATTGCAGCATTCTGCCGACGGCCACTCAGTATGCGCGCAACGCGATTTTCGCCGGGCTGACGCCGCTGGCGATCGACAAGATCATGCCCGATCTGTGGCTCAACGACAACGAGCACGGGGGCAAGAATCAGCACGAGGAAGATTTCCTGCGCCGGCAGATGCAGTCTCAGGGCAAGAGCTACAAGCTGTTTTTCGACAAGATCGTCAAGACCGACTCGGGCAAGCGGCTGATCGAGAATTTCGACCGGGTCGCCGCCGCCGATTTCTCGGTGATCGTCTATAACTTCCTCGACATCCTGTCGCATGCGCGGACCGAAACGCAGATCATCCGCGATCTGGCCGAGGACGAGGCGGCGTTCCGCTCGCTCACGCGCTCGTGGTTCGAGCACTCGGACCTGCTGGAGCTGATGCGGCTGGTCGCCGATCGCGGGCACACGGTCATCGTCACGTCGGACCACGGCACGATTCAGGTCGACCGGCCGGTCCGCGTGCAGGGCGACCGCGAGACGTCGTCCAACCTGCGCTATAAGACCGGCCGCAACCTGGGATTCAACCCCAAGGAGGTGTTCGCGATCACGAAGCCCGAGCAGGCTCACCTGCCCAAGTCGAACATCACGTCCACCTATATTTTCGCCTACAACCGCGACTTCTTCGTCTATCCGAACGATACGAACCGTTTCGTGCGCTATTACAACGATACGTTCCAGCACGGCGGTATCTCGATGGAGGAGATGATCATTCCCTTCATCGTCATGAAGCCGAGGTAGCGCCGATCCCTTTGCCCGGAGTCGCGGCGTGCCGGACGGCTTTTCCGGGCTCGGACAGCGTTGTCCGTTCCGTTTCCGGCCGACCGCCGGCGGATTTTGCGATTCGCTGCGGGAGCAGAGCGGCTGCGGGCGGAGCCGTGCGCCCGCTTTTACGTTTGCCGTCCCGCGCAGGGCTTCGGGAGAGAGCGGGAACGGAAGTTCCGCATTCTGTCGGGCGGATGGCCGGCGAACTTGCGGAGTGCGCTTTCTGCCGGGCATGAGGCGGACGGAAAGCCCGCGCGGTTTTGAAATTCGCTCCGAACCGCTATCTTTGCCTCCAAAGAGAGTGGGAAAAATCCATGAAAACATTCAGGATACGTTCGACGAGCGACCTGCCCGAGGTGGCCGAGGCGATTCTCGACGCGCGGGCCGGCCGCACGGTGATCGCGTTTCGCGGCGAGATGGGCGCGGGCAAGACGACGCTGATCCGGGCGGTCTGCGACCGCCTCGGCGTGACCGACACGGTGACCAGCCCCACGTTCGCTATCGTCAACGAGTATCACGGTGACGGCACGCCTCCGGTCTACCATTTCGACTTCTACCGGATCGAACGGATCGAGGAGGCGTTCGACTTCGGCTACGAGGAGTATTTCTTCAGCGGGAACCTCTGCCTGGTCGAGTGGCCCGAGAAGATCGAGAGCCTGCTCCCGGACGACGCGATGAACGTGCGCATCGACGTGCCCGACGAGGATGAGCGCGTGATCTCGATCGACTGACTTTACCCTGTGCTGCCGTATCCTCGTCCGGCTCCGGGGGACATTCTTTCCGTCGTCTTCGTCGGTTTTCGCATCGCAGCATGTTTTTGCCGAAGGTAGGGGCGTACCGCATGCATAACACGGCCGGCAGGTTCGTGCTATGGGCTGGGGTGCGGATTGCCGTAGGCCGGAGCGTCGGACAGTCGGTCGTCATGCGTTTTTCGCACGAGACCGCGCTGATTTTTCAGCGGATCGTCTTTCGAGCTGCTCGGACTGTCGGCTACGTTTTTCTCGTGCGCGCTTATCGTTTTCGCATGCGGGGGGTGCCCTCCGTTTCGGCTGAGAGGTGCCGACTCTTCCCTACCTTAATTTTCCGATCCGGGCGATCACTTTCGGGTCGGTCAGCTCGCGCAGCGCGTCGCGGCCGATCCAGCGGGCCGTACGGTCTTGAGACGAGGCCAGCGTCCGGCTCAGTTCGACGGCCTCACCGTGCAGCCGGAGGCTTCGCTTGCCGGTCTGTCGCAGGGCCCAGTTGACGGCTTTCTTGACGAAATTGCGCGGATCGTCCGCAGCCTTCCCGATCAGTCCGAGCAGCGGCAGGAACCTTTCGTCGGGCGATCGCTTGTCTCCGATCGCCAGTGCCGCCGTCAGCGCGAAGGCCGTGCGCCGGACGTATTCCTCCTCGCGCGGGGCGTATCGCTCGACCAGCTCGTAGGCGAACGCGGTGCGGCGCAGCAGGTTCTGGCAGCACAGGTCGCAGACGTCCCATGCGTCGAACTGTTGCGTCCAGCGGTCGGCGAGTTCGACGGTCGTCTGCCGGGGATCGGCGATCATCGGGGCCAGCAGGCGAGCCTCGTGCCAGCCTGTGTCCCAAAGCGCGACGGCCAGCGGATGGTCCGTACCCGTCTCCCGGGCGATCTTTCTCAGCGCGGGAACCGCAATGCCCAGTGCCCGCTCCGTCGGAATGCCGAAACGGCTCATGCCGCTGCGGCGCTCGGGCGAGGCTGCCGCTCGGAGGACGGCTATCAGGTCGTCTGCTCGGTTCATCGTAGTCGTTTCTGTCCGGTACGCGCCGCTCCGCCGCCTTCACGTCTTCCGGCCGGGGACGCGATTCCCGGAAAAGCGCGGCCCGTTCGGCCGGCCGCGGCGGCTTCGGGAGAGGCCGGAACGTGCCGGAAATGCGAAGGCATGCTTCCGGCTCGTCCGTTTGCACTATCTTTGTCCGCAAATGTAGCGAAAAAACGATGAGATACGACTGCCTGTTTTTCGATCTCGACCGCACGCTGTGGGATGTCGACCGCAATCAGAAGAAAGCCTTGAGGGTGTTGTACGGCCGTTACGGCTTGGATCGTTCCGGCGTCGGGTTCGAGCGTTGCTTCGCGGTGTTCGAGCGGATCAACGCCGGGCTTTGGGACGATTACCGCGACGGGAAGATCTCGCGCGAGACGCTGCGCGACACGCGTTTCGAGCGGATGCTCGACGAGATCGGCCTGAGCGACCGGGCGCTGGCCCGGACTCTGGCCGACGACTACCTGAGGCTCGCCCCGACGTTCCGCGGCCTGATTCCGCATGCGAGGGAAGTCGTCCGCGAGCTGAGCGGGCGGTATCCGATGTATATCGTGACCAACGGTTTCGCCGGCGTACAGCAGATCAAGCTGCGTCGCACCGGGCTGGATCGCTATTTCCGGGGAGTCGTCTGTTCCGAAGACGCCGGGGCGAGCAAGCCCGACCCGCGTATTTTCGAATACGCTCTCGCGCTGGCGGACGTGAGGGCCGGCGCGGCCGTGATGATCGGCGACGATCCGTACAGCGATATTCCCGGCGCGGAGCGGGCGGGGATCGACTCGATCTGGTTCGATCCCTCGGGTATGCCGTGCGAATGCCGTCCGACGTACAGGATCGGGTCACTCAAGGAGCTGCTGGCGCTGTTGTAGACGCGGGCTTTCCGTCGAGAGGGCCGGTTCGCGCCTTTTGCGGGACAGGCGGAGTCTTGCTGCCGGCCCTGCTGCGAGCCGGAAACTTTTCCCTTGATATTCATACGGCCTGCCTTTCCGTTCCGGCTCTGCGGGGCGGGCGAAGCCGTGCCCGGAAGTACGGCGGTCTCGGCGGTTCCTGCCCATAGACGCGTGCCGGTTTTTCCCCGCGTCCGGGTTGAGGGCGTCCGAAGCGGCGGTACGCTCCGCAGGTCGGGAATCGTGCCGATACGGCAGCCGGACGGGCCGGGTCGGATTCGTAGAGAATGCGGTCCCATCGTAAGCGCAGAGCCGAATACGCTCGGCCCATGCCGCCAAAATGCCGCGCTTGCTCCGAGAGCTGCCGTTTCCGGAGCAGGCGCTCCTCCGGGACTATGCCTATTTTTCTGCCGGATCGGGCCGGGATTTTTTCAGCTCGATCAGGATAACGCTCGATTCGGATACGGTGCGGACTTTCAGCGGACCCGAGACCGTCCCGGCGGAGAAGACCTTTTCCAAGTCGTGCGTCGGGTCGAGCATCCGGACCTCGACGGAGCCGAACCGCTCGATGCCGTCGATGTCGAAAGCGATTTCCAGAGGCCCCGATTTCCAGCAGGCCGTCAGTATGGCCAGATCGCCTGCGGCGTTCCGTCCCGCCAGCGTGCGGGAGCCTTCGGGCAGATTCCCTGCCGCCGCTACCCGCTCGCCGTAGCGAGTCAGCTCGCCGAAGGCTTGCATGCCGTAGTAGGTCTTGTTCGGCGTCCGGTCGTCGTACAGGCCCCAGCGCGTCGTCGTGACCGTATAGTAGAACGCCCGGTCGATCGGCGTGTCCTGCCATCCGATCAGCACCGTGTTCAGGAAGGCGGCCGACTCGAGTCCGCGCATGAACCGGATCGCCTCGTTCTGCTCGACGGGCCCCATACCCCACAGCGCGCCTCCGTAGGGATTGTAGTGCCATTCGTTCAGGTGGATTTCCGTATCGGGGAAGCCGCTCTCGTCGAGCCATCGCCGGGCGTCGAGAGCCATTTGCAGCAGCTCGGTGTCGGACGGAGAGTAGTAGTGGAACGAATAGAAGTCGAGCGGAGCCCCGTGCTTCGCGCAGTTTTCGGCGAAGGCTTTCACCTTCTCCTCTCCGAAAGCGCAATGACCCGGCCCGCCGAACTTCAGGTGCGGGAACCGCTTTTTCAGCTCCCGGGCCGCCGTAGCGTAAAAGTCGTTGAACGCTTCGAGCGTTCCCGTCCACATTTTCGGGCCCAAATCGGGCTCGTTCCAGATTTCCCAGTACTCGATGTCGTAGCGGTATCCGTTCCATTTCCCTTCCGTATAGTGGCGGATGACGTTCGACACGATGTCGATCCATTTGCCCGCGTCGGAGGGCGGGTCGGTGAAATACTTGTTGCGGCTGTGCTCGATCGACGTGCCGAGGCGGTAGTATACCTGCGTGCCGCTTTCGACGCAGTTGCGGATATAATCGTCGGTCTGGTCGAAATAGTAGTTGCGCGGGTCGTTCGCGTCGGCATGGAAGTTGGCGAATATCAGGGGGATGTCGACCACCCGCATGCCCGCGTTCTCCAGCGGCGCGTCGTGCAGCCGGGTGATCGGGATGTTCAGCCGCGAGAACGATTCGCGGATGTCGCAGCCGGGCATCTCCTCGTCCATCAGCGGAGGGGCCAGGTTGCCGCCGTTCAGTTCCTTGATCGGTCCGGCCGCGCTGTCGGCGAATATCCGGACGCTCGCCTTTCCGATGTCGGTTCTGCCGTCCCGGCCCGGTCCTGCCGTCGCGGGACCTGCCGTCGCGGCGAACAGGGCGCATGCCAATAAAAGGCGCATGCCGTGTTTCGATACTATTGTCCTCATTGTTTCCGTTCGTTGTATTCGGGTCATATCCGCCGAAGGCGGGCTTTGTGTCAAAGGTATTCAAAATATCCGCATCCGTCAAGATATTCCGTCGCAGTCCGGAGAGCGAAGCTTCCTTGCGGCGGGAGAATGGATGCGGAATTGTCGCGTATCGGGCATGGGAGGTTGAAATTTTCGTTATTTTTACGTGCAGAAGGATTTTGTTTTGGAAAAGTTTTATATATTTACCATGAAATATCCTGGCGGGCAGCGTGGGGCGGTGTTTCCCCTGATTCGTTTACGAACTCTTGCTCGCGGGTGTTACGATCACGGAAATAATAGATCAAATCGGATAAACAGCAGAAGCGAGAGAGAATCTGGATTTACTAACCAAAAGTTACTTAACAATTAAACGTATGAAAAAGATTTTTTACTGTTGTTTGTTACTGCTTCCGACAGTGTTGATGTGGCAGTGTAAGGACGACGACTATCCGCCCGTGCCTCCCGTGGATACCTCGCTCAAGTTCCTTGTTGAGGGCGATTTGGTAATGTCTACGGCCGGGGGCAGCAGCACGATCTCTTTGCAGTCGGCGAAGGATTGGACGCTGGCCGTCGAATACGATGCGAGCGATCCGGACAAGAACTGGCTGTCGACGGACCCGACTTCGGGCACGGCGAGCGGATCGGCCTCGGTGACCGTCACGACGCTTGCCTCCTCAGTGGAGCGTCAGGCTACGCTGGTGTTGTCTCAGGTCGGCGAAGATACGGAAACGCCTGTACGCTTGGTGGTTAAGCAGAACGTGGACGGTTTCTCCGTGGAACAGAAAAATTACGCTGTAGGTTATGACGAGTCGGTTGTGCAGGTGAAGTTCCTCACCAATGTGACCAACTATGCCGCCGAGGTGGCCGAGAAGGACCAGAAGTGGATTATTCCTCTGCCGGCTACGATGGCTACGACCGAAGGCAGTCTCTCGTTCACGATCAAAAAGAATACGGGTCCTGCCAGCCGCACGGGTACGATCACTATCTACGATGCCGATGGCGGTGCTTCCAGTGTAGATGTGACGGTGACTCAGGAAGGAGCTCCGGTTACGGGCTCGATGATCTACGAGGGAGATAACGCGCTCGACGCCGTGATGATGAACTTGGACGGCGAGTATGTTTCTTGGGTGCTGAGAAAGGATGCCGACGCGATCGTACAGGGCGAAGCCCAGCATATTTCTGAGACGGGTTGGTGGTATGCAACTCCCCCGGTTAGCGGTTCCAATATTCAGTATGGCGGTGCGGCTTACGGAGGAGTCGATTATACGTTCGACAAGGGACCGATCGCATTGCGCTTCCCCACTCCTTTCCCGATGACGACGCTGTGCTTTATCGGAACGAACGTGAAGTTCTCGTTCTATCCGTGGAATACGGACTATGCGACGACGACGGCTCAGACGCCGCTGGTAGAGGGATCGTTCACGAGCGGAGACTGGCAATATCCGGCCGGTAATCCGGGCGGCAGTGAGGGAACGGGTGCTTGGGAGCCTTCCGGAGAGTATCTCGTCGTGATCGAATCGCTCGGCGACGGAGCGATGGTCGGTTGCAACGTCGTGCCGAACGCGTCGTATCCGGAGTGGAGCGACATGATGAGCGGATACGAGATGTTCCTCGACGGCGAATCGAGCGGGGAGACCGGAACGTTGATCGGCATGTCCAGCGCTATGGGTAATACCGACGGCAGTCAGCCTTACTCGATCGGCGGTACGTCGAATCTGAAAAGAATCTCTTCGTCCGACGGAACGGCATGGAATATGATCGACGAATATTACCTGAACAAGGCGATGGTCGACGAAACACCTGCGAAGGCTACTTATCTTTCAGGAAAATACGGGTATGCCGATAACGTAAGCGCCGTGAAGATCGGTACGAAGACGTATATCGCTTTGTCCGATGTCAACGGTAAAATCTGGGTGGCTTCGACGACCGACGGAAAGGACTGGGCGATCGTGAAGGAAGAGCTTTCGCAGACCGGCTCCGTTTCCTCGATGGTGGTTGAGGACGGTACGCTCAACTTCTATTATGTAAAGGACGGTGCGCTCCATTTGGCGACTGCATCGGCTGTCGACGGCTGGGTTGATGCGTTGGCCGATGCCGGTCAGGTGCTCCAGTTGCCCGACGGCGCGAACAACGGTACGGTCGTTTACAACGATGTGAACAACCAGTTCCAGTTCAACTACATATCCGCTGACAGTGAGATCTGCTCGATGGTATCGGATGCTGCGAACGGTTCGTTCGAGCCGGGCGGCGTGATTTTGGAAGGTGCTAGCAACGGTGCTGACAAGCCGTTCTTCGTGACCGACGGCGAGGGCCATATCGGTACGGACGCCGGTATCGCCTACACGTTCGACAGCGGCGTGTACGTGCAGATGTAGTGCTGCGAAAATAAAAAGGCCTTATGAAGGCCGGCTCGGTGGCTCTCCCAAGCATTGGGGGAGCCACTTTTTTAGGCGGGCGGCTCGTGCGACGCCGGATGCCGGTCGCGCAAAGGCATATTGCCGTGTGAAAAGGCACGGGCAAGGCCGAGCGGTCTTTGCAGGAGGTCGCATGGGCATATGCGGAGGGCCGAATCGACGGTATCGGCCGTGTATTCCGCTTTCTGCGGCTTCGATCTGAAATGAGCGACAGGCATGGCGGCGGAATGAAAAGCACGGCCGGGTCCCTATGTCGGACCCGGCCGCACTCGGATCGTTTGCCTCCGGCTTGTACGGGCCATAGGCGGATCGGGCGGCGGGACGGCTCAGGAAAAGCGGATGAAAGTCGTCCCCCCCTTGTTCCTGCTTATTCCGTTTTACCTGTAAGCGCCGTTTGCGCAAGGGTGCCGGACGAAACGCGCGGCGGAATTCGATCGGAATCCCGCCGCGTCCGGTAAAAGCGACCGTTCTCAAACGGAGAAAGGTATTCCGTGAAGTTACGATATGGCGGAACGGGTTGTCGTAGGCCCTGTTTGCCCTATGGAAGATTGTATCGGAAAGACGCGAGGGGCTGTCTGCAAACGCAGACAGCCCCTCGCGTGCGGAGAATTCGTCTTTTGTCGAAATGTCGGATCCGAGGTGCTACGATTTGAGAATCGTTTCGAGCCAGCGGTCGATCCGATACCGGTCGTATGTTTCGGCAGGTATGTCCCGGTAGGGAGAGGCCGTGAAGCCGGACGGCACGACGGGATTCTGCCGGTCTACGATCAGAATGTTGTTCGGGTCGTAGAAGTCGTATTCGGCGATATGTCCGTTCGTAGTTATGAGTTTTCTTTTGGCGCCCATCGTTTCGATGCACCGCATCGTGAGGCCCGTTTGCCGGGGATGCTGAATGTCGATGACTGCCCGCGATTTGCGGTAGAGGTCGAGCAAGCCGGCTTTCGGCAGCGGGGCGAAGCGGAAATCCCGGGCCGAGGTGCCGCGCAGGCTTTTGTTCTGCAGCTTCATTTTCCAGTACAGAATCCGGCTCTGGAAAAACATGTAGGCGAAGCAGCGTCCGCCGGCCCGCTCGATCTGTCCGGTCACGCGGCGCAACAACCCGTACCGGTCGCTGTGAACCGTACCGACGAACAGCAGGTCGTAGCGGTAGTCAGGCTCCTGCCGGCCGATTTCTTCGTAGTCTCTCAGATAGAACAGCGGCAGGAAGCGGATACCGAGCTTCTCGCAGTCGGGCTTGTCGAACGAGAAGGCCCGGTCGAACACGGGCAGGATACGCAGCGCGTTACGGTTGTTGGCAATCGAGTCCCAGTGGTAGATAATCAGCTTCGCCTCGGGATGCAGTTTCTTGATTTTATCGAGATTCTCGACGGAAATGGACTCGCCCTTGATGAAAAAGACGTAGTCGTACTTCCGGTTCTTGGTGCGCTCGATGATCCGGGCGTGGTAGCGGTCGATGTAACGGGCCAGCAGATTCCGGTTGATCCGGATCGCGGCCTTGACCGCGAACGAGTTGGCCGGACGCTCGTCGAAATAGTCCACGCGGGCTCCCATGCGCTCCATCTCCGCGCGGATTTCGTTCTGATAGCCGAACGCCTGTGCGGAAAAGAACAGAATGCTTCTGTTTTCTAAAAACATGATCGGTTATAACAAAGTGTTGCAACAGACGGTTTGCGCGCGGGCGCGTTCCGGTTTTCGGAACCGGAGCCCGCAGTCCGGCTCCGAAAGCCGGAACGTTTCTTCGGGGAACAGAAATCGTTTTAAGAGGACGAATCGAAAGCTGCTCCGCAGGCGTCTATGAGGGGTATCGTTGCCGTATTGTTTATGGTACGCAGCAGGATAGAACCGGAAGGACGGCTTCGTATCGATCGGGGCGGCTCGTCGGTCGACGGGATTATGACCTGAAAGGCGAACGGGCTTCGATGCGCCGGAGAACTGTCCGGAACAAAGTCTGCCGCCAGCGCGGGGCGGCGCGGAATCTTGCGGGCGTCCGCCGCCTGTCCGGATGTACGGGTAAGTCCGGATCTGTCGGGGGTGTCGGGGACGGACTATTTGTACAATCCTTTCCGCTTCATTTCTTCGATCGAGTCTTCGTACCGGTCTGCCTGCACCTGCTGGCCGTCTACCCACCGGGCGAACCGCTCGATGCCGGCGTCGAACGACCAGCGGGGAGAGAATCCGAGCAGCCGCCGGGCTTTCGAGATATCGGCGAAATTGTGCCGGATGTCGCCCAGCCGATAGTTCCCGCTGACCGTGAGAGGGACCTCGGTGCCGTACTTGTCGATCAGCGTGCGCGCGACCGTCATGACGTCGGTCGCCACGCCCGTGCCGACATTGAATGCCTCGCCGTCGGCCGAGGCCTTTTCCAGACCGAGGATCGTCGCGTCGGCCACGTCGTCGATATAGACGAAGTCGCGCGTCTCGCGGCCGTCCTCGAAGATATTGATTCCGTTCCCGTTTTTAATCCGGGTCGAGAAGATGGACAGGATGCCCGTGTAAGGGTTCGACAGCGACTGGCCGGGTCCGTAGACGTTCTGATAGCGGAAGGCGACCGGGGCGATGCCGATCGCGGGACAGACGGTCATCACGAGCTGTTCCTGCACCTGCTTGGTGATGCCGTAAACGGACGTAGGGTGAATCGCCGAGTCTTCGGTCGTCCCGACCAGCCGTAGCGGCTTCGTGCAGCCGGGGTACTTGCACTCGAAGTCGCCCCGTCTCATGTCCTCGTCGGCGCGCGAGAGCGGATAGACGTATCCCATCTCCTCGCTCAGATAGCGTCCCTCGCCGTAGATCGCGCGCGATGCTGCGACGATCACCTTCTCGACCGAATGCTTCGTGTTCGTGAGCAGGTCGAGCATCAGCGAGGTACCGCCGATGTTAACGGCAGTGTATTTCTCGATCTCGTACATCGACTGTCCGGTTCCGGTCTCGGCGGCCAGATGGATCACGGCATGTTGTCCGTCGAGGGCTCGCAGCCAGTCGTTCCGGTCGGTTACGCTGCCGCGCAGGAAGCGCACGCGGTCGCGGATGCTGCGGTATAGCGGGGAGGTGTTTTGGGGGTCCTCGCCGTGAATCTGCGGCGACAGGTTATCGAGCACGGTGACTTCGTATCCTTTGTCGGCGAGCTTGAGCGCGACGTGCGAGCCGATAAAGCCCGCACCGCCCGTGATCAGAATGTTTTTCATGACGTATCCCTGATAAACGGATTTTATAAGACGAATTCTCCCCGAGGATCGGTTCTGTACCACCCTTTTCGCACCGGGTCGTACCGCTTGACGATCCGGGCCGGAGCGCCCACGATCACGCAGTAGTCCGGAAAAACGCCCCGGACGACCGAGTTGGCTCCGACGAGCGATCCGCGTCCGATCCGCGTCCCGGGCAGAATGCATGCATTGTCGCCGATCCATGTCTTATCGCCGATAAAAACGGGCTCGATCTGATAAGAGCGTTCGAGTGGCAGGGTTTCCGGATCCGAATTTCCCTTCGAGGCGTCGTATCGGCCGTGACTGTTGTCGGATATGTAGATTTTGCTGGCCATCAGTACGTGATTGCCGATCTCGATTTCTCGCATGGCGCAGATATGTACGTAATCGTTCAGTTGTACGTTCTGCCCGAAGCGGAGAACGCACGGCCCGTCTGAATAGGCTTCCAACCGGCATCCGACGCCGGTCGTCAATCCCGCGCCCGGGTCGATATATCTCTTTCCCCGCAGATCGAGCGGGAAGCGGATGAGCCGTGCCCGCCTCCAGACTATTTTGGTTCGCAGAAGCCAAAAGAGCATCTGAAGCCGTTTTATGGCCCCATACTGTTTTATCATGTTGTAAGCTATTCTCTTTGAAATGAATGACTGTCCTGATCAATCGTCGAAAATCCGGATAGCACGTGCAATGCGGGAATCGGTACATATCGCTGCGGACTAAACGCTACGACAAATGAAATCCACGCCATGGACTGTGCAATTTCATCTGCACGATGTCGTACAAGAGACTGCAAGAAGACGGGACTGTGTAGTTTCCGACGCGAATGTCGCCCTCGGGAGGCCGCTGTCCGGCATGGTATATGCCGCTCTTTTCACATAGCGTTGTGATACGAGTGTTCGTCGTACACGTCCGGAAATCTCGTCGCGCGCCACCAGCCGCAATGCGCATCTGCGCTCATCGGACCAAATAGTTCCGAGGCTTTCCGAATCGTTTTACATACAAAAGTATGCCGGATCGATAGACGAGAAAATAAAACGGAATCACGCAGTCGGTCAGGTTCAGTATATTTTGCCAAAGCAATACGGAACAGACAAGGCATAGTGCCGCATAATATTTCACCCTGAACGATGTCAGCCTCTCGCGTGACGGTATGAGCTGTTGGACCCATTTCAAATGATACCTAGGATGGGATGTTCGTTCCACGATATAGCATAGGGGAAACGAGACGAATGACAGCAGTACGATCTTGCCGTTGACATCGGGCGCGAACAGGAACAGATAACTTAGATAACGGCATATTTGCAACATTGCGAACAGCAGCAGATTCCATCGATTGCGAATACGGTTATAAATCTGATAGATCAAGGCGATGCTCCATGCCATGCACAAAAACAAACAGGTGCCGACATGCGTTCCCCAGTACAGACAAAACAGGACGGAAAGCCCTGCTGCGAGACCCAAACGCGTAGCGTAGATCGAGTACTTGTGCGTTTCGTAAAATTCGAAATTGGACGGCCACAGCCAGATGGATGGATTCTCTTCCCGTTTGATTGTTTCCGTGTCATTCTGGATATATCCCATTTCATACAACGTATAGATCAACGTGATGCAAAGCAGGTAAATAGGTACGAGAGACCAGTCGAATCCCCCGGCCAGCAGGAAATAATAGCAGGTCGGGACGGCATAGATTAGCAGCAGGCTGAGGCTTTTAGCCGGAGTCCCCATGCGGGCCAGCATGACGTATGTGAAAGGTAGATAAAAGGATACATTGGAAATATGAGAGGCCATTTGCATATTCCTTCCCCGGATCGGTTGCGGATTCATAAGAACGAGAAATTGGTTAAACGGTTTTTCTTCAGTAGCGACAGCCAATGCCGGCGCATGTTTTCCGGAGCAACGATCCAGACTCGATCGCTCATCCGGAGAATGTCGATATCAGACAGATTGTCGGTAATTGTGACGGCTACGGGTAGAGCGATCTGGTAGTCCTTGACTGCTTGCAACTTGTGTCCCAGCCGATCTTTTACGATTAGGCCTCGACAGTTGCCGCCAACAGTATAACTTAGTTCCGAACCGAAGAAAGTATCGATCGACAGCCATCGCGCGACAGCCTCGGCAATGAAATCCAGGGTCGCAGAGGCCAATACCAGCCGATACCCTTGCCGACGGTACTGTTCGATGGTCTCGATCGTGCGGACTTTGACCTTGTGGCGCAACACGCTTTCGCAGAAACGATCTGCTGCCTCCACAAGTTGCTGACGCGGAATGTCTCGAAGATAGCGAACGGCTATATAGCGGGTCAGATCGGTACCGCGGAGCAGGGCGAATGATTTACTAATCGCCCGCCATATTACAGTACGCGATAATCGGCGAAATCGAGCATAGGATGACTGCCGCAGAAATTCGTCTAGAAAATCGAACGTTGTATTCGAATCGAAGACGGTTCCGCAGATGTCGATAAGAACCGTGTCCGAACTATGGATAGTTACACTGTTCATTATCGCTTACAGAAATAGATTACTTTTCGGTAAATATAACTTATCAATGATGTTTTTCTGATGGCTCGCACCATATTTAGCTGCTCCCTGTTGTTTCGGATCAGGAGTTTGATATCGCGCAATTTGCCGAGTAAATTCAGCATCCCGGCCTTTTTGATCCCAGCTGCATTATGCTCATGCTGCCGGTAAAGCATGGTGGGCGTGGGTACCGATGCGATAATTCCTGCATCCGCCACTTTCAGCGCGATCCAGTTGTCATGCATAATGGCATATGGACTGACCGGAAAGACTGAATCTCGGGCTGTATGATTAATCATTATGGTGCAACCCAATGCGAAATTGCATACGGACAGGTAGCGGAACTGGCATAATAGATCCGGCCGGAGACGACTATATTTCCACACAGACGGAGCAATGATCTTTAGGTCCTTATCAACCACTATTTGATCGGTATTGACTAGTATGTTACCGGAACCGTATCGCTGTTCCGTCTTTTTCATTTTGTCCCATGTGAGCCGAATTTTTTCGGGCAACCAGACATCGTCGTGGTCGCAAAACATATAATAATCCGATTCGACATGGGATAGCATCCAAAAAAAACTATCTCTTGCACCGAGGCTGGATTGCTGATTGTCCATAAGCACAATACGACCGGGATAGCAGACTGTAAAATCGGCCAATATTTCCGGTGTTCGATCTGTCGATCCGTCATCCCGGACATATAGCAGAAAATCCTGACAGGTCTGTGCAAAGAGAGATTCCAGTTGTTCTCGCAGAAAGCGTTCGCTATTATATGTAGCCAGCAAAATAGCGATTGGTTTCGTGTTTTGGTACTTCATAATTCGGGTTCAGTGCATAAGAGTACATTGTCAATAAAGCTAACATGCCAGTAGAGCTGAGCAGCAAAGGGTTGGTGCCTGCGATCAGTAGGTAGAACAGGAAAGCTATGGATAAGGGCTGTTGATATGGTAAAGATTTACGCTTGCGGTACATCAGATAAAATGGATAAAGGTATAGCCCGATGATCAGCAGCGAGATGGGAATGCCAAACCAACGAATCAGTTCGAGATAAGTCCACTCTGTCAGGGAGGTAAGACCTCTCACTTCGGT
>CABUJP010000058.1:0-15183 GCA_902491835.1 uncultured Alistipes sp. | reverse complement strand
TTCGCAGGCGACGGTTTCGGGCGAAACGGTCGATCTGAATGTCGAATGCTCGGGGGCCGCGCGTTCGGACGCAACCGCGCTGACGGCACAGCATGCGAGCGTTTCCTGCTCGGGTGCGGGCTCGGCCGACGTGGAGGTAACCGGCGAACTGAGCATCGTCGCGACCGGCGGGTCGAGCGTCGTTTACGGAGGCGATGCAGCGATCGTTTCGCAATCGGTCACCCGGGGCGCCTCGCTCAGGAAGCGATAGGAAATTTACATTCCGATCTTCACGATCTGTTTTGTCGCCGCCGCGATACGGGAACAATTTGCCCCGTGTCGCGGCGGTTTTGAACGATGCCCGCCGAGGCCGACCTTCGGGCGCGATCGGAAAAACGGCGCGCGAAGCGGTCGCGGATTGTCGGGCCGTATGACCGTACTTCCGACGTGAGTCGTCTCGGACGCGCGATTCCTGAGGAGATTTCTGCGCGATTCCGATTGCGGACAGTATGTCCGGGATACGTAGCTCCGTGCGTGGACGTTTCCGGCAGCGGGCGGATTCGGGAATGGTGACAGAATGAGCCGACGGCAGCGACAATAGCTCCCGAGGAAAGTTTTCCCTATTCCGCAGGGTTGCCGGTCGATTGGTCGGACATGCCACGCCGGCGGCCTTTCTCGAGTGGGGACGGAAATATCCCCGGCTGCGTATTCTGCGGAAGCAGGTAGCTACTCTCCGAACAAGCTGTCGACGAACTCCTTGCGGTCGAAAGCCTGCAACTGGTCGATCCCTTCGCCCACGCCGATGAAGCGGACGGGTATCTTGAACTGGTCGCTGATGCCGATCACGACGCCGCCCTTGGCCGTACCGTCGAGCTTCGTGATGGCGAGCGAGGTGACCTGCGTCGCTTGGGTGAACTGCTTGGCTTGCTCGAAAGCGTTCTGGCCCGTCGAACCGTCCAGCACGAGCATCACGTCGTGCGGAGCGCCGGGAATCACTTTGGCCATGACGTTGCGGATCTTGGTCAGCTCGTTCATCAGTCCGATCTTGTTGTGCAGCCGGCCGGCCGTGTCGATCAGCACGACGTCCGCGCCGTTCGCTACGGCGCTGCGCAACGTATCGAAGGCGACCGACGCGGGGTCGGAGCCCATGTCCTGCCGGATCATCGTCGCGCCCGCCCGCTCGGTCCAGACGGCCAGTTGGTCGATCGCGGCGGCCCGAAACGTGTCCGCCGCGCCGATGTAGACTTTTTTGCCCGCCTGCCGCAGCTTCGACGCGAGCTTGCCGATCGTCGTGGTCTTGCCGGCTCCGTTGACGCCTACCACCATCACGACGTAGGGCATCCCGTCCTTTTTTCCATAGTCGAATCCCTGCTCGCCCTCGAGACGGTTCTCCTCGAGCAGAGCGGTGATTTCGCTGCGGAGAATACCGTTCAGCTCGGCCGTGTTCATGTACTTGTCCTCGGCCACGCGCTTTTCGATCCGCTCGATGATGCGCAGCGTCGTGTCGACGCCTACGTCGGAGGTAATCAGCACCTCTTCCAGGTTATCGAGCACCTCGTCGTCGACCTTCGATTTGCCCGCGACCGCGCGGGCCAGTTTCGAGAAAACGCCCTCCTTGGTCTTTTCGAGACCTTTGTCCAGGTCTTTCTTATTGTCCTTTCTGGAAAAAAAATCGAATAGTCCCATGGCAAACCCGTTGTTCCTACGGCAAAGATAGCATTCTTTGTCGTTTCTGCCGTACATTTACGGGAAAACGATTATATTTGTATGAAAACTAATGCTCTTTAGCCTATGGATAGATAAACGATCGAAGAACGATTCACCCGTTTCCGTGCCGAATGCCGGGAACGGGCATACATAAAATGCGTTGACTTTTATTCTTGCTTTCTGAAACTTCGACACTTTCAAAAGCCGTCAAGAGTAGAGTTGATGTTCACGTCCAACGACGTGGGCTTTACTTTATTTGACGGCGAAGGTAGTCGAAGACCTCAGAAGCAAATAACAGTTCTGTCCCACGTTTTTTATGTACCTGACTCGAAAAAAAACGCCGCAGGGACAGAGGCACTGATCTAAACCGAAAAAATTATGAATCCTAACATGTTGCCATCCCATGCTTCCGCAGGAAGCGCATTCGCTGTCTTATTGATCATCGTCGTTCTGGTGATCGTTTTGTCCGGTCGTTCGCGCAAACTCGGCTCGGGCATGTCCGTTCTCGTATTGCGTCGGTTCGCCGTGTCCGACGATCCGCAGCAAGAGACGCTGGTGTGGATTACCGGCCGGAAATCGGGACTGATGGGATGGATACTGACGGTACTGGGGCTGAGTGCGGAGACGACGCTCCGGGTTACGCGCAAAGAGATGCTTTTCCGCGATACTTCCTTGTCGGGCAGCAGCGACTCGTTGTTGTCGCTCAAAGGAGGCATTGCCAGCGTACATTGCGAGAACCGCAAGCCGATCGCCTATCTCTTTGTCGCGGTCTGTTTCGCTCTGAGCGGAATCGTTGTCGCTTTTACGGCTACTTTCGCAGGTGCTATCGGATCCCTGTTGCTCTCGGGCGTTATGTTCGTGCTTTACCACTTCAATAAGAGCGTCTCCATCAGGGTCCAAAGTAAGGGCGGCGCGGTCTTCGGCATGAGATTCAAGCCGAGCCTGATCGAGAACGTGTCGGTCGATCAGGAGCGGGTTCGGCGGACGATCGAACTGATCAATGCCCGGATCGTCGAAATACAGTCCGAATAGTCTGCGCCCTCCCGTTGAAAACACAAAAAGCTTCCTCTGTTCAGGAAGCTTTTTGTAATAAGACGGCGATTCGGCTATTTCTTGGCCGCGAAGAAATCCTTTACCTGCTCGTTGGGAACGACCTCGGTCTTGAAGGCGTATGCGCCGGTCTTGTCGGATTTCACCATCTTAATACACTTCGTGAATGCTTTACCGGTTCCGGTTTTCAGCGTTGCGACTACTTTCTTTGCCATGGTTCAAGCCTATTTAATTTCTCGGTGAATGGTTACCCGCTTGAGAATCGGATTATACTTCTTGCGCTCCATTCTGTCGGGCGTGTTTTTCTTGTTCTTGGTCGTGATGTACCGCGACATGCCGGGCAGACCGCTTTCCTTCTGTTCCGTGCATTCGAGAATCACCTGGACCCGATTGCCTTTCTTTGCCATTTCGGTTTCTGTTTAGGGATTAATACAGCGATTTGGGAGCGGCGGCCTCCTTGAGAGCTGCTGCCAAACCTTTCTTGTTGATGGTTTTCATACCGTGGGCGGTCACCTTGAGCGTGATCCAGCGGCCTTCCTCCTCGTTCCAGAAGCGTTTCGTCTTCAGATTCGGATTGAAACGCCTCTTGGATTTCTTGTTCGAGTGCGACACGTTGTTGCCCACCTGTGCCGTCTTACCCGTGATTTCACAAATTTTCATAAGACAAGTTTCTTTTAAACATTGTACTCCAAAAGGAACGGCAAATTTAGCGATTATTCTCCGAATAAAAAAATCCGCAGGCGAAAAGCTTTTCCTCTGTCGTTCCGCTCGTGGTTACGGAAGACCGGCCGCTATGCGCAGGCTTCGATGTCCGCAGACCGCGCTCGCTTTCGGAATTACGGTCCGTCCCGGGCGGACGAAGCTTGGCACTGGTCGCCGTTACCGGAGTGTCGCGGTCGGGCGGAAGGGTCCGGAACTGTCGCGGGGGAAAGCTCAGTACCGAATCGTACCGAGTCCGTGATCGGGCGCTCCGCACAGGCGAAGGCGGAGCAGGTTGATCGCGTGCGACGAGGCCCGCTCGATGTTCTGGCTGCGCAGCGATCCGAACGTCATCCGGAGCGAGAAGGTGCCCTCGGGGCCCGATACGGCCATCCAGACCGTGCCGACGGGCTTGTCGGGCGTGCCGCCCGAAGGCCCTGCGACGCCGGTCGTGGCGATGCCGTACACGGAGCCTGTCGCCCGGCGGACGCCTTCGGCCATTTGCTCGGCGACGGGACGGCTGACGGCTCCGAAGCGCTCCAGATCGCCCCCGTCTACGCCGAGTAGCGAGCGCTTCACGTCGTTCGAGTATGCCACGACGCCGCCCCGAAAGTAGTCCGAGGCGCCGGGCAGGGCCGTGAAGCGGCGGGCGATGTTGCCGCCCGTGCACGACTCGGCCGTTGCGACGGTCGCCCCGCGAGCGCGGAGCAGGTCTCCGGTTACGCTCTCGAGCGAGGCGTCTCCGTATCCGACGATGCCATAGGGGATGATTCGCTCCAACTGCTCGAATTGCCTGCCGATTTCCCGCTCGGCCTCTTCCCGCTCGATCCCGTAGGCCGACAGGCGCAGGCGGATGCACAGCGCGCTGGGCAGATAGGCCAGGTGCAGGTAGCCGGGCAGCGCGCTTTCCCAGCCGGCGATCGTCTCGGCCAGTATCGACTCGGCCATGCCGAACGTAATGGCCGTCCGGTGCACGATGGCCCGGAAGCGGAAATGCTCGCAGAGGCGCGGCAGTACCTGCTCGTCGACGAGCGCTTTCATCTCGAACGGGACGCCGGGCAGCGAGACGAGCACGCGGCCGTCGCGCTCGAACCACATGCCGGGGGCCGTTCCGCAGCGGTTCGGCAGTACGACGCAACCTTCGGGTACGAGCGCTTGAGCCTGATTCAGCTCGTTGAAATCGATATGCCGCAGCTCGGTCATCCGGCGTACCTGCTCGTAGACGGCTTCGTCGCGCACGAGCGCCATGCCGAACATGCGCGCGAGCGTATGTTTGGTGATGTCGTCTTTCGTCGGGCCGAGGCCGCCGGTGCAGATCACGACGTCGGAGCGCCCCAGCGCTTCGCCGACGGCCTGCTCTATGTGTCGGGCCGTGTCGGAGACCGACGTGATCCGGTGGATTTGTATGCCCGTCGCGTTGAGCTTCTCGCCCAGCCAGGCCGAGTTCGTATCGACGATCTGTCCGATCAGGATCTCGTCGCCTATGGTGATGATTTCTGCCTGCATAAGTGCCTGATGATTATGTTACGGAAACGGCTCGCATTCGAGCAGAGCTTTGTGCGGGTGTCCGGTCGCGTGCCTTCCGTGTCGTATGCTGCGGCAAAGGTACGCTCTTGTTTCGGAATAGCCAAGCTCTCGCGGGCCGCTTCCGCCTTTTGTCCCCCCCTGAGGAGCGGCAGGGATGCCGGCGCGTCGTGCCCTGCGTGCCTCGTCGGGGCTCTTTTGAAAAAAACGGGCCCGTCGGCGTGTTCCGAGAATCAAAGTTGTATTACTTTTGCCACCGGAAAAATATCGATATGCAGACCGTATGAAAAAGAGTCTTGTCGCGCTGGCTTTCGGAACGCTCGCGCTCGGCATAGCCGAGTTCGTCATGATGGCGATTCTGCCTTATGTCGCCGAGGATTTGCATGTGAGCATCGCGACCGCCGGGCATCTGATCTCCGCCTATGCGCTCGGCGTATGCGTCGGGGCTCCGGCGCTGATTTTCGCGCGCCGGCTTCCGCTCAAGCGGATTTTGCTGATATTGGTTTGCCTGATGATCGCGGGCAATCTGTGCGCTGCGGTTGCGCCCGGCTACGGCGTGCTGATGTTGGCGCGATTCGTCTCGGGACTCCCTCACGGGGCCTACTTCGGCGTGGGGTCGATCGTTGCCGAGAAGCTGGCCGACAGGGGAAAAGGCGCCGAGGCCGTGTCGATCATGATCGCCGGCATGACGGTCGCCAACCTGTTCGGCGTGCCGCTCGGCACGACGCTCAGCGAGGCGCTGTCCTGGCGGGCCACTTTTCTGCTGGTGGGCTGCTGGGGGGTGGTCGTGCTGCTGTTCGTCTGGCGCTGGGTGCCGCAGGTGGGCGGTCTGCCCGATACCGGCTTCAAAGGGCAGTTCCGCTTCTTTCGCAAGAGGGCGCCCTGGCTGTTGCTCGGGGCGACGCTGCTGGGCAACGGAGGCGTATTCTGCTGGTACAGCTATATCAATCCGCTGCTGACCCGCGTTGCGGGCTTTCCGGAGGCCGGTGTTTCGGCGCTGATGGTGCTGGCGGGATTCGGCATGTTCGCAGGCAACCTGGCCGGCGGTCGTCTGTCGGACCGCTATACGCCGGGACGGGTGGCTGCTTGGGCGCAGGGGACTATTTGCGTGGCCCTGTTGCTGACCTTTTTCTGCGCGCGGGTTCCGTGGCTTGCCGTCGCGCTGATGTGCGTCTGCACGACCGGACTGTTCGCGGTGTCGAGTCCTCAGCAGCTTCTGCTGCTGCGCCACTCCGAGGGCGGCGAGCTGCTCGGGGCGGCCAGCGTCCAAGTGGCGTTCAACCTGGGCAATGCGATCGGAGCCTATTGCGGCGGCTTACCGCTGGAAGCCGGGTTGGGATACGAGTATCCGGCTTTGATCGGCGCTCCGTTCGCGTTGGCCGGCTTCGTGTTGCTTACGGTCTTCTATCGTCGGTACGAGCCTTCGGGTCGCCGGCCGCTACGACGCGCGTAGCTTTTGTCCGGATAGTCTGTGTGAAATGGCTTGCCGCCCGTCTTGGGAAGCACGGCGGCTCGGGGTTCGGAAAAGGCGTTCGACGGCTCGTCCGGACGCGGCCGGTTCTTACTCGCCGGCGCTGTCGTCCCGTTGCTGTCCGGCCGACCGCTTGTCGGCCTCGAGGCGGAGCCGCTTGCAGATGCGCTTGACGAAAGCCGGGCCGTTGTAGATGAAGCCGGTATAGACCTGTATCAGGCTGGCGCCCGCGTCGAGCATGGCTACCGCGTCATCCTCGGTCATGATCCCGCCGACGCCGATGATCGGGAAGCGGCCTTCGGTCTTTTCGTGGACGTAGCGGACCGTTTCGAGCGAGCGCCGGGTCAGGGGAGCTCCGCTCAGTCCTCCGTTGCCGATGTCGGCCAGCGTGCGGGAATCGGTCGCTAATCCTTCGCGGCTGGTGGTGGTGTTGGTCGCCACGATGCCGTCGATGCCGCCCTCCTGCATCAGTGCGATCACGTCGTCGAGCTGGGCGGTCGTCAGGTCGGGGGAGATCTTGAGCAGGATCGGACGGTACTGGTTCTGCCCGCGCCGGAAGTCGAGCAGTCCGCGCAGGATTTCCTTCAGCGTCTCCTTGCCTTGCAGATGGGTCAGGTCGCGGACGTTGGGACAGCTGACGTTGATGACGAAATAGTCGACGTACTGGTAGAGCGACCGGAACAGCTTCAGATAGTCGGCCGGGGCCGACTCGTTCGGGGTCGCCGTGTTCTTGCCCAGACTTGCGCCGATTACCTGACGACGCTTGCGGTGGCGGAGATTGCGCACGGCATTCTCCATGCCCCGGTTGTTGAAGCCCATCCGGTTGATCATCGCCTCGTCGAGCGGCAGGCGAAAAATCCGTGGCTTCGGATTACCCGGCTGCCCCTTGGGCGTGACGGTCCCCACCTCGGTGAAGCCGAAGCCCAGCGACAGCAGCTCGTCGTACACCTCGGCGTCCTTGTCGAATCCGGCGGCGATGCCGACCGGGTTCGGGAACTTGATGCCGAACACCTCGCGCTCGAGCGACGGATGGCGGACCGTGAAGCAGGCCCGGAGCAGTTGCCGCGCTCCCGGAACGTAGTGCACGACCCGAAGCATCACCACGATGATGCGGTGGATCAGCTCGGGCGAAAGCTCGAACAGCAGAGGACGTATGATTTTTTTGTACATGAATCGGCTGTGAAATAAGTTTGCGCAAAGGTATGAATTATTTCCCAATAAAGCGCTTCCCGTCTTGGAGCCGGTTCCTCGCGTAAGGTTTCTGCGGGCCGCGAACTGCCGGCGGACCGAAAGGGACCTCAGCGGTCTTGCCTACGGTAGAAAAGGCCGTCGCAGCGCGGCGGAGTCCGTCAGAAAAATTCGTTTCGGTAGCGGTAGTTGTTCCGCATCGTCTCGAATAGCTCGGGGTGCGCCCTGAGCCGGGAAGTTTCGGCCTCGATGTCGAAGTAGCGGGGCATCGCGCCGCTCATCCGTTCCCATCCGATCGACGGGTCGGGCTTGCCGGGCGTTACCTGCGGCGGGTACCAGTCGTCGAGCGGCATCGAGTAGTGCCTGCTGACGGCGCGGACCGCGGCGGCCGTTCCGGCGGCCTTGCCCTGAACGGTATAGCCGGCGATGTGGGGCGTGGCCAGCGAGGCCAGCCCGAGCAGGTCGCGGCTGATGCGCGGCTCGCCGTTCCATGTGTCGATCACGACATGCGACAGCCGGCCCGAGCGACGGGCTTCGATCAGGTCCTCGTCGACGACGATTCCGCCCCGCGAGGTGTTGACGAATACGGCGCCCGGCTTCATCGAGGCGAAAAAGCCCGCGTCGGCCATGGCTTCCGTCGGATAGTCACCGTTGACGCTCAGCGGCACGTGACACGTGACGATGTCGCACTGGGGCAGCATTTCGCTCAGTTCCGTGTAGCCGCCCGCCGGGTCCTGCTCCGCTTTGGGCGGGTCGCAGCGCAGCACCCGGAATCCGAAGCGCTCGCCGTACCGGGCGATGAGCGATCCGACGCTTCCGACTCCTACGACGCCGAGCGTCCTGCCGGCGGGAGTCCAGCCGTCGCGCCGGGCCAGCGCCGCGAGCGCGGCCATCACGTATTGCAGTACGCCCCGGGCGTTGCATCCTGCCGCCGTCCGGGTTTCGATCCGGTGCTCGCGGCAGTACGGAGAGTCGATGTGGTCGTGTCCGATCGTGGCCGTGGCGATCAGCCTGACCGGAGTTCCGTCGAGCAGGCGTCCGTCGCAGCGGGTGCGGGTGCGGATAATCAGCGCGTCGGCGCGCAAGGCGTCGGCGTGCGAGATTTCGCTTCCCTTGAGGTACTCCATGTCGGCATAGGGTTCCAGTACGCCTTTCAGGAACGGAATGTCGCGGTCGGCAATGATGTGGGGTTTGTCGGTCATCTCCTGAGCGCTCTGCATTTATCGTGCCCGCAAAGGTAGCAATAACTTCCGAAACTTGTTTGCCCCGGGAGCGTATCTGCGGGTCCGCGCTCCTTAGTGTTTCGATGGGATGGAGCTTGGGACCGGTGGCAGGGGAGCCGAGGCCGGCTTCGGAATGCGCGGTGATTCTGGAGCCGCGGCGTGCTCCTCGCTGCGAGGTGCCTGAGTCGTAGGAACGCCGTTTCGGTCGCCGGGCTCGCGGTGCAAAAACCCCGCCGCGAATTTTCGCGGCGGGGTCACCCAACTTAATGTATGATTATGAAAAAAATTCCCCGACCCCGTTATCGCAACGCTATCGGAAATCTGCCTATAGAACGGAACGGAGCGCCGTCGTATTGTACGCTCCGGAAACGAATCGGCGGCGCGGTCGCGTTCCGGCTGGGGCTCAGACCAGGAAATCGGGAGTAGGACGGATCGTTTATCTTTGCTAACTTTGCCTTGCCGGCGGCCCGGCGCGAAACGACGGGTTTCGGTCCGCTGCCGGATCAGAAGCGACGATTTTATGGAAGAGAAAAAAACGGCCCGTATCCCGGACGGTTTCGATCCGAACGGTCCGGGCATAGCCAACGGCAACTATTTCGGATTGCCCTTCGCGCCGGAGGAGTCCTCTCTGGTGCTGATTCCCGTGCCGTGGGACGTCACCGTGTCCTACCGCGAAGGGACGGCGCTCGGTCCCGGGGCGATGCTGGACGCGTCCTTGCAGGTCGACCTGTACGACGTGCATTGTCCGGGTGCATGGAAACGGGGGATCGGCACGGCCGAACTGGACGACACATGGCCGCTGCGCAGCCGGATGCTGCGCGAGGAGGCGCGTCGCGTGATCGAGCATTGGGAGACGGGCGGATCGCCCGACAGCGAATCGCTGCGCCGGCGGCTGAGGCGCGTCAACGAAGGGGCGGAGAGGCTCGAGGCCGAAGTGTACGCCGAGGCCTGCCGCTGGTTGGATGCCGGCAAGACGGTGGGTGTGGTCGGCGGGGAGCATAGCGTGCCGCTCGGGCTGATCCGGGCCGTTGCCGAAAGGCATCCGGGGCTTGGTATCCTGCACGTCGACGCGCATGCCGACCTGAGGGAAGCCTACGAGGGTTTCGTGCGCTCGCACGCCTCGATCATGTTCAACGCGCTGCGCGAGGCTCCGTCTCTCGCGTCGCTCGTGCAGGTCGGCGTCCGGGACTTCTGCGACGAGGAGGCCCGTCTGGCGGCGGACGATCCGCGCGTGACGATGTTCGACGGGCCGGGGCTGTCGGCCTCGAAGTTCGCCGGCGAAAGTTGGCATTCCCTCTGCGAGCGGATCGTCGCCCGGTTGCCGCAACAGGTGTACGTGAGCTTCGACATCGACGGTCTGGCCCCGCAGTATTGCCCCCATACGGGGACGCCCGTGCCCGGGGGACTGACTTTCGACGAGGCGGTCTATCTGTTGTCGCGCGTCGCGGCGTCCGGGCGCCGGATCGTCGGGTTCGACTTGTGCGAGGTGGCCCCGGCTCCTTCCGGCGAAGACGAGTGGGACGCCAACGTGGGGGCGAGAATGCTGTACAAGCTCTGCCTGTTCGCGCTGTCGTCGAAGTGACGAGCGTCTTATGGTAGGGCTGTGCGGTCGGCCGGACGCGGAGCGTTGAGGTTCGGATCGTTCGGGCGGGCGGCATTCGTACGATAACAGTATCTGTGGAACGCCTTTTGCGTGGCGGAAGGCCGGAGCGCCGGCTCGCGCGGCGCGAGGGACGGAATATACCGGAGCGATGACCAGAGCATTCGATTTCAGGCATAAGCGTAATTTCTACAACCGCTTTTCCCGGCTGCGGAGGTTTGTCCGCAGCCCGTGGGCCGGGGGCGTGGCGCTGATCTTATTTACGGTGCTGGCGCTCGTGCTGGCCAATCTCCCGTGGACCGCGTCCGCCTACCATCACGCGCTCGAAGCCCGTCTGCGGATCGGTTTCGACGGTTTCGCCCTCGACGAGTCGCTCGAGGCGTGGGTCAACGACGGGCTGATGGCCGTTTTCTTCTTTTACGTCGGGCTGGAGATCAAGCGGGAGGTGATCGCCGGCCGCCTGTCGGGCCTTCGGCAGGCCGCGCTTCCGCTGGCCGCCGCGCTGGGCGGCATGGTCTTTCCCGCGCTGATCTACTTCGCGATCAATCCGTCGGGGCCGTATGCCGCGGGATGGGGCGTGCCGACGGCGACGGACATCGCCTTCGCGCTCGGTGTGCTGTCGCTGTTCGGGTCCCGCGTGCCCGTTTCGCTGAAAGTGTTCCTGACGGCGTTGGCCATTGTCGACGATCTGGGGGCGATCGTGCTGATCGCCGTTTTCTATTCGACGGGGATCGATTACGGTCTGCTGGCGGCGGCCGGAGGGGTATTCGCCTTGCTGCTCGTGCTGAACCGGCTGAACGTTTACAGAATGTGCCTGTACCTGATTCCGAGTATCCTGCTGTGGGTACTTTTCCTGCATTCGGGCGTCCATGCGACGATTGCGGGCGTGCTGATCGCGATGACGATTCCTGCGACGCCTCGCTATTCCAAGCGCTATTTCGGCTACAAGAGCCGCCATTGCATGGACGGCTTCCGCCGGCACGACCGAGAGGGTGTCGAGGTGTTGTCCAATCACGCGCAGATGGAGGAGCTGGAGCGGCTGAGCCGGGTGGCCCTCCAGTCGATCAGCCCGTCTCAGCGGTTGGAGCACGGGCTGCATCATACGGTCGCGTTTTTCATCATGCCGGTCTTTGCGCTGGCGAACGCCGGCGTGACGGTAGACGGGCTGGGCGATTTGCGGGTGCTGGCCTCCGGACAGGGACTGGGTATTTTTTTGGGCCTGGTGCTCGGCAAACCGCTGGGTATTTTCCTGCTGAGCCGTCTGTGTGTGCGGCTTGGATGGGGAGTGCTGCCCGAAGGGGCTACGTGGCGTGGCCTGCTGGCCGTCTCATGTCTGGGCGGAATCGGGTTTACGATGTCGATTTTCATCAACACGCTGGCTTTCGGCGATCCGGCCTGCGTGGCGTCGGGAAAGATCGCCGTACTGGCGGCGTCGTTCTCTGCGATCGGAGTCAGCTTGTTGGGCATGAAGCTTCTGATGAGGGAAAAAGCTCCGGAGGCGGAGTAAAATAATTCGATGTTTTTTTTCGAACATGCAGTATTATTCACTTAATTTGCTTATGTTTGCATTCCCGCTGCGAGTCGGATGGCGGCGGGTACGCGGAAGCGAGGAACAATTCAATTCAAATAATGATCAGTTAAGAAAATGAAAAAGTTACTTATTTTGAGCGGTGCGGCCGCTCTCGTGTTCAGCTCGTGCGGCACCAAAGGCGGAAATCTCAAGGACGTAACCGACACGCTGGCCTATACGATGGGCATGGAGCTCGGCGAGTACGTCAAGAACATGGACAGCGTCATGGACATGAAGTTCGATCTGGCTACCGTCGTTGCAGCGATGAAGGACGTGGCCAAAGGCGACACTTCGGTGATGACCCGTCAGCAGGCTATGGATTTCGTTCAGGAGTATTACATGGTGCGCAAGCCGCGTATCGACAGCGCGGCCAACGCGGATTTCCTTGCTCAGGTCGAGAAGGATAACAAGAATGTGAAGAAAACCGAGTCCGGTCTGCTGTACGAGATCGTACGCGAGGGCGAGGGCGTGAAGCCCGATTCGGCCGACAATGTATTCGTAACGTACAAGTTGTCCGATCGCAAGGGCAATGTCATCGAGGATCGTTCCGCCGAAGGCGACACGACCAAGCTGAATATGGCCCGCGTGATTCCGGGGTGGGCCGAAGGCTTGAAGATGATCGGCAAGGGCGGTAAGATCAAGCTGTGGGTACCTTCCAATCTGGGATATGGCAGCCGTCCGATGGGTCGCCGCATTCCGGCCAACTCGGTTCTCGTTTTCGACGTGGACTTGCTCGACATTCAGCCGGTAGAGGCTAAGAAATAGTCCGACAGACGGAAAACGACTGTCGGAAGGCTTTCTTTGGAATAGCCTATGGGAAACTGCAACAGACCGAGGAATCGGTCTGTTGCTTTTTTATGTGATTGAGAGATCGTCCGTCCGGCGACGATTCCGTCCGTCGGCGGCGATACTCTTGAAAAAACGGTAAAGCCTTCGGAGGCGCCCTCCTCTTTCCTTCTTCCTCGAAGTCGTCGGGCGCGTATAATAGTTAAGACTCCGTCCGCGAGAAATCGTCTTCCTCGCCGCCTCTTGTGTGTCTTCCGCCTGTCCGTTGAGCTTTCGCCCAGAGGCCTTCTGCACGTTGATATTTATCTTCTGTCCGATTACGAATCGCTCCCTGCTTCCGGGCCGGATTCCGGCAGCGCGTTTCTCGCTCGCCGTTTCCCGTTGCCGAGTTGCGAAACGGATTGTCGGAGCTATTCCGGCAGCCCTTGCTCGGATTCGATTTAGACGTTCGTTAAATCGTTGGTTTACAACTGCAAAAATATAAAAACAACGATAAAAGACAAAATTTCGGCGTATCTGTAGGTCTTACAGACCCATGAAGGGACCCTCCCCTCGCTTTATACGGAGCTTTGATCGTGTCACTCGCAAAAACGAAGGAATAAATAGTAGGTCCGTATGCCTTTCGCAGTCATATCGTACTGCATTCCTGCGTGTTTGTTCGCCGCGACAGGCGGGCGAGAAGACAATAACGTAAAAAATGACGCCGAATGAAAAAATGTCTGTTCTTATGGCTCGTGTTCGTGTTTGCCGCGAGCAACGTGCGAGCTCAGGAAGCGGTGGACTCGATGCGGGTTTTCTACCGTCGAGGCTTCCATAACGTCGATCCGTCGTTCCGGGATAACCGCGCGCGACTGGATCGTTTCCTGAACTCGGTCGACAGGGCGCAGAAAGAGAACCGTGTCGGAAAGATCGTAATCCGCTCGTATGCCTCCCCCGACGGAACGGCGAAAGCTAACGAGCGGCTGTCGGAGCGCCGGGCGGAGGAGCTCAAAGCCTACCTCGTCCGCGAGGGAAACGTTCCTGCCGCGCTGGTCGAGCACCACGCCGAGGGCATCGCATGGGGAATGTTGCGGGAGCAGGTCGCTGCTTCCGACGTTTCCTACCGCGGCGAAGTGCTGGATATTCTCGATCGCACGCCCGTGTGGATATATGACGATGAGGGCAGGATCGTCGACGGGCGGAAGAAGCGGCTGATGGATTTGCAGGGGGGAGAGCCTTACCGGCACATGCTGGAACATTTCTTTCCCGATTTGCGCAACAGCAGCAATACCGTGCTCTATCTGCGCGTCGAGGCGAAAAGCCCCGAGAAAGAACAGCAGGAGACGGTGTCCGACGTATCCGGGGACGGCGAGACCCCTCGGCGCGATGCGACCGGCTCGGCCGGCGGTCCGGTCTCTCATACGGCGACGCTGTCTCCCGATCCGATCTTGGAGGAAGTCTCCGGTCCGGTTCATCCGTTTCCTAAGCGCGTCATCGGACTGCATGCGGGATATTGCGCTTCGTGGATTGCCTCCTACGGGCTTTCCTCCTCGACGAGACCGGGTTACGAGGTGGGCGCGACCTATCGGGTCGGGCTGAGCCGGCGGTTGCCGTTTTATTTCCGGACGGGGCTGACTTTCGTCGGCAAGGGATACGAGATCAACGGATTTGACGACAGCCGCACCACGATGAGCTACTTGCAGATTCCCGTGGGCATCGACTATGCCGTTTCCTTGGGCAGGCGCTGGGCCATCGTACCCGGAGCGGGTCTCTATTATGCCGTCGGCGTGGGCGGCAAGCGCAAAATCGGCCGGGAGGCGGTGTCCGTTTTCGGAAGTCAGGGAGGATTCTCGCGTCACGACATGGGATTCTCGTGCGGCGTGGACTTGGCGTTCAGTCGCTTCAGCCTCGGAGTCGCTTACGAGGCCGGGCTGATCGATATCGACAAGTCCGACACGGTGTACGGGGACGACAGCCAGATGGTCGGATACAAAAACGTCAGGAACCGCAGCTTCCTGATCAGGATGGGCGTTAATTTCTAAATCGGAGAACGTGATGAAAAAGATAGTAACCCTGTTGATTTTCGGCCTGATGTCCTTGGCGTCCTGCACGGAGTACGACGAGGTGGCCATGTGGAACAAAAACGAGGATATGGGCTCGCGCTTGGCCGCGCTGGAGAGGCTGTGCGATCGGATGAATACCAATATCGTCTCGTTGCAGCGGATCGTCGAAGCGTTGCAGGCCAATGACTACGTGACCGGCGTGGCTCTCGTCGTGGAGAACGGCGAGACGATCGGCTATACGATCTCTTTCAGCCGGAGCGGCCCCGTCACGATCTATCACGGGAAAGACGGACAGAGCGGAGCGACTCCCGTGATCGGCGTGAAACAGGACACGGACGGCCTTT
>CABUJP010000057.1:0-15292 GCA_902491835.1 uncultured Alistipes sp. | reverse complement strand
ATCGCGTTCTGCGACATCTCGAGGCCCGAGGTGGCGACCCCGCCCGCGTTGACCGCCTTGCCCGGCGCGTACAGCATCCGGCGGCCGATCAGCCGCTCTATCGCCTCGGGCGTGCAGCCCATGTTCGATACCTCGGCTACGCAGCGCACGCCGTTGGCTATGAGCCGGTCGGCGTCTTCTCCGTCGAGCTCGTTCTGCGTCGCGCAGGGCATTGCGATGTCGACGGGCACTTCCCACGGGCGGGCGCCGGCGTGGAACTCGGCCCCGGGGAACCGCTCGGCGTAAGGGGACACGACGTCGTTGTTCGACGCGCGGAGCTCGAGCATGCAGTCGATCTTTGCCGCATCGAGTCCTTCCGGGTCGTAGACGTAGCCGTCCGGACCCGAAATCGTCACGACGCGAGCTCCCAGCTCGGTCGCTTTCAGCGCGACTCCCCAAGCCACGTTGCCGAATCCGGAGATGGCGATCCGCTTGCCCTCCAGCGTATCGCCCGCGTGGGCGAGCATCTGCCGGACGAAGTAGACGGCACCGAACCCGGTCGCCTCGGGCCGCACGAGCGAGCCGCCGAAGGTCATGCCCTTGCCGGTCAGCACGCCCGTATTCTCCCGGGCCAGCTTGCGGTACATGCCGTACAAGTAGCCGATCTCGCGTCCTCCGACGCCGATGTCGCCGGCCGGCACGTCGGTCTCGGGGCCTATGTAGCGCCACAGCTCGGTCATGAAGGCCTGACAGAAGCGCATGACCTCCGCATCGGACTTGCCGCGCGGGTTGAAGTCCGAGCCTCCTTTGGCGCCGCCCATCGGCAGCGTCGTCAGCGCGTTCTTGAAAATCTGCTCGAAGCCCAAGAACTTCAGGATGCTCAGATTGACGCTCGAGTGGAACCTCAATCCGCCTTTGTACGGCCCGAGCGCGTTGTTGAACTGGACGCGGTAGCCGATATTGACCTGTACGTTTCCCCGGTCATCGACCCACGGGACCTTGAACGTGAAGATCCGGTCCGGCTCGACGATCCGCTCGGCGATCCGCAGCTTCTCGAATTCGGGATGCCGGTTGTAGACCGTTTCGACCGACAGCAGCACTTCGCGTACCGCCTGCAAATACTCGCCCTCCCCCGGGTGCCTGCGCTCGAGTTCGGCCAAAAATTGATTGACGTTCATGGCTCGAAAGTTTTAAGTCGTAGTCAAATATAGTGATTTTGTTTTGAAATCGTTCGTCGCCTCGATGAATTTTCTTCGGATCGTCATTCGACGGGCCGATGCTTCCGGCGGGTATGCGCAAAACGGAGGCCGTAATCCGATACGGGCGGCGCCGGATGGTGGCAATCCCGAAAAAATAGTTACCTTTGTACATTACGATTAATTTCATTTTCATGGATTTCAAGGAATGCAAGAATACGGACAATACGCCTTGCGAGGGCAGCCTCGACGTCGGTCGCGGCTGTCGCTTCTGCCGCTGCGACGGCGAAGCGACGGCCTCAGCCTGCGAGGGTTGCTACAAGCTGCACTCGTTCAATTGGCTGGAGGATATGCCCGAGGTGTTTCCGACCGATATTTTCGAGGTCCGCTTCAAAAATACGCGCAAGAGCTATTACCGCAATGTGAATAACCTGCCGCTGCGGCGGGGCGACATCGTCGCCGTCGAGGCGTCGCCCGGCCACGATATCGGGATCGTCTCGCTGACGGGCGATTTGGTCGCCCGCCAGATGAAGCGGGTGGGCTTCAACCCGCAGAACGGCGAGTTCAAGAAAATCTATCGCAAGGCCAAGCCCTACGACATCGAGAAATGGCAGGAGGCCATCGCGCTCGAGCACGATACGATGATCCGTGCGCGTCGGATCGCCGCCGACATGAAACTCAACATGAAGATCGGCGACGTGGAGTATCAGGGCGACAAGATCAAGGCCATTTTCTACTATATCGCCGACGAGCGGGTCGATTTCCGCGAGCTGATCAAGGTTTTCGCCGAGCAGTTCCGTATCCGCATCGAGATGAAGCAGATCGGGGCCCGGCAGGAGGCGGGCCGTATCGGAGGGCTCGGGTCGTGTGGCCGCGAGCTGTGCTGCGCGTCGTGGATCTCGAGTTTCGTCTCGGTGACCACCAACTCGGCCCGCAGTCAGGAGATCTCGCTCAATCCGCAGAAGCTGGCCGGGCAGTGCGGCAAGCTGAAGTGCTGCCTCGTGTACGAGCTGGACACCTACCTCGATGCGCGCAAGGACTTCCCGCGCGTTCGGGAGCCTCTGCAGACGGTCGACGGCGACTATTATCTGGTCAAGACCGACATCCTGAGCCGGACGATGTGGTTCAGTACCGACCCGCATTCTCAGGCCAATATGAAGCCGCTGGGCGTCGACCGGGTCAAGGAGATTATCCGGGCCAATCAGAAAGGACAGAAGGTGGACCGGCTGGCCGACGCCCCTTTCGAGCCCGAGTCCGACGAGCCGACCTTCGCCGACGTCGTGGGCGAGGAGAGCCTGACGCGTTTCGACAAGCAGCGGGAGGGACGCCGCAAGAACCGTAAGAAGAAAGGCGGCCGTAAGGGCGCTTCTGAGGGACAGCCGCAGCCGTCGGAAGTCTCCTCCGAGCAACGCTCTGCCGCGAAGCGCAGGGAAGGGGAACCCCGTCCCGACCGTCGTGCGCCGCAAGGCAGTCGCGGAGCTTCTGCGGATCGTCGGGGCGGCAGGACCGCTGACAGAAACCGGCCGTCCGAAGCGGATGCCGGCGTCGAAAGCCTGCCTTCGGAGGCCGGACGCCGAGAAAGCGCCCAGCGCGAGGGCGGCTCCCGGCGAGCAGGGCGGAATCGCAGACGGGGCGGCGCCAAAAACGAGAAGCATGCGGAGCAACAGGTTCGTTCGGCTCAGGATGGCAAGCAGGGCAGTTAGCCGTCGGTTTCTCTTTTTGGCGGCGTGGGCCGTTTTGCCGTCGTGTCTCTCGTCCGAGCGCGCGTTCGTGGCCGATACCGATCCGGGCGGCTGGGCCGCCTCGGAGCCGGCGGTCGTGCGTTTCGACAATTCCGACACGGTGTCGGTCCGGACGATCGACGTGATCGTGCGCTACGGTGCCGATTTTCGCTACGATCGCCTAAGCATGGCCGTTACGACGGTATCTCCCGCAGGGCGGCAGTGGCGCGATACGGCG
This sequence comes from uncultured Alistipes sp., assembly GCA_902491835.1. Taxonomy (GTDB): domain Bacteria; phylum Bacteroidota; class Bacteroidia; order Bacteroidales; family Rikenellaceae; genus Alistipes_A. Next base: position 12,158 of record CABUJP010000057.1, on the reverse strand, counting down.
GTGGTGATGCTGCCCGACGTGTCCGGAGGGCCTCATGTCCGCCGCGATGCGGTCGGAGCTTTCCGCTCCGATGCCGTTCTGTCCGAAACGGGAACCTATCTGTTTTCTTTCGTTCCGTTGATGCCCGACCCCCTTGTGAAGGGTGTCGCGGCCGTCGGCGTGGACATATACCGATCCGAAGACTGAGACATATGGGAAAAGACAAGATCAGGCGGTTCGAGGAGAACGCCACGTTCCGCTGCGTCGTGCAGCCCGAGTTCGAGGAGATATTCCGCAAGGACTACCGGCTCAAGGGCCGCTGGCGCGAGGACTTTTTCGGCAATCCGAATCCGATCGTGCTGGAGCTGGGCTGCGGCCGGGGCGAGTATACCGTTTCGCTTGCGGAGCGGTTTTCAGACCGAAATTTCATCGGCGTAGACATCAAGGGCGCCCGCCTGTGGAGGGGAGCCAAGACGGCTACCGAAAACGCGATGCCTAACGTCGCTTTCCTGCGTACCCGCATCGAGTTCATCGACTCGTTCTTCGCGCCCGGAGAGGTCGACGAGATATGGATCACGTTCCCCGATCCCCAGCTTCGCAAGAATCGTGTCAAGAAGCGGCTGACCGCGCCGCTGTTTCTCGAGCGGTATGCCCGTTTCCTGAAGCCGGGCGGGGCGATTCACCTGAAAACCGACTCGCAGCATCTGCACGCCTATACGAAAGCGGTCGCCGAGGCCAACGCGCTGCCGGTCGAGGCCGGCTGTGACGACATTTACGGCACCGGGTTCGCCGATTCCGTGCTGTCGATCCGGACCACCTACGAGAACCGTTTTCTGGCCGATGGGCTGCCGATTACCTATCTGCGTTTCGGTCTGGGAGGCCGGACCCGCTTCGAGGCCCCTGCGTTCGCTCCCGACGAGGAACTCTGTTTCGGGAGAGGGTGATTTCCCCCTCTTCCCCTTTCTCTTATGAACGGAATCACAGTTTCGTTGTCGGATCGCCGTTTGCATTTTGTGCCATAATTATCATGGAATATGGCGGTTGCGGTGTTTCTCCGTTGCCGGTCCGCTTGCCTGTGTCGGTTACCGAAAGGCGTTTCCCCGGATAGGGCGGTCGCCCTGCGTCGGCCGGCTATGCTTCATGGAGTTTCGTTTCGGATAGATCGGCCAGTTCGGCTACCGTGGGATTGTGGCTGTCCATGCCTCCGTCAGCCGTGATCGTCTGCCCGGTGACGTAGCGGGCGTCGTCGGAGGCCAGAAAGGCGATCGTCGCGGCGATATCCGCCGCTTGTCCGAGGTAGTCGACGGCGTTGTGCTTGCGAAAGACGGAGCGGACGCTTTCCGGCAGCGACCGCGTGGAGGCCGGGGTCAGTACCAGCCCGGGCGCAACGGCGTTGCAGCGGATTCCCAGCTTGCCGTATTGCGACGCGATGTACCGCGTCAGGCCGATGACGCCGGCCTTCGCCGCTCCGTACAGCGTGCCCCGGAAGTCTCCGAGCAGGCCGCCGATCGATGCCGTATTCACGATCGAACCTCTATTGCGGAGCGTCATCTCGGGCAGCGCCGCCTGCGTCGTAGCCATGACGCTGCGCAAATTGAGGTGGAACACGTCGTCGAAATAGCCGAGGTCCATGTTTAGCAGGTCGAGGTCCCGGCTCAGATCGCTTCCCCCTACGTTATTGACCAGTATGTCGATCGTTCCGTACCGCTCGATCGTTCTGGCGACGATTTCCCGGCAGCTCTCCGTTTCGGAAGCGTCGAATCGCAGCGCGAAGGCCGGGGCGCCCTCGCGGTTCAGTTGCTCGGCCAGCCGCTCGGCCTCGGGATAGTCGTAGTCGGCGATGACCAGCCGTGCTCCTTCGGCAGCCAGCCGCTCGGCCGTAGCCTTTCCTATGCCGGCCGCGGCGCCCGTCACGAGCGCTACGCGGCTTTCGAATCGTTTCGTTCTCATCATGGCGCAAGCGTTTGGTTCCGGTACACGACAATAATCGTGCGACGATTCGCTCTCGGGCGCCGCATGCTTTGCGGCACAAAAGTTGATCGGGGAGGGTAGCTTTTAGCATCTGAAAATCAATTTTTCATAACGGATCGACCATGAGACATCTCGGACTATGCGCGGCAGCGGCTCTGTGCACGCTGATTTTCTCGGGCCTACAGGCTCAGGTACTCAAAAACAACAGCCGCCCGAAGTGATATTCATCAATCGGGGGGGGGTATCGAAATCGACTCGATGGTAACTTCGGAAGTCATAGAGACTTATTACTCGACCATCGAGCGGGGATTCCGCCAGACGGGACTGCCCCGCTTCATCATCGCGGGCAAGAACCAGAAGATGATTTTCGGCATAGGAGGCAATGCCGACATGCGGCTTTCTTACGATTTCGACGGCATCGCCGACAACCTCGACTTCGTGACGGCCGACATCCCCGTGCCCAACTCGCCGAAGCAGCGCCAGCAGATACAGCTCGACCCGACGGCCTCGACCCTCTATTTCAAGGCGATAGCCGATGCCGGGCGGATCGGGCCGGTCGTCGGTTACATTCAGGCCGATTTCCGGGGCACGGGCAATGCGTTTGCGCTGCAAATGGCCTATGTCGAGGTGGCGGGCTTTTCGATCGGACGCCGGTTCACGACTTTCTGCGATTTGGGTGCCTCTCCCTCGACGGTCGATTTCGAGGGGCCGAACGGCTATCCGGCCGTCTATAACGCGATGATCCGCTATACGCGCGCTTTCAACGAGCATTGGTCTATGGCTGCGGCTTTGGAAATGCCCAGCGTGAGCGCGACCTATATCCCGGGAACCAGCGCCGTCTCGCAGCGGATGCCCGATATTCCCCTTTACGTGCAATACGCATGGAACGAGGGCCGGAGCCATCTGCGGGCTTCGGGATTGCTGCGCGATATGTTTTTCTACGACGACCTGAGGAATAAGACCACCTCGCTGCTGGGCTGGGGCGTGCAGCTCAGCGGGGCGATTCAGGCCGGCAAGCGTCTGACGACCTACATGCAATTCCTTTACGGCAAGGGTATCGCCGAGTATATTCAGGACATCGACGGTACCGGGCTCGATATGGTGGCCAATCCCGAGGAGCCTCATTCCATGCAGGCGCTTCCGGTCATGAGCTGGATCGCCGGGCTGCAGTACACGTTCGGCCCTAAGTGGCTCGCTACGGCCGCTTACAGTGGCGTGAAGGTTTTCGGCGAGCATAATTACCGGGTGCCCGATACCTACAAAATAGCCAATTATTTGTCGGTCAATCTGTTTTATAATCTAACGCCGAGCTGTCAGTTGGGCGCCGCCTATTTGTACGGGACGCGCGAGAACATGGACACGCAGCAGGGACATGCCAACCGTGTGCAGGCGATCGTGCAATACAATTTCTAACCGGTCTGCGGACCGCAAGCACCGATGCCATGAAGATTCAGACAGGAAAGGGAACCATCGCGCTGACGACGCTGCTGGCGATCTGGTCGGTGTCGATGGTCGTGTCGTTGCCCGGACTGGCCGTGTCGCCGATTCTGGGCCGGCTGCACCGCATTTTCGGCCATGCGACCGATCTGGAGATACAGATGCTGACTTCGCTGCCGTCGTTGCTGATCATTCCGTTCGTGCTGCTGGCCGGAAAGCTTTCGGTCAGCCGGAACAAACTGCTGATTCTCTACACGGGGCTGATTATCTTTTTCGTCAGCGGGCTATCCTGCCTTTTTGTCGGCGGAATGACTTTGCTGATCGTCGTCAGTTGCATCCTCGGCATCGGGGCCGGCATGGTCATTCCCCTTTCGACCGGACTGGTAGCCGACTATTTCTCCGGCCGGCCGCGCGTCCGGCAGCTCGGGATCAGCTCGGCGATCAGCAACGTAACGCTCGTACTGGCCACGTCGCTGACCGGCTGGCTGGCAACGATCGACTGGCACTATCCTTTCTTGGTCTATCTGCTGCCCGGCGTTTCGCTGCTGCTGACACTTACTCTGAGAAAAGCGCCCTTGCCGGATGCGACATCCGTTTCCGCAGCGGATCGTTCTCAGGCTCCCGCCGGAGAGTCCGATGCGGCCGCTTCTGCGGTCGCGCCTCGGGTTTCCGGCTCTTCCGAAGGCGGCTCGCTTTCGCGATCGTCCGTCGGGGGCCTGCCGGGGCCTGCCGATACGGCTCGACGTCAGGGACCTCGGGTCGCGAAAGAAACTTATGTCGGAGCGTCGGTCGGCTCCGGTCCGGCCGCCGTGTCTCAGGGGACTGTTTCCCCTCGCGGAAGCAAAGGGGCGGAGCCGTCAGGACTCGATGATCCGGCCCGGCTACAGGGTGCGAGGACGCCGTCTGCGGCTGCCGATGCCGGCTCGGTTGAAACCGGCTGGCTGCACGGGATCGACCGCCACCGGCTGGGGGGGTTGATGCTGCTCTACTTTTTCGCGACCTATGCCGTACTGGTGGTTTCGTTCAATCTGCCTTTCCTGATCCAGCAGTACAAGCTGACCAGTTCGGCATCGGGCGTGATGATTTCGCTGTTCTTTCTGGCGATCATGCTTCCGGGACTGGCGGTCGACCGGGTCATCGCATTGCTGGGTAAGAAAACGATGTTCGTTTCGCTGTTGCTTATCGGTGCGGGCTTGTTACTGCTGTACCTCGTGAAGAGCGAGTTTTTCGTCGCGCTGGGCTGCTTTGCTACGGGATTGGGATACGGGGTGATTCAGCCGGTCGTTTACAACAAGGCGGTCGCCACGGCTTCCCGCGAACGGACGACGCTGGCGCTGGCTCTCGTCATGTCGGTCAACTATCTGGCGATCTTGCTTTGTCCGTTCATCGTCGATATGTTCGCCGGTCTGTTTCGTTCCTCTTCGTCGGCCGATTTCCCGTTTTTGCTGAACGCGCTGCTGACGCTGATAGCGACGGTTCTGTGCTATCGCTACCGCGACGGATTCGTGTTCGGAATGACCGACAGCGATTTCGAGTAGGGGCCCGTAGGGGGCGTTTTTCTGTGGCACGGCCTGTTCGGACTTTACTCCCGTAATATGGCTGTTTTTGGGGGGCGAAATATAGGCCCGCCGAACCTTCCTGCCCGTTCGTCCGTCTTCCGACCGAGCCTGTTTTCCCATGCTGAGCCTGTACGATGCGGACGGTCTCCGCTTGAGTCGGAGACAGTATGCCCGCCATTCATGGTCCGGGCCTGCCCGGAATGCCGTTTGTGGGGACTGTCCGGCTCGCGTGCCGAGTGAGCGTTGCGTACCGAACGCCGGCGGTTGTCGAGGCGACCGCTTTCCGGCCGGAGCGAAAGACAATTATATGCTTCCCAAGCGTGTTCGCACCCGGATTTCCGTATCTGTTGGCCACGCAGAAATAAAAAAAGCGTGACTAATACATGACTCAGTCGCCACAAAAGCGATTAGCCACATCCCATTAGCCACGGCTTGCGGTTACAGGTCGCGTATCCGATCGGGCTCCTACCATGAAGTCCCCCTTCCGTCGGAAAGGATTTTCATACGGAGTGCCGGAAATATCGGGAACATGAAAGCAGGTACGGAAAAGTATATGATCGGGGGAGCGAAAAAGTCGAAAAAGGAGACGCTCCGAGCGTCTCCTTTTTCATTCATACGGTCCGGACCGTTAGAGTTCCTTGACCCGGATGTTGCGGAACCAAACGTTGTCGCCGTGGTCCTGCAGGCCGATGTAGCCTTCGTGGTTCTCGCCGCCGCAGTTGATCAGCAGGTCGTAGGCCTCGGGCCACTTTTCCTTGCTGAACTTGCTCTTGTCGAGCATCTCTTTCCACTGCGGGGTCCACAAGTGGTACTCGAGTACCTGCTCGCCGTTCTGGTAGTGTACGACGGTTCCGTTATACACCATGATCTTGGCCGTGTTCCACTCTCCGAACGACTTCGCGTTCTGAGGTTTGGCCGGGATCATGTCGTACAGCGAGGCCGACTGGCGGTTGCCGTCTACGCCGAGCTTGGCGTCGGGATGGTTCGCGTTGTCGAGTACCTGATACTCGGGAGCCGATATGAAGATCGGCTGTCCGGGAATCTCCTGCGCCAAATAGAAGACGCCGCTATTGGCGCCCTTGTCGACCTTGTACTCGAACTCGAGCTCGAAGTTTTTGAACTTTTTGTTCGCGTAAATCAGGTCGCCTCCGTCCTGAGCACCGGCTTCGCCCATGCCCGAGCCGTTGATCTTGATCGCTCCGTCCTCGACGGTCCATGCAGCCGGCACGCCGGTCTTGTCGTAGCCGCGCCATCCGTCGAGCGTCTTGCCGTCGAAGAGGACCGTCCAGCCTTCGTCTTCGGCCGGAGCCTGAGCGGTGGCCGTGCTGTCTGCGGCCGCCTTCTTGTTCGCGTTCGATCCGCAGGAGGCTACCGTGGCGGCCAGCGCCAGGCAACCGAGTGCATACATGATTCGTTTCATCGTCTGACTATTGATTAATTGGTTTTCAAAAATTACTTAGGCATCGCGGGCAGTTCCCAGCCTTCGCGGTAGTTGTGACGGATCATCTCGGCGGCGAACTGCTGAGCGTTGATCGGGTCCGTGTAACGCTTGTTGAATGTGGGATGGCCGTTGTGGATCGTGAAACCGTCCTCGATCATGATGGCGATCTGATCGTCGGGGCCGATGTTCTTGAAGCGCATGTTGTCGCCGTCCCACAGCAGCTCGCGGTTGAGTCCCTGCAGGCGTACGGCCAGAACGCCCATGACGACCATTTCGTTGAACGGACCGGCCTCGCTGAAGTCCGATGCCGTTTTCACGCGGCTCTTCGCGTCTTCCTTGCAGGCGCGGATCCAGTCCTGCTCGTGGCTGACGGTGATCTCGCGGTTCATCTTCGGCGCGGAGGGCTTGCGGCCCGACACGAGCCAAGGATTCACGCCGTAGCAGCCGCATATCAGCGTGTCTTTCGTTCCGTAGAAAATGGCTCCGCCTCCCTGATCGTTCAGCGACCTGCCTTCGGGCATGCCGGCGGGACGAACGGGCGTGATGCCTCCGTCGTACCAGTAGACCTCTACTTCGGGCATGGCGACCTTGCCTTTCTTGGGCCGGGCCGGGAAGACGTACTTCACCATCTGGGCGTTCGGCGCGCAGTCCGTGAGCAGCGCGGTCGAGCTGCCCTGTACCTTCGAGGGGTATCCGAGCTGCAAGCCTTTGAATACGGGATGCAGGATATGGCATGCCATGTCGCCCAGCGCGCCGGTTCCGAAATCCCACCAGCCGCGCCAGTTCCACGGAGTGTAGAGCTTGTTGTAGGGACGCATCGGAGCCGGGCCGATGAACAGATCCCAGTTCAGCGTCTCCGGAATCTCGTCGACCTGCTCGGGACGCATCAGGCCCTGAGGCCAGATCGGGCGGTCGGTGAACGTATCGACGCGCTTTACCTCGCCGATCTCGCCGTTCCAGATCCAGTCGCAGACTTGGCGCACGCCCTCGCCCGAGGCTCCCTGATTGCCCATCTGGGTGGCCACGCCGTACTTTTCGGCCAGCTTCGTCAGCAGGCGCGACTCATAGACGGTGTGGGTCAGCGGCTTCTGCACGTACACATGCTTGCCCATCGTGATCGCGTCGGCCGCGATCAGGCAGTGCGTGTGGTCGGCCGTGGCGACGAGCACGGCGTCGATATCCTTGCCCATCTCGTCGAGCATCTTGCGGTAGTCCCAGTAGCGCTTGGCGTTCGGGTAGCGGTCGAAAGTATTCTTGGCGTATTTCCAGTCGACGTCGCACAGAGCCACGATATTTTCGGTCTCCATGTTCTGGAGGTTGGCGGCGCCCATGCCGCCGATTCCGACGGCGGCGATATTGAGCTTGTCGCTCGGGGCGGTGTGGCCTGCGGCTTTGCCGAGCACGGCGCTCGGAACGACGGTCAGTCCGGCCAGACCTACCGCGCTTTTACGCAGGAAGTCCCTGCGGGATATTTTTTCAGACATGATGTGATGTTTTGGTTAGGTTTCTACTTGACGAACTTCGATACGTTGAGGTATTCGGCACTCTTGCGGGCGCAGAGCATGGGCGGCAGCGAGTTGGCCTCGATCTCGACGTAGTATTCCTCGAGCCCCTGCTTGTAAGCCGCCTTGAAGATCGACTCGAAATCGATCGTTTCGCTGGCTCCGATGATATCCTCGTCCTTGATGTGCAGCAGCGGGAAGCGGCCGGCGTATTTCTGGATGTAGGCCGATGGGTTGACGCCTCCCTTGCTGGCCCAGTAGACGTCCAGCTCGAAGAAGACCTTGTCGGGGTCGGTGTTCTCGATCATATAGTCCTCGATCACTTGGCCTTCGACCTTGTTGAACTCGTGCGCGTGGTTGTGGTAGCCGAAGCGCAGCCCGGCCGCGTTCGCGATTTCGCCTACGCGGTTGAAATAGTCGCAATAGTCTTGCAGGTCGGCGAGCGTCGAGCCGACGGGGAAGTAGGGCATGACGATGGTTTTGCCGCCTACGGCCGCCTGGGCGTCGCAAGCCTGTTTCCACCAGTCCATGCAGCCCTGCATGTTGTTCTTGTCGAGTTCGCGGGCGATGTGCGCGCCGGTTACCGCGATGCCGAGGTCTTCGGCCATTTTGCGGAACTCGGCCGGCGTGCGGCCGTAGAACTTCCCGTCGCCGTACGAGGCCGTTTCGGCGGTGGAGTATCCCATTTCGGATATTTGCCGGAGCGCCTGCGCTGCGTCGGCGCTCATGTCGCCGCCGATCGAGTAGAGCTGCAGCCCGATCGATTTCTTCTTGCGCGGAATGCCGTTTTGTTTCGCGCCCTTGGCGGCCGAAGTCTCCGAGAGCAGGCTTCCTCCGATCAGCGCCCCTGCCGTGAGGAGCATCGATTTCTTCAGAAATTCCCTTCTGTCCATAGCGGTTAAGTATTATAGTTTAGGTTGTTCCATGCTCCGGCCCGCCTCGGCGATCCGTTCGGGATACCGCATTCGGCCGGCCTCGTGCGTCGTTCGTCTCGTAAAGGTACAAAAAGTTTTCGATCCGAAAACAGAACCCGGCAAAAAATGCGGCTGCATTTCGAGGAAAAAGCAGCAGCGACGGTCTCTGCCGTAAAGCAGAAGCCGTCGCTGTGGCCTGTCCGGAAAAGGAGTGCGGCGCGCCTGCTATCCGAGGGCGTCCAGCTCGTCGATGTTCCGCTTGATCTGCTCGTCGCTGAGCGAGTAGTTCACCAGATCGCCCGCCAGGTACTTGTCGTAGGCGGCCATGTCGATCAGGCCGTGTCCCGACAGGTTGAACAGGATAACCTTCGGCTCGCCGCTCTCGGTGCACTTGCGTGCCTCGCGGACGGCCGCGGCGATCGCGTGGCACGACTCCGGAGCGGGAATGATGCCCTCGGTCTGCGCGAACAGGCAGCCTGCGTCGAAGCTCTCGAGCTGCGGGATGTCGACCGCCTCCATCAGCTTGTCCTTGAGCAGCTGCGACACGATCACGCCCGCGCCGTGGTAGCGCAGGCCGCCCGCATGGATGTTGGCGGGCGCAAAGTTATGTCCCAGCGTGAACATCGGCAGCAGCGGCGTATAGCCGGCTTCGTCTCCGAAGTCGTAGCGGAAGACCCCGCGCGTGAGTTTCGGGCAGGAGTCGGGCTCGGCCGCGATGTAGCGCGTCTTTCGGCCTTCCCTGAGCGTGTGGCGCATGAACGGGAACGAGATGCCGCCGAAGTTCGATCCGCCGCCGAAGCAGCCGATGATCAGGTCGGGGTACTCGCCCGCCATTTCCATCTGTTTCTCGGCCTCGAGACCGATGATCGTCTGGTGCAGCGTGACATGGCTCAGCACCGATCCGAGCGTGTACTTGCAGTTTGGCGTGCTCATCGCCAGCTCGATCGCCTCCGAGATCGCCGTGCCGAGCGAGCCCTGATGGTTCGGATGCTCGGTGAGTATCTTGCGTCCGGCCTTGGTCGACATCGACGGCGAGGCGGTCACCTGCGCGCCGAAGGTCTGCATGATCGAGCGCCGGTAGGGCTTCTGCTCGTAGCTGATCTTGACCATGTAGACGGCCAGTTCCAATCCGAATGCCTTGGCGGCGTACGACAGGGCGGCGCCCCATTGGCCGGCGCCGGTCTCGGTGGTGATGTTCGTGACGCCTTGCTGCTTGCAATAGTAGGCCTGCGCGAGCGCCGAGTTCAGCTTGTGCGAGCCGACGGGGCTGACGCTCTCGTTCTTGAAATAGATGTGCGCCGGGGTACCGAGCGCCTTTTCCAGTCCGTAGGCCCTGACCAGCGGCGTGCAGCGGTAGTTCTTGTACTGCTCGCGGACTTCGTCGGGGATGTCGATCCACGGGTCGGTCTGGTTCATTTCCTGATCGGCCAGCGCCTCGGCGAAAATGGGATAGAGGTCCGAGGCCTTCAGCGGCTGTTTCGTCGCGGGATTCAGCGGCGGCATCGGCTTGTTGGGCATGTCGGCCATGACGTTGTACCGCCGGGTCGGAATCTCTGATTCCGGAAGGATGAAGCGTTTTGTTTTCGTGCTCATTGCTTTACGGATTTTGGTTTATAATGATTGATCGAATGGAATGCGGATAAAACAAGGAAGGCTGTCGTGGTCGACAGCCTTCCTTAAGTATTTGGCAGATTCATTTCTGCGCATGGCAAAGCGACTCACGACTTATCGAGTAGAGAGCGCCACCACCAAAATTTATTGATTGCAGAATGAGTCATCGTTTTCCTGATTCGTTGCAATGGCAAATATAGTGTAAAATTCCGGATTCGTGCAAGCGCTTCGTGAAAATATTGTTAGTTTTGTTTCCGTTTTCGGGTGCGGAATGGAATTTTGTTGTTTTTAAATGTTTTATATTCAGTGTGAAATGTAAATAATTTGAAGTATGAAAAAGAATCGAATAACCTTGTTGCTGGCGGCCGTTCTGTGGCTGGCCTCTTCTGTTTCGGCCGCGACGGTCGAGCGGATCGCCGTGCGGAGCGAAGCGATGAAAAAGGATATCCCGGTCGTCGTGATCGTGCCCGACGCGGCGAAGAGCGGAGTCAGAATGCCGGTGCTGTACCTGCTTCACGGATACAGCGGCGATCAGGAAACGTGGCTTAACGTAAAACCTTCCCTGCCGCAGATGGCCGATCGCGACAGTGTGATCGTCGTTTGTCCCGACGGCGAGAACAGCTGGTACTGGGACAGTCCGAGAGATCCCTCCTCGCGTTTCGAGACCTTCGTCGCGCGCGAGCTGATCGATTACGTGGACGCCCGTTATCCGACGCGGGCCGACCGCTCCGGCCGCGCGATTACGGGTCTCAGCATGGGCGGTCATGGCGGGCTGTGGCTTTCGTTCCGCCATAAGGAGACGTTCGGCGCCGGCGGATCGACGAGCGGCGGCGTGGATATTCGTCCTTTCCCCGAGAACTGGGAAATGGCCAAGCAGCTCGGCGAAGAGGCGACCAACCGAAAGGTGTGGGACGACCATACGGTGATGACCCAGCTGGACAGCATAGCGAACGGCGATCTGGCGCTGGTGATCGACTGCGGCTACGACGGCTTCTTTTTCGATGTGAACAACAAGCTGCACGAGGCGCTCCGCGAGGGGGGCATCGAGCATGACTACACGGTGCGTCCGGGCGTTCACAACGGCCCATACTGGACCAATTCGATCGATTACCAGTGGCTGTTTTTCAAGAAATTTTTCGACCGCTCGGGGATGTAAGGCTCTGTCTTTTAGGAAAATATCATCCGGTACGTCCCATGCCGGGCGCGCCGCTGCTTTTGACGGAGACGTTCCATATGGGAACGAGCGTCCTGATGGCTGCCCATGCTGTATGGAGGCCGTAGGAGTCGTTCTTTCTTTCACCGTTCTGCCGCCGGCTCGCTTCCGCGACGACCGTGCGGAACCGCTTTTACACGGTGAAACGGCTGTCGCTTTCACGGCGAGAGATTCGGGTGGAGACTCTTTTTCTGCTTCATGGATGCTTGTCCCGGGAATCGTTCCCTCGTCGGTCACCGCTTGGGCGAGGGAGAGAGTACCGCCGCGATAAGTATATATCAAAGAACCCAAGTACTCGAATCCGCCGGTTCTGGCTTTCTCCGAGAGCTTCCTGCCGTCCGAGCCGTAGGTGAACTGAGCTTTCAGAGCCCCGGAGGCAGTTTTGGCCGTCTGCATCAAATTTAAGCAATTATAACTGAATTCTACATAAAAAAGAGGGAATTCCGAGCTTCCCTCTTTTATTTTCTTTCTTAATCTTGTTAGTATGTTCCAGAATCTTTTATTGTAGGTGCTGTAAATTTCAACTTAGAA
>CABUJP010000056.1:0-15466 GCA_902491835.1 uncultured Alistipes sp. | reverse complement strand
CAGCGTAAACGAAATGGTACAACACGGCATTTCGATTTACAAAGGTTTCGAAATGGAAAACAAGTCGCTCGAAACCTTCGCCGGAGGCCGTATCAACTGGATTAACGAACTGATGACCAAGTGCGGCGTAATCTCGTCGGAACAGCCCGTACAGGAACACACGCGAATCGTTACCGACGCAAAAAAACGTGAATATCCGTTCCACAAGATCGACCGGGTGGAAAGCAAAAAGCCTGATGGGGAGATTCCTTCCGATTATCCGGCCGAATACATCCGCTACATCGACTTGCGGCCCGATCCGTCGTTCTTCGTACACCGCCTCGCACGTTTCGTCGCGAACATGGACTCGGACGACTACCGCTGCAAGGTGGTTAAACACGGTATCGTCAAGGAACTGGTCATCTTCCAGAAAGGTTACCTGAAATACCTGACCGACAACTACCGGCTCAATTATACGGAAGACATCAGCCTGCAGGACATCCGTAATTTCGTGCCGGACGTCATTTCGCTGCTCGGAGCCCCGGAAAAACTGATTTCATTCCCGCAGATCGGTTATTTCGACATCAAAGGTCCCGCAGGCAACATCAAGACGATCGTCACGCCGCTCAAGTCGGAAGCCGACTATTTCGGCGACGTAAAAAAACCGCGCCTGACGGTCATCAACGAAAAGGTAAAGGAGATCGGCGGTATCCCGCGCCACGGCTCGCTGTTTCTGGTCGAGGAGAACGACGGTAGCGTGTTCGTGATCGAAATCAACGGCGACAGCGGGGTAGGCAAGAGCGAAATGATCGCGGCTTTCGTGCTGAAATGGCTACGCAACAACCTCGAGGGTATCCGCTCGGTCAAAATGATCGCCGGAGACATGTTCCACGAGTTTCAGGATGCCGACGGCAACCTGTACGGCATCGGCACCGAAGTGGGCGACTTCTCGCGCACGACGGACTTCGATCCGGACTACATCAAATACTACAAGTTCCTTTTCGAAAGCAGCGCCGACAGCAACGTCGACGACCGCAACGCGCGCAGCACCGTCAGCGGCATGTGTGACATCACGATGCCGTACCGCGTCGACATCATGCTGAGCGCCAGCAACTACTCGAAGGACGAGGGCGGCATCACGCGCATGGACAATCCGGAGAATTTCCTGCTTTACATCGACGCCCACGGCGAGCGGAAGGAGAAAGCCACCAGCGGCGACGGACCGAACTTCCAGCGGACGCTCAAGCGGTACACGGCCGACAAGAACATCGTCGAGGTCATATCGCGGCACGGCAACTACCTGGACGACATACTCGACTGGGACTACAATCCGATCGACCGGCAGTATTACCTCGCCTCGTCGTACAAGCTGCTCGATAAGATCGACGTCACCGAAGTCGTCCGGATGATCTTCGTCGGCCACAGCTTCACCCGCGACGGTATCCGCTACACGATCGAAGACGTCGCGTTCGACATGATCCAGAACCGCTTTACCGCATCGACCGTATACGAGGACGAGGCGGAAAAAGTGTATACCGACATCGTGCTCGATCGCCGCATCTTCAGCTCGATCTTCGACGCGTTGGCCAGCACGCCGGGCGGGCAGCCGTTCATCGCCGAAGAGGATCAGGTCGAGACCGTACACCGGCTGATCGAATGCCTGCGAGGCGGCAAGGACGGCCGCGGCGGAGCGCGCCATATCCAATGCGGCGTACTGTCAACCGAGATCGGCAAGAAAGGCCGCGAAATCACCGGTCCTCAGAAAGCCGCCGCCGCACTGAAGCAGCTCATTCAGGAAGTGCGCGTCAACAAGCCGGAGATCAACGAGGGCAAAATCAAGGTCAAGCGTCTGATCAACGAAAAGTATTACCACATTTTCGGTGGGGAAATGAACAGTTCGGAACTGTGGCGCTACAATTTCTATCTGTACCAACTGGAGAACATGCGCAAGGCCGATCTGCGCCGCATGGACAACCGCAACAAGCGGGTCGACATTTCCAACCTGGTTGATTTCCACCCGGTGGCGCCCGATCACGAATTCAGCCCGCTGCTCGTCAATCCGAACCTGAACATCGAGCTGAGCAGCTTCAGCGAGACGTTCGAGGAACTGATGAGCTTCCCGAACTATCCGGAATTCGCCGAGGAGTTCGCCGCCAAGCTCGACAGACTGTACATTGCCGACGGATACAGCGAGGAGACGAACATCAACAACATGATCGTCCAGTTGCTGATTCTCGAGGGCTACATCAGCAGCGACGATCTGGCTCAGGGCAGCGTGATCGAGAAAGTCAACCGCGAAACGATCGCCGCGGCGAAGCACGCCGTCGTGCAATACCTGAACCGGCAACGTTCCGAGAAGGCCGCCGAACAGCCCCGGATCGCGGCGAAAAAAACGCCGGAGAAGCCCAAGCAAGAACGGAATAAATAAATACCTGACGCAACCGATCAAAAATCCGGACTCTGTAATCGAGTCCGGATTTTCGTTTCATATATCCGCCGCAGCGCTTGAATCGGTCCTATCGCCAAATTCCGAAAGACCGGAGAGCAAGCTCCACGGCCCGAAATCTCCGTCCGGAAATGCGTCGAAACACATAACGGCCGGAGCATATCCGACATCCAGGTCCGCCGGAGTCCGAGTCCTGACCGTATGCGACGGCCCGAAATCAGAGAGCGGCACCTCACGGCGCCGCTCTCCTTCACAAATCAAATCCCAACAAATTATATTCTATAGCTTCTTAAATAGTTTCTCAGTGTACATAGAATACCTTCGCGGCCTGCGACTGCACGCCCGTACCGGCGAACGCCGGGGACTGCTCGTCCTTCAACTCGAACACGCCCGAGTCGCTGCGTATGCTGCCGTCATAGCCCATCCATTTCAGCGTTATGTTTACCTGCTTCTTTCCTGCGGGCACCAGTCCCGCAATGTCAAAGCTGACTCGCCCGTAACCCTGCATCAGGCGGGGATCCCCGAAGCTGTTGTGCTTCAGCGTTACGACCACATGATCGTCCGTCGAGTTCTCCTCGTCGACCGCCAGATTGATGTAGTGCGGATTCTTCTCGCTATTGCTGCCCCAAATCAAAAAAATCACGTTCAAATATTTTCCTGCTCCGAACCAAGCGCTCCCTACCTCGATCGGATCGTTTCCGATACTGTCAATCTGCTGTTGTGTCAGCTCGGAATACCGGACAGGCTCCTTGGTCAGTACCGAGCCTATCGCATTGGCACGCACGTCGTACTCGCTGTCCGACTTCTGTTCCAGCACGGTGAAGTTCATTCGGACCCTCATCCCGTCTTCTGCCTGAAACTTCGTATCCAGATTCTCCGTTACGTTCAGCGTATTTCCCCCGTCGGTCTTTACGCTGAAGTCCCGGCCCGTTCCCTCGACAATTCCGTAACACTCCTCTCCGTACAGACGGTCGTCATCGTTGTCGTCCAAGCACGAGGCGAAAACCAACGACATGACCACCGCCACAGTGAAAAATTTTGTAAATTTAATCATAATACGCTTCATAATGAAATCCTGCGATAAATAATTCAATAAAACCGAAACTTTCGATACATGCGCATATCGCTTACAAAACCGAATTCATTATCAAGATGCGCGCCCCGGACAAAACGTTGCACGAAGCGAAACAAATCCCGGCGAAATGTCAGAACTTATAGCGGAATCCTACGCCCAGATTGACATTCCAAGGATTCTGCGTCCGATAAGAGGCAGGCTGGCGCTTGTTCTCGAAATAGTAGCTGACCGCCGGTTCCACATAAATACCGAAACGATCCACCAAATCGAAACCGACGCCCAAGCCCAGATTGACCGACCACAAAGTGCCGTCGGCCGCGATCTTGCGGGTCTCGGAAGAAACGAAAGCCCGGTCCTTGTACAGTTCGGTCGTCGCGCGCCGACAAGGCGAACTCGGCCATCGCTCCGCCCGAGAAATAGATGTCGAAGCGGCCCCGATCGAATACCGAATAGTTGACCGTCAGCGGAACACCCAGATAGTGCAGTCTCTGGCGATAACGATAGTTGAACGCGCCCTCAATCTCGGCCTTTGAACTCATATAAGTATATACGAGCCCCGTTCCGATATGGAGGCGGGGTGTCAGGTACTTGTGAACGGAAAACCCGACCGACACGGGAAACTTGTGATCCATGTGGCTGTCTTCAAAAACCGGGCTCTCTACCCTCATGGAGCCGATATCCGTCAGACCCGCGTTTTGAATCAGCAGCATCGGGGAGCTGCCGGAGGCGGAAAGCGCGTTTGAAAACGTAGAAGCGTTGGCATACAGAGAGGCGGACCAGCCCCTGCTCCTGCCGTTTCGCCTCCTGAGAGGCGCATCCGCTTGCGCGAACTTGCGCTCGTAAGCGGCTATTAGCTCCCTGTCCGGGGCGGTCTCTGCGGACCGGTCCGATTCCGACGGCATATCGCCTTCGGTCGCGGACACGTTGCCCGTATTATCCCGAGACGGCGACGAATCGCCGGACGGAACTCCCGTACCGTCGCTCAGGCTGGCGAGGAGCGCAGTCGACGCTTTCGAGCGAGGATCGATCAGCCGAACCGACTTGGCCGACTTCATGATCCGGTTCAGAGCCGCGTCGCTGAAAGCCGGAGCCGTCCCCGAAGCGGAATCGCCACCGGAAACGGAGATAGGCAATGCTACCGTTTCGGCCACGGATTCCTCACCCCACGAGTGCGTGCGCTGAATCCGCCAGACGCCCAACCCGATACCGAGCAGAACGACCGCAGCGGCGGCATAGCGGCTCCACGAACGGAACAGAGGGACACGCTCGGCAGGATGCGCATTCTCATGCAGTTGCATGCGGCGCTGCATCTCCGTCCACGGCGGAACGGGCAATCCCGCCTCCGCGTCGTGCAGCTTGCGCCTCAATGCTTCGTCCAACGAATCCCTTTTCATCTCAGATCACCTCCTCTTCTTTCAGTATTTTGAGCAGACATCCTTTGGCTCTCAGGTACTGCGAGCGCGAAGTGCCTTCGCTCACGCCGAGCATCTCGGCAATCTCGCGGTGAGAGTATCCCTCGACGGCAAACAGGTTCAGCACCGCCCGGTAGCCGTCGGGCAACTTGCCGATGCACCGCAGCAACTCGGCGGTTTCCATCCGTTCCACGGCCGACGCCTCGGTTCCCTCGACCTGTCTGAGCGCGTCGATCTGCTCGCTGCCCTGCAACACGTTTTTCTTACGCAGGTATCCCAAGGCCGTATTGACGAAAATCCGCCTGATCCATCCCTCCAGCGATCCCTCGCCCCGGAAATCCCCTATCTTGGAGAAAACGGTGATAAAACCGTCGTGCAGCAGATCCTGAGCGATCTCACGATGGCACACATAGCGAAAACACACGCCGTACATCTTCGGAGCGTATTTCTCATACAGCTTCTGCTGCGCCGTCCGGTCATTCCTACTGCAACGCCTTATCAGTTCTTCTTCCGTCACGGGTTCCAGTCGTATCGCTCATCCGTAGCTATAGATGAAAGGGGTTCGTAATTCGTTGCATGGATAACGGAATTTCAGAAGAAATATTTCCGTCCATGCTGCCGATTTTGCATGTTATCGTGCGAAAGTAGCGATATTTGCGTAAATCGAAAAATCGAGCGTACTTTGTCTGTCGAAAAAACTATCCGAAATATGATCGTTCAGGCTTCCGTAGCCGTCAGCGTCGACGGTTACATAGATGACCTCTCGGACCGTCGGCTCGTCCTGTCGCACGCGGCCGACTGGGAGGAAGTCCGTAGCCTCCGCGCCGAAAGCGACGCGATTCTGGTCGGCGCGGAAACCGTCCGTCGCGACAATCCTGCCTTGGTCACCCGCGACGAAAGACTGCGCGAGCTCAGGACCGAACGGGGATTGCCGGCCGATCCGGTCAAGGTCACGCTGAGCCGTAATGCCGATCTGGACCCGGCCTCCCGCTTTTTCACGGAAGGCGACGGAGAAAAAATCGTTTTCGTCGGCAACCGCGCGCCGCAAGAGCGTACCGCGGCACTGAGCCGCGTGGCGACCGTCATCCGTGCGAAAAGCGACCGCCTGACGGCAGCTTACCTGATCGGCGAGCTCGGCACGAAGGGAATCGGACGGCTCTTTATCGAGGGAGGAAGCAGGGTGCTGACCTTGTTTCTGACAGAAAGCCGGATCGATTACCTGCGCGTCGCCGTAGCCCCGTTCTTCGTCGGAGAGCCGTCGGCCCCTCGGATGACAGCCGGAGCGAGGCTTCCGTTCGACAAGGACCGCCGCATGACCGTATTGGACGTAAGAAAGGTGGGCGACATGACCGTCACGGACTACGCCTTGGGGCAGCAGGCGACCGATCGGGCCCGGCTCCTTCAGGCGATCGGCCTGTCCTTGAAGTGCCCTCCGTCCGACAAGGCCTATTCGGTCGGAGCGATACTCGTCACGCGCGACGGGCAGGTATTCACGGGCTACAGCCGCGAGACGGCCCCCGACAACCATGCCGAGGAGGAGGCGATCCTAAAAGCCGAACAGGCCGGCGCGACGCTCGAAGGAGCTACGATGTACAGCTCCATGGAACCTTGCTCGACCCGTCGCTCGAAACCCCGGTCCTGCTCCGCGCTGATTATCGACCTCCGCATGAAGCGCGTCGTTTTCGCCGCGCGCGAACCCGACCGCTTCGTCCGCTGCCGGGGCGAACAATTGCTCCGCGAGGCCGGAATCGAAGTGCGCGTGCTGGAGTCGCTCGCCGGACAGGCGCTCGAGGCCAACGCCCATATTCTCTCCGGGCAACCGTAAATCGAGCGACCGAATCCTCCGTGCGACCCGATGCCGGCCAATGGCCGCGCGCGACATCCCATAAAAGAGAACTGCCGAAGAAACAAGCCGACCGACTCACAGAAGGTATTATATTTCAGCGACATACAACAATCCGAGCAGGAAAGAGCGCAGAAAAAAGCCGGACCGGTTGCAATTCCGGATAATTGTTCGGATATTTGCATTCGCAATAAATGAATATTCATTCATTATGGCAAAAAAAGTGGACCGGACCAAAATCGAGCGCATCCGCGACGCCTCGGTCGAGATCATCAGCGAGCACGGAATACTCGGCGGCTCGGTAGCGTCGATCGCCGAGCGGGCCGACGTTTCGGTAGGGTATTTGTACCGGCACTATCCGGGTAAGACCGAACTGATCAACGACTTGCTCGAAAACGCGCTGAACGCGATCACGGACCGGATACACGCGCTCATCCGCGAAACGGACGACATCGAGCGAATCGTCGGCGGCATCGTGGGCTTTCTGATCGAGAGCGCGGCCGATAACCCGGCCAAGCACAAGTTCCTGATCATGCTGCTGAACGACTTCTCGGTCGAGATCAAACCCGAAAGCCGGAAAAGAATCGTGGAAATCGGCGAGATGCTGCTCGAAACGGGACAAAAAAACCGGACGGTCCGGGGCGATATTTCGGTCAATGATTTGTATATTGCGCTGGTCGGAATCCCCATGCAGTATCTCGCCTCACGATACCGGTTCGACTTCGACGGCCGACCGTACGACACGCAGGAACTGATCCGCAAAATCACCCGGGTATCGCTGAGCGCGATCCGATAAGGCAAAACGGTAATTACTGGAGATATGAAGCGATTAATCTTATGGTGGCTGGCGACTTGTACGGCGGCGGCCGTCACCGGGCAGCCGAAACAGGCTCTGACTTTCGATCAGGCGCTCGAAATGACGATGACCCGCAATCCCGAGCTCGAAGCCATCTCTTACGAGAAGGAGACCGCAGAGAAGGAGCGCAAGGCCGCTTACGGACTGCGGCTGCCCAAGGCGTCCGTAACAGGCGCCTACGTCTATATGGGCGACGATCTGGCAATCGACATGAACGATCTGAAAGCTCCGGTCGGCGGCGTATTGGAAGGTCTCGGCAGTCTGCCGAACATTCCGCCGGCCATCCTGCAGCAGGCATCCTCTCTGCTGGCCAAGGACTGGTCGATGAAACTGCAGGACCGCAGCTTCGCCAACGTAGGCGCCAACATCACGCTGCCGCTCTATACGGGAGGGAAAATCAACGCGGCCAACAACGCGGCCAAGATCAAGATCGAGGAAGTGGCGGAGAAAGGAAACCAGACGCGCGGATCGCTCGTATCGGAACTGACCGAGCGCTATTACGGACTGGTTCTGGCCCTTCAGGTAGTCGAGGTGCGCCACCAGGTACTCGAGGGAATGCAGCATCACCTGTCGGATGCCAAGGCGCTCGAGGCCAACGGCATCATCGCCAAGGGCGAGCGTCTCTACGCCGAAGTCCATACGGCCGAAGCCGAGCGCGAGCTGCTCAAAGCCCAGAAAACGGTCGAAACGCTTTACAGCGCGCTGTCCAACACGCTGGGCGGTAACGAAGCGACCTACATGCCGGCTACTTCGATGTTCATCCTGAACAACATAGAAGACGTAAGCTATTTCAAAGATTTAGCCAAGCAGCATAGTCCGCTACTCAAGCAAGTCGGATATAAAAAACAGCTGGCAACGGAGAACATGCGGCTCCAGCGGGCCGATTTCGCGCCGCAGGTAGCCCTAACCGGCATGGCGGCCTTTTACAATTATCAAGTTTCGCCGATCATCCCCAAGTGGGCCGTCGGCGCCGGCGTGTCGCTGAAGATCTTCGACGGGCTCAACCGCGAATACAAGTTCAGCGCGGCCAAGTCCCAGATTCGTCAGGTAGAAGCCGTCGGACATCAGGCCGAGAGCGACATCCTGACCCTGATCGACAAGCTCTACAACGAGATGGTCACCTACTCGCAGCAGCTACCTTCGGTCAACGCGTCCGGCCAGTTCGCCGAGGAATACCTGCGCATCAAGGAAGAGGCGTTCAAGGAAGGGGCCGCCCCGTCGTCGGACGTCGTGGACGCACGGCTCAATCTGGCCAAAATCCGCATCGAGCGGCTTCAGGCAGCCTACTATTACGACATGATGCTCGCGCGGCTGCTCGAGGCCTGCGGCCAAAGCGAGCTTTTCCCCGACTACGGCAAGCGGGCCGCGGCCATGCCGATCCGCTACGAGCACGATTTTTAAACCCGATTCTTAACGAAAAACATAATATTCGATCATATGAAAAAAAGCAATGTCATCGGACTGACTGTCGGCATCGTCGTTACGATCGTCGCCGTCTCGCTGATCAGCTGGTTCGCCATCCGCCCCGTGCCGACGCTCATTCAGGGCGAGGTCGAGGCAACGGACATCAAAATCTCGTCGAAGCTGGCGGGCCGCATCGAGCAAATGGACGTGCAGGAAGGCGAGCGCGTCAAGAAAGGCCAGTTGCTGTTCGTGCTGAGCACGCCCGAAGCGGAAGCCAAGCTCCAGCAAGCCGAAGCCGCGCGCATGGCGGCCAGCGCCCAGAGCTCCAAGGCCCGCAAAGGAGCGCGCATACAGGAGATCGAAGGCGCGATGAATATGTGGAAGAAAGCCGAGGCAGGGCTGGAACTGGCACGCAAAAGCTACGAGCGGGTCAAGAACCTGTACGAATCGGGCGTAGTACCCGAGCAGAAATTCGACGAGGCCGCCGCCAATCTCAAGGCTATGGAAACGACCGCAGCGGCGGCGAAAGCCCAGTACGACATGGCTATCGAAGGAGCCCGCAGGGAAGACCGCGAAGCGGCCGAGGCACTGGTCAAGCAAGCGTCGGGAGCCGTCTCGGAAGTCGAGTCGTACATCAGCGACGCGATGCAATATTCGCCGATCGACGGCGAGATTTCTACGGTCATCGCCCAGCAGGGCGAGCTGATCAGCGCAGGCTATCCGGTCATCACGCTGCTCGACATGAACGATCTGTGGGTGACTTTCAATATCAAGGAAGACCTGTTGCCGAAAATCAACGTCGGCAGCGTACTGCAGGCCTACGTACCGGGCATCGGCCGGACGATCGAACTGAAGGTCTACTACATGGCCGTGCAGGCCGAATACGCGACTTGGTCGGCCACTCGGACCAAGGGCGACTTCGATATCCGCACGTTCGAGGTCAAGGCCCGCCCCGAAGGAAAAATCGAAGGGCTTCGGCCCGGTATGACCGTCACGGTGAACTGGGACGAAATCCGATAGACGGAGACTTCGGCCCTCCGACCATCCGCGCCGGGACCGAAGCCCGGCCTTGCGGAGCGGTCGAATCGAGCGCCCGCACCGCCGGACGCATCGAGCCGAAAACTTAAACCGCTTGGAGCCATGAGCTATTTCAGAGCATTCCGCAACGCATTCGTCCGGGAACTGGGATCGTTCGGCAGCCATAAGTTTTTCTACATGCTGTCGCTCGGACTGCCGATCCTGTCGTTCCTGTTTTTCATCCTGCTGTTCCGGACAGGCGTTCCCCGGGACATGCCGGTCGCCGTGCTGGATCAGGACAACTCCCCGTTGTCGCGCCGGCTGGCCCGCATGATCGACGCGACCCCTTCGGCCCGGATCGCCTACCAGATCACCGATATGGAGGAGGGAGAGCGGATGATGAAGCAGGGAAAGATCGACGCCATTATCCAGATTCCGAGCGGGCTGGAGAAAAACGTATACAGCAACACGCAGGCCCGGGTCATGGCCTATATCAACGGACTGAACCTGACGAAGAACGGATTGCTGAACAAGGATATTCTGACCGTCGCCACGACCTTCTCGTCCGGCATCCAGCTACAGACGCTGATGAAAAAGGGATTGTCCGAAACGGAAGCCTACAATCAGATGATGCCGATCTATTTTGAAAAACACATCCTGTTCAACCCGTACATCAATTACAGCTACTACCTGCTGCCGAGCTTCCTGCCGCTGATGCTGATGCTCTTCGCCCTGCTCACGGCCGTTTTCACGATCGGGGTCGAGCTCAAGAACGGCACGGCCTCCGAATGGCTCGCCGCCTCCGGAGGCCACACGTCGGCCGCTCTGGCAGGCAAGCTGGCGCCATATACGATCATCTTCTTCGTGCTGTGCCTGTTGATGGACACGCTGCTGTTCAAGTACGTCGGTGTGCCGCTCAACGGCAGCGTCCCCATGCTGCTCGTAGGCGGACTGCTTTTCGTACTGGCCTCGCAGGGCATAGGCGCGTTCATCGCTATTCTGCTTAGCAATCTGCGGCTGGGGTTGTCGATCGGAGGAGGATACTCGGTGCTTTCGTTCACGTTCTCGGGCCTGACGTTTCCCTTTCTGGCCATGGACTTGCCGGTACGTATCGTCGGATACCTTTTTCCCATGACCTACTATATGGACCTGTTCATCGATCAGGGTATGCGCGGAGCCCCGACGACCGATTCGGCCGTCTATCTGGCCGGTTTGGCCGCTTTTCTGCTGCTGCCGTGGACGGTTATTCTGCGCCTGAGGAAAATCTGTACGGAAGAAAAATACTAGGGGAGGCTATGATCATGAAGACAAACCGGTTCCGTTCCAAATTCAGGGAATTCTCGAGTATTCTGCGAAACGAATACCGCCACATATTCCACGATGCGGGCGTCATACTGATCGTCATAGGAGCTATTTTCATCTATTCCACGGCCTATTCGCTGGCCTACAAGAACGAAGTGCTGCGCAACGTTCCGGTAGCCGTCGTCGATAACAGCCGCACGGCCCAGAGCCGTCAACTCGTCAGGGCGCTCGACGCTACGCCGAACCTGCGCGTCGCGTACAAGCCCTCGAGCCTCGAGGAGGCCAAGCGGCTGTTCCACGAGCGGAAGATCAACGGCATCATCGTCATCCCTTCCGACTACGAGAAGAAAATCATGCGCAACGAGCGGGTCAACATCGCGATTTACGCCGACGCCAGCTATTTTCTGATGTACAGGCAAGTCTTTTTCGACGTGATGGGCAGCGTGCTCTACTCGAACAGCCAGATCGAGTGGGTCCGCTTCGTGGCGAAAGGCGCGCAGCCCGGTCAGGCCGCGGCGCTGAGCAATCCGGTCCAGACGACGATCGAGAACATGTACAATCCTTACGGCGGATATGCCACGTTCATCATGCCTGCGATCCTGATCGTCATCATCCAGCAGACGCTGCTCATCGGCATCGGCATGGTCGGAGGCACTTGGCGCGAGCGGGGACTCTACAAAACGCTGATTCCGCGGGGAGAAAAGAGACTCTCGGTCATACCGATCGTCCTGAGCAAATCGACAGCCTACCTCTCGATCTACTGCGTGACGCTGCTCTACGTCATGGGCTTCCACTACAAGGTTTTCGGGTATCCGTCGAACGGAGCGGCCGGCGACGTCGTACTGTTTCTGATTCCCTACCTGCTGTCGTGCACGTTTTTGGGAATCGCGCTCTCGTCCCTGTTCAGACGGCGCGAAAATTCCCTGCTGCTGCTGCTCTTCACCTCCATACCGTTTCTGATGCTCAGCGGCGCGTCGATTCCGCAGGAGTCGATGCCGCAATGGCTTTTCCAACTCGGCAAGATCATACCGAGCAGCAGCGGCGTGGACGGATTCATTCGTATCCGAACGATGGGCGCGACGCTGAGCGAAGTAAGCGTTCAGTTCTGGACCCTGTGGATTCTGTCGGGACTCTACTTCATACTGGCCTGTCTGGGCATGCGCGGCGTGTTACTACGGGTCGAAAAGGGGAAATAGGCGCGAACGAAATTCATATGAACCGAAAAAGACCAACCGAATAAGCAATGAAAATAAGGACAGGACTGGCCGCTTTCGGCCTGTCGGGGCAGGTGTTCCACGCCCCGTTCATCGAGGCCCATCCCGATTTCGAGCTGACGGCTGTCGCCGAACGGAGCAAGAAAAGCGCGCAGGCGACATATCCCGACGTCGAATCGGTCGATTCGTTCGAGGAGCTGCTGCGCTGCGACGTCGAGCTGATCGTCGTCAATACGCCCGACGCGACCCATTATCCGCTATGCCGGGCCGCCTTGGAGGCCGGCAAGCACGTAATCGTAGAGAAACCGTTCGTCACGACGATCCGCGAAGCGAAAGAGCTAATCGAGATAGCCGACCGAAAAGGACTCATGCTCATCACATACCAGAACAGGAGGTGGGACGGAGATTTCCTGACTCTCCGGCAGATTGTCCGGCAAGGCTCGCTGGGCAAACTCGTCGAGATACAGTCCTCTTTCCAACGATACCGCCCCCGACTCGGACAATCCGCATGGAAAGAGACTCCGGGCGCCACCCGTGTCGGAATCACGTATAACCTGTGCTCCCACTTGTGCGATCAGATCGTCGCGCTGCTGGGCAAGCCCGAGGGAGTGTGGGCAACGCTCGACCGGCAGCGCGACGGCAGCCGGATCGACGACTACAGCCTCATCGTACTCGAATACCCGGGCATACGCGCGCAACTGCGGGCAGGCATGCTCGTCCGCGAACCCGGTCCGAGATTCGCCGCCTACGGTACGGACGGAGCCTACGTCAAATACGGCCTCGACCCCCAAGAAGACGCTCTAAGGCACAGAGGCGCGAAGCCCACTCTCGGCGACTGGTGCACGGAAGACCCGTCGCAATGGGGAGTGCTTCACGACGAGCACGGCCGGCGCGCTTATCCGACTGTAGCGGGCAACTACATGCGCTTCTACGACCGGGTCCGCGATACGCTGCGCGAGGGGAAGGCTCCGGCCGTTACGCACGAGCAAATGCTGTGGGACATGCAGATACTCGAAGCGGCGTTCGAAAGCGACCGGACAGGGAGCACGATCCGCCTATAAGGCCAAAGCGGAGGCAAGGACGGACCGCCCGACATCCGCCCGGAGCAGAACAACCGAGCAACCATTTTAACAAATCGAATTATGAAAAGCAAATTCCTCGAAGACTTCAAGAAATTCGCCATGCGCGGCAATGTGGTGGACATGGCCGTCGGTATCATTATCGGCGGCGCGTTCGGCAAGATCGTCTCGTCGCTGGTGGCCGACGTCATCATGCCTCCGATCGGACTACTGATCGGGGGAGTCAATTTCACCGAGCTCAAGATCACCCTCGAAAAAGCGGTTCTCTCGCCGGGAGGCGAGGTCGTAAAGCCGGCCGTCTCGATCAACTACGGCAATTTTCTGCAGACCACGCTGGACTTTCTGATCATCTCGTTCTCAATCTTCCTGCTGATCCGCCTGTTGAGCAAATTGCAGGAGAAAAAGAAAGAGGAAGCGCCCGCACCGGCAGCCCCGCCTGCCGACGTGCAACTGCTGACCGAAATCCGCGATCTGCTTAAAAACAAGCAGGACAAGTAGCAGCGCGGGGAGCATCCGCGAAACCAGTATCCTGGCCTCGCGATGCGGTCGTCGCTCGGCTTCTGGACGGCAAAGCGGGAAACGGAACGACCGGCCTTACCCCATGACAGGGCCGGAGGGGTTGTATGCATTTTGCACATCCATTCCAATCAACATAAGCCAGAATGACCCACATAGAAACGGACCGGCTGATCCTACGGCAATTTACGGAGGAAGACGTGGGCGCCCTGTTCTCCCTCCTGAGCGATAAGGAAGTGAATAGGTTCCTGCCCATGTTCCCGCTAAGGGACATAGAAGAAGCGGAAGCGTATCTGCGGAACAGATACATCGCAAACAGCCCGGAACAGCGAGGCTTCGATTACGCGCTTTGTCTCAAAGAGGATAACGTGCCCGTCGGCTATGTCCACGTAAGCGGAGACGACAGCCATGACTTGGGATACGGGCTGAGAAAGGAATTGTGGCGAAAGGGACTGTGCTCGGAAGCATGCCGAGCAGTAATCGACAGAGCGAGACAGGCCGGCATTCCGTATATTACGGCAACACACGACGTAAACAATCCGCACAGCGGGAAAGTCATGCAAGCCATCGGCATGAAATACCGGTACTCCTACAAGGAACTGTGGCAGCCTAAAAACTTCATGGTCACTTTCAGAATGTACCAGCTCAATCTCGACGGACGCGAAGACAGGGTTTATAGAAAATACTGGGACCGATACCCACATTTCATAGAACCGGAGCCATAAAAAACCGTCGCAAACATGCAATAAAGGGGAGAAGAGTACCCTCCCGCTTTCGTCGTCCGAGCGGCAAATCGCTGAAATAGAATACGCGCCGGACAGGATGTCCGGCGCGTATCTCGAACGGTGCCGAGACGTGCCCGCTACATCGGAGGACGTCCGCCCGGCGGCGGCCCCGGAGGGCCTCCCCGTCTGTGTCCTCCCGGCAGGGAATCGCCGTCGGGTATATTGAACTTCTTTTTGCCGTTACCGGTGAAAACGCGCAAGTTATATGCGAAGTTCAGGCTCACGTAACGCCCTAGCACATTGGAAGTTACGTTCTCGATATAGTTCTCGGTCACGTTTCGGGAAAATCCCTTGTTGCGATCCAGCAGGTCGTAAACCCGGACGCTGACCTCGCCGCGCTGGTTCCGGAACAGCTTCTTGCCGATCGAAGCGTTGATCAGCAGAAATTCCTCGGTAAACTTGTCCGTCACGCCCCGATATTTGGAATAGCTGCCGTCCGCCTGCAACGTGAAGCCGGCCCACGCGACCCACTTGACCCGGGCCGTTCCGACGCCGTTGAAATACTCGTTGCTGTTAGCCGAATGCGTAATATTGTAGG
>CABUJP010000055.1:0-15511 GCA_902491835.1 uncultured Alistipes sp. | reverse complement strand
TTTCCATATCGTGCACGAGCAGGCCGCCGCGAGGAAAGGAAGTTCACGGACGCGAGTACTATTTCCTCAGCAACGACGAGTTCAAAGCGCGCGCGGGGGCAGGGGAGTTCGTCGAATGGGAGGAGGTCTATCCCGGAACCTGCTACGGCACGCTGCGCAGCGAAGTGGACAGGATATGGGAGAAGGGGAGCGTAATCGTTTTCGACGTGGACGTCAAAGGAGGCGTCAATCTCAAGAAAACGTTCGGCGCAAGCGCCCTGTCCGTCTTCATCATGCCGCCTTCGGTCGAGGAGCTGCGGCGCCGGCTCGTCGGTCGGGGAACCGACTCGGCCGAAACGATCGAAAAGCGGGTGGCCAAGGCCGAGCAGGAGATCGCCCATGCCCCGCAGTTCGACCGGGTGATCGTGAACGACTCGCTCGAAGAAGCCGTTGCCGAGGCAGAAAAAACCGTCGCCGAATTCATCGGATAGTATGGAAGTCGAGCCGACCATCCTGCTGCCGGGATCTTTCAACCCGATTCACAAAGGTCATCTGAGTATCGCCGAGAACGTTCTGCGAGCCATGCCCGAGGCTACGCTGTGGTTCGTCGTATCGCCGCAGAATCCGCTGAAATCCCCCTCAGAGCTCGCTGCGGAGCGACACCGGCTGCAAATGGCTCGGATAGCCGTCGGCTCGTCTCCGCTCAGAGAGCGCATAGCCGTCTGCGACGTCGAGTTCACGCTGCCCAAGCCGTCGCTGACACTGCGCACGCTCGATGTACTGCAAGCGAAATATCCGTCGCGCCGGTTCGCCCTGCTGGTCGGCACGGACATTGTCGGAGAGTTCGGACGCTGGTACCGGTCCGGGGAGATTCTGGACCGCTTCGAGGTTCTGGTCTATCCGCGCGGGACGGAGCCGGGCAGCGTTTCCGACGAACGCTTCACGTTTCTGAAAGACGTCCCGACCATTCCCGTCGTAGCGACCGATATTCGCGCCAGAATCCGCCGGGGGGAGAACCCGGCCGACGACTTGCCTCCCGGCGTGTGGGAATACATCAAGGAAAACGGACTCTATGGATACGCCCGATGAGACGATCCGCCGGATCGAAGAACTCGACCGCGCAATCGGCCGGACGCCCGAGCAAAGCGCGCTGTATATGCAGCGGGGACGCCTGCTGTACCGGGCAGGACTGTTCCATCGGGCGCTGAACGACTTCCGCAAGGTGCGCGAGCTGGACGGCACGAACGCCGAAGCGGACGCCTATATCGAGATGCTGCAGGAAATATTCGATTTCCGCTACACGGATTTGTACAACCCGTAACGTTTTTCGGAAAGGAAGCATTAAATTTGCGGCCACATATAACTCGAACCATGAAGAAAAAAATCGCCCTGATCGCCGGCGGAGACTCTTCCGAATGGAAAATCGCGCTGGAGGGCGCCGCGCTGATCGAACAGGTACTCGATACCGACAAATACGACGTATACAAAATCGTTCTTCACGACGGCCGCTGGACCTATACGGCTCCGGACGGCGCCACGACGGAGCTGGACCGCAACGACTTCACGCTGACGCTCGGCGGGCGCAGGATTCGTCTCGAATACGCCCTGATCCTGATTCACGGCACGCCGGGCGAGGACGGACGCCTGCAAGGATATCTGGACATGATGAGAATCCCGTACTCGTCCTGCGGCTTCGTCACATCGGTCATCACGTTCGACAAGGCGGCCTGCAAACGCGCCCTGCACGGAGCGGGTCTGAACATGGCCCGCGAGATTCTGCTCGACCGTCACAGTCAGGTCGATCCCGACGAGGTGATCGGCCGGCTGGGCCTGCCGCTGTTCGTCAAGCCGAACGCCAGCGGAAGCAGCTTCGGCGTCACGAAAGTCAAAACGCGGGAACAGCTGCTTCCCGCCGTCGAGGCCGCGTTCGCCGAGAGCGACCACGTGCTGATGGAGGAATGCATCGACGGACGCGAAATCAGCTGCGGCGTCATGATCGCCGGGGGCAAGGAGTATCTGTTTCCGATTACGGAGCTCGTCTGCCAGAGCGAGTTTTTCGACTACAAGGCCAAGTATCAGGGATTCTCGAAGGAAATCACCCCGGCCGATCTGGACGAACGAACGGTAAAAAAAGTAAACGCGATGACGCTGGCGGCCTACAAGAAGCTGAACTGCCGGGGCGTGGTCCGCATCGATTTCATCGTGCGCGACGGCGAGCCGTATTTCATCGAAGTGAACACGATTCCGGGCATGAGCGCGCACAGCATCATCCCGCAGCAGGCCGCCGCGATGGGCATGAGCATGTCCGAACTGTTCGACCTGATTATCGAGGAAACCTCGCAGGCGCAGCCATGATGATCCAGATCGACGACAAGATCGTCAGCTCCGAGCTGCTGACCGAGCGTTTCTGCTGCGACCTGTCGCACTGCAAGGGCATCTGCTGCGTCGAGGGCAACGCCGGAGCTCCGCTCGAAATCGACGAGGTAGAAGTGCTCGAACACGAGTGGGAAGCGTACAGACCGTATATGAAGCCCGAAGGGATCGAGGCCGTCGAGCGGCAGGGCTTCATGGTTCTCGACGAGGACGGCGACCTTACCACGCCGCTGATCGGTGAAGCCGAGTGCGCATACTCGTTCGAGGAAAACGGCGTCACGATGTGCGCGATCGAGCGGGCATGGAGGGAAGGACGCACGCCCTATCAGAAACCGATTTCATGCCACCTGTATCCGATCCGGCTCATTACTCTGAGCAACGGAACCGTCGGCCTCAACTACCACCGATGGGACGTTTGCGACAGCGCAAGACGATTGGGACGCAAACTCGGCACACCGGTCTACCGCACGCTGCGCGAGCCGATCGTCCGTCGCTTCGGCGAACCGTTCTTCGCAGCGCTCGAAGAAGCGGAACGCTACCTGAGCGAAACCGGACCGGATAAATGACCCGCCTCGGATCACCGAGACGGCGTTCCGACGGAAACAGTAGGCGCGCGCTTGTTCTCGCACCTCGAACGTCCGCTAAACCGATCGGCCGCATATCGAACCGATTCATACAGAAACGCCATGCCAACGAACGGATCATACACCCTCTTTCCGGTTCGCCGACGAAGAGCGCCGAGGCGAATACGGCTCCGTTTTTTCCCTTTCCCATTACCTTCCCCTCCTTTCGACGGGCTCGGAATTCCGTCAAATTCCAGAAAACATCCCCGACGTCGCGCAAGCCACGACGGATTCGGCCTTTCTTCCGGGATCGGCCCCGCCACAAACCGGCCATGCCTTCCAACGGCAGCCGCCCTGTCCGACCGTCGTCTGAGAGAGACAGGAACCGGCCCGCTTCCATTGCGTTCCGGAGATTCGCATCCTCAGGCATTTCGTCTCGAAACGCGCGACATGGCAGAGCGGAGGAGAAACGGTTGTACGCTTTGATCCGCACGCAGTATCTCCACCGAGCAAGGCCCGAGGCCGAAAGTAAAAAATATTTCGTACTTTTGCTTTCGTTCTAAACCCGACCGAATGCTCAAAAACCTTATACTGACGGCCTGTTTTTTTCTTTGCCTGACCCGCGTCGACGCCCAGCGACGCAAACCGGCGGGACCGCCGGCCGCTCCCCATCTCGAAGAACTGCCCCAGCGGCCGCTCGACACGCTGCCGACAGACGACCCGGAGACGAAAGTGATCCTGTACAGCAACAACACATGGAGCTTCTACCGACCTTCCTTGCGTACGCTCGACTCGCTGCCGGTCTATGCCCGGCATTGGGACACCTCTCAGGTCTTCGCGTACAAGAGCATCGAGTATGCCGACCTGCCGCCCGTAATCGACCTGAAAATCGTCAAGGACTTGAGCGAGTTCACTCCGCCCGTCGTCGGAAACGTACTGTCGAAGTACGGTCCTCGCCGCCGTCGCAACCACAACGGGGTGGATATCCCGCTGAAAGTGGGCGAGCCGGTCCGTGCCGCGTTCGACGGAAGGGTACGCTACGCCAAGTACAACACGGGCGGCTTCGGCAATCTGGTGATCGTCCGACATCCCAACGGGCTCGAAACATGGCATGCCCATCTTTCAAAGCTGAACGTACAAGTCAACGAATACGTCAAGACGGGGCAGGTCATCGGATTCAGCGGCAATACGGGCCGAAGCCGGGGCCCCCACCTTCATTTCGAAATGCGCTACTGCGACCAGACTTTCGATCCGGAATTCATCATCGACTTTCCGACGGGCTGCCTCAAGTACCAGACCTTCGCGCTCGAAAAGTCGTTTTTCAACATACACTCCCGCGCATCGGAGATATTGGAGGAAGACGACGACGACTTTCCGTTGCTCGCGTCGGCGGAAGGCGACAGCGCCACCACCTCGACCGATATTTTGGCCAGAATAGCCGAAGCGCAAAACAAGGAAAAGGCCGAAAGCCAGCGCTCGACGCTGTCGCAAAGCACGGCCGTCTACCATACGATCCGCTCGGGCGACATGCTCGGCAAGCTCGCGATCAAGTACGGCGTATCGATCGACCAGATTTGCCGCCTGAACAAGATCAGCCGCACGACGATCCTGCAGCTGGGCCGGAAACTCCGTATCAAATAAACAAGGGTGAAACGAACGCCCGAGGAAAGCTTTGCATTTTCAAGTGCCGTATCCCTCTTTCGGTTTTACAGTGCCGAAACCGATCCGTACAAATCATAGAAGAACAGAGCCGGCAGACTGCCGGCTCTGTTCTTCAAAAGACAAATCGTCAATCCAATTTGGGCAGATACTGTCCCCTGTTACCGCCCGGGAAAACCATACTCTGAATCCCTTTTTCTCCGATCAGACCGTAAAAATTCTGCTTCATCGTACTGTCGGTCAAAATGATCAGATTCTTATCGCGCCACCATGTACCGGCAGAGAGAAGGAACGAATAAGCACCGATGTATAAACGGTATTTATGCATCTTGGTCAGCACCAAATAAAGGGAAGAGACATCGAAAGGATCGCCGTATGCTCCGACAAGATGATCGAGATGAACATACGGTCTGCGTTGATATGCTTCCCGTCTGTTACGTACCGTATCGAGAAGGAGTCCGCGTTGAGTCTCGCTCCACGGGTTCCGCAGATCCGGACCGGACCCATCCCACCGAAAAGGATATTTGACAAAATGATCAGGTCCCATAATGAAATGCAATAACGTATCCGCCATGATAGCCTTCATTCGAGTTCCTGTCGAACGGTCTGTCAATTCGATCTTTCCCTTCTCATATTCTCGCCAAAGCCCATCTCCGAGCGGTATTTCAATCAGTACGTCCGGTGATGCATCGATGAAAAACTCAATCTTATACATCCCATTCTTGTACAACGATAAAACACAAAAATTATCATGAGGCGTCTTAACGGAAAATACGAACCCTTCCCCCTTGTTCGCGACGGCATGGAGGGGTGCAGAAAAAAGGGAGTCGGTAGAATCCAATGGCATAACCCACAACCTGTCCGTTTAAGGCAAACGAACAGAAAACGATAAACCATCCTATTATGACAGCTTTCATAGTCACTGTTTCTGTCCGAGCCCGACGAATTTCAGACAACAGCTCGCACGGAAAGAGTACACAGACTCTGCGAGCAATATTTTCCGCCTCGAGGCCGGCACACTCCAACGGTGTTCCTCGGGTTATAAGTTCCGCAAATCGAAAAGGACGAGATTTTACAGTTTCTTGCTTTTGAACCGGTAACGACCATTTCCAGTTTGGCTCATATTCCAACGAGGCACCGCTTCTCAACGGTTGTAAGCGTGCATTAGACTCTCCCTCGGTCGTCCGCGATGCACAGCCTGTCCGTATTACTTTCTCGCGCCGAATATCGCGCTGCCGATGCGGACCATCGTGCTGCCGCACTCGACGGCCAGAGGATAGTCGGCCGACATGCCCATCGACAGCGTGTCGAACCGCTCGTTGAAAAATTCGCTTTTCCACCGGACGAACAGACCGCGAAGACGCATAAACTCCGCGCGCACGACCTCTTTCTCGTCCGTGTTGGTCGCTACGCCCATCAGCCCGCGGATGCGCACGCCCTCCAACGAGCGGTGCTCGCCCGAGCGCAGATAGCGCTCCAGTTCGCCCTCGTCCCAACCGTGCTTGCTCTCTTCGCGCGCGATACGGACCTCCAGCAGTACGTCGATCACCCTGCCGTTGCGACGGGCCTCCTTATCGATGAACCGGAGCAGACGGGCCGACTCGGCCGAGTGGATCATCGAGACGAACGGAGCGACGAGCCTTACTTTGTTGGTCTGCAGACCGCCGATCAGATGCCACTCGATGTCGCCGGGCAGCTCGGCTTGCTTGGCCGCCAGCTCCTGCGGGCGGTTTTCCCCGAAAACGCGCTGGCCGGCCTCGTAGGCCTCCATGATCGCGGACGGCGGATAGGTTTTGGAAACGGCCACGAGCGTGACGCCCGACGGCAAGGACGCTTTCAGCGACGCTATTTTATCGGCTACGGACATAACGAAACCCCTCGGCGGATCATTTTTATGATTGGAAATTACTACATTTGCTTTTCGACAACCAAAATTAACGAAAAAGCGCGAAACATGAAAAGAAAACGGACGGCTATTTTCCTGCTGGCGGCGGCGCTGCTGCCTCTGCGGCAGGCCGAGGCCTGCACGAATATTCTCGTATCGAAGGGCGCGAGCCGCGACGGCTCGACGATGGTCACCTATACGGCCGACTCCCACCAGCTGTACGGATGCCTCTATTTTCGGCCGGCAGCGAAGTACGCTCCGGGGACGATGATGCCCATATACGAATGGGATACGGGCCGCTATCTGGGCGAAATCCCGCAGGCGGCCGAAACCTATTCGGTCATCGGCAACATGAACGAGCACCAGCTCGTCATAGCCGAAAGCACGTTCGGCGGACGACACGAGCTGGTCGACACGACCGGGCTGATCGACTACGGCACGCTGATCTACACGACGCTTCAGCGCGCCCGCACGGCCCGCGAGGCGATCGCCGTCATGAACGATCTGGTGACCCGGTACGGCTACTGCTCGGAAGGGGAGTCGTTCTCGATAGCCGACCCGAACGAAGTGTGGCACATGGAAATGGTCGGCAAGGGAGTCGAGATGAAGGACGGAGAGAACGTGAACCGGGGGGCCGTATGGGTCGCCATGAGAGTGCCCGACGGATACATCTCGATGCATGCCAATCAGGCCCGCATCACGCAGTTTCCGCTTGACGACCCGCAGAACTGCCTCTACTCGCCCGACCTGATCGCATTCGCCAAATCGAAGGGGCTGTACAAGGGGCCCGACGAAAGGTTCTGTTTCGCCGAGGCTTTCGCGCCGGCCGACTTCAGCGCGCTCAGGGCCTGCGAGGCCCGCGTCTGGAGCACGTTCAACCGCGTGACGCGGGGAGCGATGGAAAAATACCTCGACTACGCGATGGGACACAATCGTTCGAACCGGATGCCGCTGTTCGTCAAGCCGGTCGAGAAGCTGTCGGCCAAGGAAGTGATGTGGCTGATGCGCGACCACTACGAGGATACGCCGCTGGATATGCGCAACGACATCGGAGCGGGCGGGCACAATCTGCCGTACCGCTGGCGCCCGATGACCTTCACCGTCGACGGACAAGAGTACGTCAACGAGCGCGCGATCGCCACGCAGCAGACAGGCTTCTGGTTCGTGTCCCAAAGCCGGAGCTGGCTGCCCGACGCGATCGGGGGCTTGCTGTGGTTCGGGGTCGACGACTCGGGCACGTCGTGCCTGACGCCGATCTACACCTGCTCGACGCGCGTGCCGGAATGCTTCCGCGAAGGCAACGGCCATTTGACCGAGTACTCGCCCACGTCGGCCTTCTGGCTTTTCAACCGCGTGACGAATTTCGCCTATTTGCGCTACGACCGGATCAGCGAGGACATCAAGCAGGTGATCCACGAGACCGAGGATCGGAACTTGGCCGAGATTCCGGCCGTCGACGCGGCGGCGGAAATGCTCTACGGGCAGAATCCCGAACTGGCGGTCGACTTCCTGACGGACTATTCGGTCCGCACGGCCCAGAAAATGTTCGACCGTTGGACGGAGCTGGACCGCTATCTGCTGGTCAAGTATATGGACGGCAACGTCAAGAAAGAGAAAGACGGACGGTTCGAGGACAACGGCAACGGACGCCACATTCCGGCCATGCCCGACTTCCCGGGCTACAACGAGGCATGGCAGAGAGCCGTAGCCGCCGGAACGGGCGACCGGCTTAAGGTGGTCGAACCGAAATAAAAGCCCCGTCGCTTTCCCTTTGCAACACGAAGGCGGCGGCCCGACTGGGCCGCCGCCTTCGCTTCTCACACCGCTATTTCAAACCGCGGCCGCCGGACCGTCTCGGCGACCTCTCCCGCAAAGAACCATCTGCAACCGAACCATACGACACGAGTCCATACTTGATACCAGCTTTCGGGTTCTCCTTGGTTTCCGGCTTTTTGGTACGGGGTCCCCTCCGACGAAAGCGATTCAGGGCAAGGAACTGATCGGCCGTGCGGCCTGCGGTCGCCGACCGCGATCGGCGAACAGAAAAAATCCGGGTGCGAACATACTCGATACATGGAAATACAATTGCTCTCCATTATCCGTCAATACTAACTCTTTTCCACGAGCGCATGCTTTCTCACGGCGTTCCGGTAAGTCACCGTCCCGGTAAAAAGCGCAAAAGGGAACGAACCGAACCGCCGAGAGTAAAAAATTCCACCGATTTGACTAAATTTGCGACGGCATGAAAGACCGGACGCGTAAAATAATCGGGCTGCTGCTCGTCGTGCTTTTTGCAGGGTACTACGGCGGAACGACGCTCTTTTACCATGTGCATGAGATCGACGGCGTCAAGATCGTCCATTCGCATCCGTATACCGGCGACGCCCAGCACCACACGCACTCGGCAGCCTCGTGCCGAACCATCCAACTGCTGTCCGGACTGACCTTCCTCGCCTCGGCGCTCGCGCTTCTTCCGAGAGTTTTCCGGCGTCCTTTCGCCCGGCTTCAGGAGCATCTTGCCGCGGTAAGGCAGCAGAGAGAGAATCATCCCTTTTTCCTGCGCGGCCCTCCCCGGACGGCTTTCCTTTCCTAACCGGTATCCGGACGAAGATTTCGCCCGGCTTTCAAGCGGCCGTTCGAGTCCGAAGACCGTATGCGATCGCATACGGCCGATAGGATGCGTCGCAATCGTTACACAATACTCACGCAAACGAAAAGAACATGAAATATACGTTACAGGTCATGCTCCTGCTGGCCTCTTGTCTGTCTTCGGAACACATGCGCGCGCACGGTCCCGAACACGGTACGAACCAGCTCTCGGGACGGATCGTCGATGCCGAAACGAACCGAGGAATCGCCTATGCGGTCGTCCAAATCGAAGGAACCACGCTGGGAACGGCGACCGACACGGCCGGATTCTATTCCCTCCCGCGTCTGCCCGAAGGCAGACCAATTACGGCCGTCGCCTCGGCCGTCGGCTACGACCGGCAAAAGCAAACCGTCGCCCTCGCCGCCGGACAGCAAGCCCGGCTCGACTTCAGGCTGCGCTCCACGGCGGTCATGGAACAGATTGTCGTCACGGCAGACCGTCAGGCCACCAAGCGCACCGAAGCGCCTACCGTCGTCAACGTACTCTCGTCGAAACTGTTCGATCAGACCTCCTCGGGCAACATAGCCGACGCGCTCGGATACGTTTCCGGCCTGCGCATGGAATATACCTGCTCGAACTGCGGAACCTCGCAGATCCGGATCAACGGGCTGGAAGGCCAGTATTCGCAGATTCTGCTCGACAGTCGCCCCGTATTCAGCTCGCTGGCAGCGGTCTACGGGCTCGAGCAACTGCCCGCCGGCATGGTCGACCGGGTCGAGGTGATCCGCGGCGGCGGCTCGGCCCTGTACGGATCGAACGCGATCGCCGGCGTCGTGAACATCATCACCAAGGAGCCGCACCGCAACTCGGTCTCGCTGGCCAACACGACGGGATTCACGGAGTCGGGCACGGCCGACGTCAATACCTCCCTCAACGCCTCCATGCTGTCGGACGACCGCCGGGCGGGAGCCTACCTGTTCGCATCGGTCCGCAACCGCGACAACTACGACCGCAACGAAGACGGTTTCTCGGATATTCCGAAGGTCGCCTCGCAGATTGCCGGCTTCCGCGCCTATTACAAGACAGGAGCCTATTCCAAACTGACTTTCGAATACCACCATATCAACGATTTCCGCCGGGGAGGAGACCACCTCGAACGGCCGCCCCACGAATCGGATATCACCGAGCAGGCCCGCCACTCGATCAACGGAGGCGGCCTTCAATTCGACCTCTACACGCCGAACCAACGCCACAAAATAGGAGTGTACGCCTCTTATCAGGACGTGCGGAGGGAAAGCTACTACGGAACGGACAAAAATCCGGACGCCTACGGCAAAACGTCCGACAACACGCTTGTGGCGGGCGCGCAGTATACCTACCGGATGCACAAGTTCCTGTTTCTGCCGGCCCACCTGACATTCGGCATGGAGTATAACCGCAACAACCTGCACGACCGGATGCTCGGCTACGGTCGCGACATGCGGCAGATGAGCTGCACCTACGGAGGCTATGTGCAGAACGAGTGGGAGAGCGAACGGCTCAATTTCGTGATCGGCGCGCGCATCGACAAGAACAATCGGATCGGCAATCCGGTGTTCAGTCCCCGGGCTAACATCCGCTACACGCCCGTAAGGAACGTGATTCTCCGGGCGGGATACACGTCGGGATACCGGGCTCCGCAGGCCTACGACGAGGACCTGCACGTCAACGCCGTAGGCGGCAACGTATCGCTGATCGTTCTTGATCCCGACCTCAAGCCGGAGTACTCGAACAGCTTCACGCTGTCGGCCGATCTCTACCGCAATACGGGAAAAGTGCAGCTCAACCTGCTGGCCGAAGGATTCTACACGAGCCTCGACGACGTATTCTTTCTCGAAGAGCGGGCGCCCGACGCGGAAGGCAACCTGATCTTCATGCGGACGAACGCCCGAGGAGCGACGGTGCGAGGCGTCAACTTCGAGGCGAAAGCGGCGCTCGATCCCGACAATTATATCCAGGCGGGATATACCTATCAGCGAAGCACATACAAGGAGGCGATGAGCTGGAGCACCGGCGCGTCGCAAGCCAAGGAGAAGCGGATGCTCCGCTCGCCCGACCACTACGGATACGTCTCGCTGAACGGATCGCCGGCGAAAAGCCTGAGCGCATCGGTCTACGGAACCTTCAGCGGCAGCATGCTCGTACCGCACTATTTCGAGAATCCGGACGACGACCGGCTCAAAGAGACGCCGTGCTTTTTCGACCTCGGAATCAAGCTGTCGTACGACATCGCGCTGACGCGCCGCGTCACGATGCAGGTCAGCGGAGGGGTCAAGAACGTGCTCGACAGTTTCCAGAAAGACATCGACCGGGGCAAGACCAAGGATGCCGGCTACATATACGGCCCGGCTTTCCCTCGCACGTTCCATTTCGGAGTACGCTTCACGATGTAGGCGGGCCGCGCTGACGCGCAAGCATGCATCCGGGCCCGTGAAACGGGCTCCGGATGTTGTTTTTCCCGTCCGGCTTTCGTACTTTTACGAAGAAAAGCCAGACCAACAACGCATGAAAGCATTTCTTCTGTCGCTCGGCCTTCTCATGGCGGCGGGCACGCTTGCCGGCCAAAGCCGGATGCGCGATTACGGAATCGAGTACGGTATTTTCAGAACCGGACCGCTCAACGCGATCACGGACGTGAAAGGCGTCCGGGTCGGCCACGTCACGCTGATCGAAGGCGACTCGGTACGCACGGGCGTCACGGCCGTCATTCCCCATCCCGGCAATATTTTCCGGCACAAGCTGCCGGCAGCCGTCTGCATCGGCAACGGTTACGGCAAAATGGCCGGTTACACGCAGATCAGGGAATTGGGAAACATCGAAACCCCGATCGTGCTGACCAACACGCTCAGCGTGGCGGCCGGTCTGGACGCGCTGATCGACTACACGTTCTCGAATCCCGAGAACGGCGACGTCAAGTCGGTCAACGGGGTGGTGGGAGAGACCAACGACGGAACGCTGAACGACATTCGCGGACGGCACGTCACCAAAGAACACGTGCTCGCGGCCCTGCGCAACGCCAAGGAAGGCCCCGTAGCGGAAGGCAACGTGGGAGCCGGTACCGGAACGATCTGCTTCGGCTTCAAGGGCGGTATCGGCACCTCGTCCCGGGTGCTGCCCGCACGGTACGGAGGCTACACGGTAGGCGTACTGACGCAGACCAACTACGGCGGCGTGCTCGAGATCGCGGGAATACCTGTCGGGCAGTATCTGGAGAACTATCCGTACCGCGATGCCGTGCTGCAGGATACGGACGGATCGTGCATGATCGTGATCGTCACGGACGCGCCGCTGGATGCCCGGAATCTCGAGCGGCTGGCCAAGCGGGGCATGATGGGCCTGTCCCGAACCGGAGGGATAGCCAGCAACGGCAGCGGCGACTACGTGATCGCCGTATCGACCGCCCCGGAAAACCTGATCGACAACCGGAACGCGTACTACACCCCGAAGCTCCTGCATAACGAAGCGGTATCTCCGCTGTTCGAGGCGGCCATCGAGGCGACGGCCGAAGCGCTGTGGAACTCGCTGTTCGCCGCCGAAACGATGACCGGCTCCGGAATCACCGTCGAAGCCTTGCCCGTCGAACGGATTCTCCCCCTGTTCAGCAAAAAGCGGTAGCGAGCAACGGACGGATCGGAAGGGATTTCATACGACGAAACCGGAAATATCGGGAACTCGAAAGCCGATACGGCAAAAGGGCGAAATTCACTCGGAGCCGATTCCGTCGTTCCGCTGCCCCGATTCCCGAAGATTCCGTATTATATCGCCCCGGAAAGGCGAGCGTTTGCCGATACGAAAGCCCCGCCCCGCAAGCCGACCGTTAACGGACAGACATATCCCGGACCGGACTTGCTACGGCTTTCGGAACGATAGCCGGGCCCGAACGACGAAATCCGAGGATACGAGGTCCTGTCATGCCGTCGGGGAAAAGCGAGGCGAGAAGTTATTCATCCGGATCGGCAAAAATGCCATAAGACCGTTCGGCTGAGCCGACAATCGAAAGCGGACAGTCCGTCCTTCTTCCGGGAAACTCGCGGTCGGAAGGGTCGGCGCACATGGGATACATACGGACACAAACCGCCGCCCCTTCACGGGGCGGCGGCCCATTGAGATCCGGTTTGCGCCGGAGGCTACCCGATACGTCGGGCCCCTTGAGAAATGTTGACTTCGATCACGCGCGGAGCATGCCCGAAACGGTGCGCGAACCGGTCCGTAGCCTCGGCCAGATAGCCGTCGTAAGCCTCGGCGCGAACCAGATTGATCGTGCAGCCGCCGAAACCGCCGCCCATCATCCGCGCGCCCAGCACGCCGTCGGTCCGATGACCGATATCGGCCAAGAAATCGAGCTCGTCGCAGCTGACCTCGTACTGCCTGCTCAGCCCCTCGTGCGATCCGTTCATTTTCTGTCCGAACGTGACGTAGTCGCCCTTCTCGAGCGCCGCGCAGGCATCGAGCAAGCGCTGGTTCTCGTCGACGACATAGCGGCAGCGGCGGTAGACGCCCTCGTCCATTTCGCCCTTATAAGTGTCGAGCACGTCGGCCGTCACGTCGCGCAGCGATTCGACGCCTCCCACGTGCCGGAGCACGACGGCCACGCCGGCCTCGCACTGAGCGCGGCGGACATTGTACTCCGACGAGGCGAGCGTATGCTTGACCCGGGTATCGAACAGCACGACGCGGCAGCCCTGCGGATCGAACGGTTCGAGTTTGTACTCGAGCGACCGACAGTCGAGGCGAATCACATGGCCCGCCTCGCCGAACAGCGAGGCGAACTGATCCATGATACCGCAGCGGACGCCGACGTAATTATGCTCGGTCATCTGTCCGATCTTGGCCAGCTGCGCCCGGTCGAACCCGAGGCCGTATGTCTCGTTGAGCGCGAACCCGACGGCGCTCTCGAGCGCGGCCGAGGACGAAAGGCCGGCGCCGAGAGGTACGTCGCCGCCGAACACCATGTCGAACGGCAGAATCAGCGCCCCGCGCTTCTCCATCTCCTGGCACACGCCGTACACGTAACAAGCCCACTGCTGCGAGGGTTTTTCGCCGTGCAGGTCCAGTTCGACCGTCTCGTCGTAGTCGAGCGAGTGCACCCGGCAGACCGTACCGTCGTTGGGTTTCAAGGCCACGTATATCGCCTTGTCGA
This sequence comes from uncultured Alistipes sp., assembly GCA_902491835.1. Lineage (GTDB taxonomy): Bacteria > Bacteroidota > Bacteroidia > Bacteroidales > Rikenellaceae > Alistipes_A. Next base: position 1,283 of record CABUJP010000055.1, on the reverse strand, counting down.
TCGCCCCGGGTAGCACGAAGCCGAGATTGTAATCGGTATGCTCGCCGATCAGGTTGACTCGGCCGGGCGAGGCGAACAGCGCGGCTCCGTTGCCGAACATCGCTTTGAATTTCTCCTGAATCTTGGTTTTCATAGGTCGTAGTATGATTTAGTTCGTAGTGTCGACATAGATCTCGTCCGGATACTTCACATCCGTCAGAAACAGCCCGTGAGCCGGCGCCGAGCATCCGGACAGGGAACGGCTCCGTCCGTCGATTACGGCACGCATGTCATCCGGACTCATCTTGCCGCGCCCAACGCCAAGCAGGGTTCCCACGATGGCCCGCACCATATTGCGCAGAAAACGGTCGGCAGCAATCGTGAACACGAGCAGATCGTCCTCTCGATCCCACCGGGCCCGATCGACGCGGCACACGTTCGTCTTGTTGTTGGAATGCAGCTTGGCGAAGCTCGTAAAGTCGCCGGAGCCTACCAGCAACGCGGCCGCCTCGTTCATTCGCTCCGCATCGAGCGGCAAAGCGTAGCGGAAAGCCGTATCGCGCCGGAACGGGTCCTTGCGCAACGTGACGTAATACTTATACTCGCGCTGTACGGCGTCGAAACGGGCATGCGCGTCGTCGCGGACCCTTCTCAGAGCGTTCACGGCGATATCGTCGGGCAGCACGGCATTCAAATGGTAGCAGAACCGGGCAGGATCGTCCACCGCCCGCTCCGTGTCGAAATGGGCCACATAGAACGAGGCATGCACACCCGTATCGGTCCGGCCGGCTCCGACGACGGGAGTCTCGCGCCGGAGCAGCGTGGAAAGCGCCTGCTGCACGGCCTGCTGCACCGAGGGATCGCCGGGCTGCACCTGCCATCCGCAATAGGCTTTGCCCGAATAGGAAAGTTCCAGAAAATAACGCACGCTTATTATCGGTTTGAGAACAAAGATAGCATTTTCGCCGAAAGAATGAAACCCTGCCGCCCAAAACGGCAGATCCCGCCGCTGCGATTCTCGGCAGCGACGGGATCCGACTCGTCCCCGAATACGCAAAGGCTACTTTTTCAATTCTTCGAGCAGCCGGGGCATCATCGTCCAGATCGTGCCCTCGTCACGAGCCGTCCAAAAATTCCCATCGACGGCGGAAGGCTCGTCGACGGCCTGGCCGTGAGCGATCGCGGCTTTGGCCAGCGGATGCACGGAAAGCTTACGGCCCGGCGCTACGCCCGCCAGATCGAACATCATGCCGGCGGCGCAATGGCCGATCATGATCTTGTCCCGACCGGCGAACTCCCTGATC
>CABUJP010000054.1:0-15745 GCA_902491835.1 uncultured Alistipes sp. | reverse complement strand
CGAAAAGCGGGCGGTCCCGAAAGCTCCTGTCGGCGGCCGCTATCCCCGAATCCGCAAACAGGAAACGCGCAATACGAAGGGCCTCCGCGCCGTTCATACCGTATGATCATCAGTGCCAGCCGCCGGACGGACATTCCCGCCTTTTACGCCCCGTGGTTCCTTAACCGTCTCAGGGAAGGGCACGTACTCGTTCCCAATCCGTTCGACCCGCGATCGGTCAGCCGCGTGAGCCTCCGTCCGGACACAGTGGACTGCATCGTCTTCTGGACGAAGAACCCCGCCCCGATGTTGCCGAGGCTCGGCGAGCTGGACGGCTTCAAATATTATTTCCAGTTCACGCTGAACCCGTACGGGAAAGACATCGAGCGAAACCTTCCTACGATCGAAGAGCGGATCGAGACATTCCGAAAACTTTCCGAAACGATCGGAAAAGAAAGAGTAGTCTGGCGTTACGACCCGATTCTGATCAACAAAGCCTACGACACGCGCTTCCACTGCGAAGCCTTCGCCCGCCTCGCCCACAGGCTGAGCAACCACACCGAACGCTGTATGCTCGGCTTCATCGACCGCTATCGCCATATCTGTCCGGCCCTGGACCGGCAGGGCATCCGTCCGCCGGAACGCGGCGAAATCGAGTCGATGGCCGCCTCGTTCCGGAGCGCGGTCGCGGACAGCCCGATCCGGTTGGAAACATGCACGGTCAAGATCGATCTGAGCCATGCGGGCATTCCCGGCGGCCCGTGTATCGACAAAGACCTGATCGAGCGGATCGCCGGCTACCGCATCGCCGCCACCGAGGACCGGAACCAGCGAAAAACCTGCCGCTGTATCGAAAGCATCGACATCGGCATGTACGACAGTTGCCCGAACGGATGCACGTATTGTTACGCTACCAGAAGCAAGGAGAACACGGTCGCGAACAATTTCCTGCGGCACAACCCGGACTCGCCCATGATGATCGGAGAGCCGTGCGAGGATTCCGTAATCAAGGATCGGCCGGCGCACAGTCTCCGAAATCGCGAACGCTCGTTATTCTGACCGCATTCGTCGCGCAAACGGACTCTCGGCCTATCCGACAAATACGCTCCCTAAACCGGCCGGACCGCGCTCGAAGACCGCAACCGGCCTATTCGACCCGAAAGCCGTAGCGGCCCGAACGGACCTCGTACACCGCATACCCGTCACGGATACCCTCGAACGAAAGATTCTTGTCCCTGCCTGCCCGGCTGGCATCGGTCGATACCGAATCGGAAGACCGGGCTCCAGGCACCCAAACGGTCGCCGTACATCCGACCGGAACCTGCACCGTCATTTCAAAGCGTCCGTTCTCCCTGCGCCATTCGATCGAAGCCTCGCCGTAGGGAGTCTCCTTGTCGTAACGGGCGAAAGTCAGGCTATCCGGCGGCACCGGACGGAACACGATATGCCGGTAACCGGGACGGGAGGGATCGGCGTTCATGCCCGCCACCCGCCGGTAGAACCACACGAGCGAGCCGCCGAACATCGGATGATTGCGGGAATTCTCGCCGTTCCATTGTTCCCATGTCGTCGTGGCGCCCTGCTCGATCCACCAGCCGAAGCTCGGGTAGTCGCGCTTGTTCATCGCCTCGTAGGCCAGCTCGTTCAGGCCGTTGTCGCAAAGCGTCTCGAAAAAGAACTGCGTGCCGAATATGCCCGTGTCGAGATGCCCCCCGTTCGACAGGATGTCCTGCCGGAGCGAAGCGATCACCCGGTCGCGCCGGTCGGCCGGAACGCCGATCCGGAGCGCGAAAATATTGCCCCCGTAGGCCCCGTAGGAGCCTTTCCGTTTGTCGTAGAACCGGCCGTGAAAGGCTTCGGCCGTTCGCGCGGCCAACTCGTCGTATCGCACGACGTCCTCCCTGCGGCCCAGCGCCTCGGCTGCGCGGGCCGTCAGATCGGCGCATCGCCACAGATAGAAGGTATGCACCATCTCTGTCGGCGGAAATTCGAAAGCCGGACACCAATCGCCCAGATTCATCCACTGGCAAGGCGAGTTCATCCACATGACGCCTGTGGAATCGACCCAGCGCATCATGTAGCGTACCTGCTCCTTCATCGCATCGAAACAGTCCTCGAGCATGTCGAGATCGCCGTAATGCACGTAGAACTCCCACGGCATGATGTTCATCGCGGCTCCCCACGCCACGCCGCCTCCGCAGCCCGGCTGCCAGGGCGCTCCGTTGGGCACGTACCCCGTCTCGACGTTCTGGGCGCCCCAGATATCGCGGATCCACTTGCTGTAGAATGCCGCCGCGTCGAAATTGTGCATGACCGTCACGCAGGCCACCTGCCCGTCGCCGGTATAGGCCGACCGCTCGCGGTGCGGACAGTCGCTGGCGATACAGCCGTGCATGTTGTCCGTCTGGCTGCGCCACCATATGCGGTTGATCCGGTTGAACAAGGGGTTCGAGCACTCGAAACGGCCCGTCGACGGCACATCGGTGTAGACGGCCTCGGCCGTAATTTGCCCGGGACTCAGCTCGCCGGGCCAGCCGTCGATCTCGACCTCGCGGAACACGTACCACGTAAAGCGCGTATGATAGGATTCCGGAGCGCCGCCCCTCATCGTATAGCTGTTCGATCCGTTGGGCGACTCGCAAAGGTAACGGATGTCGATCCGCTGTCCGGCCTCGCCCGCCACATCGTGCAGGTGCACCCAGCCGGAAATCTCCTCGCCGAAATCGATCCGATACCGGCCTTCGCCGAGCTTCTCTATTTTCTCGGGCCGGAGAACTTCCATCACCCGGTCGGCGGGGGAGGTCTGAGCGACCAGTTTTCCGCCCGGGGCCCGGCGCGGTACGGCCTGTTTCCACGACGAATCGTCGAAGCCCGGCGAGCACCAGCCGGGTTGCTCGGCTCGCGCGTCGTAATGCTCGCCCGAGTAGACCATATCGATCAGAGGTCCTTCGGAAACCTTCCACGTCGGATCGGTCGGTATTACCTGTTGCGTCCCGTCCTCGTAGACGATATGCAGCTGCCCGAAAAACCGGGGCGTACCGTACGGCCTTACCCAGTGAATCTTCGCATTGTAAAAGCCGTTGCCCAGCATCGCGCCGATCGCATTCTCGCCACGGCGTATCCGGTCGGTCACGTCGTAGCCGAGGTACATGACCCGATATTCCCTGAAATTGTCCTCCAGCGGAACCGCTCCCCGGTCCAGATTCGTTCGCTTGCCGTAATTCGTCTGATTGGGGACGAGCACGTCGTCGCCGACTTTCTCCCCGTTCACGTACAATTCGAAGTAACCGAGCCCCGTCCCGTAAAAACGGGCCGAAGCCACCGGCTTATCCGCACGGAATGCCTTGCGCAGCAGCGGGGCGCGCGGCGGAACGTCCCCACCGGTATCCGCCAGCGGCTCGTCGCCCTGCCACGGAGCTCCGATCCACTGGCACTGCCAGTCCGACTCGTCGAGCAGTCCCATATGCCATACGGCCGGCTCGCTCCACTCGGAAACGCGGCCGCGATCGTCCCAGACGCGGACCTGCCACCAGCAGCTCTCGCACGAGCGCAAGGGACGGCCGCCGTAGGGAATCAAGATCGAACGGTCGTCCTTCACCTTGCGGCTGTCCCACAGATCGGCCGGACAGCAATTTCTCCTCGGACGACGCCACCCGGATCTGCCAAGCCTTTTGGCTCACCCCCCGGCGGTCGGATACCGCTTCGTTGATCCACGACAGCCGCGGGTGTTCGGCATCCACGACCGACGGATCGGTCCTGTACTCGCATGTCAGCTTGCGCGGAACGATATCCGCGCCCGTGGCGGCGGCCGTCGCCGGAATCGCCCACAGCAGGCAAGCCGCTCCGGCCAACAGCCGGAAAATCATTTTTCGGTCGTTCATTTGTTCAAGTCGGATTATAAGTGAAACCTGCCGGGATTCTTCACTCCCAAGCCTCGGTTCACAAATATAATATTTCCGGCGGATTTATCCGACTCGATTCCGCATTCGTTTTCCCGGGCGCAAACGCGGAAGGCAAGCGTTCCGCCCGACACGCCATGAAAAAGCGCATGGGAAGTTTTCGTTACCCATGCGCTCCTGTCTCTCGTTCCGGCTACCAACGTTCTCCGTCGGGATCGGGACGGGAAGGCAGCCCGTCCTGAAAACGAATCGAAGCGTGCGACCCGTCGCAGAAAGGCTTGTTCGACGACCGGCCGCAACGGCACAGCGTAACCCGGTTCCGCACTTCATAGGTAAATCCGTCCTCGCGACTGAACGGAATGCCGCCCCGAACCCATAGCGGACCGCTGCTGCCCTGCTGAGGATCCTCGATCAAGCCGAGCGACGGCTCGAAATACGGCTCGTGAGGCTCCTGTCCGCCGGTCCACGCCGACAACCGGCCGGCAGGGCAGTGGTCGGCCTCGCGGACCGTCAGGTCGCGGGCCTGCTTCCCTTCCATGCCGACCAGATTCCACACTTGTCCCTTCGCATCGCAAAACCGGGCGAAGGCGCAATACGCGCGATTGTCCGTCAAGGCGACTTCCGGCCCTTCATACCGCTCGGCTCCGTCGAGCAACGGCTCTTCGGAAGCCGTCAGCGCAGGGTCCCAGTCGGCTCGCGCGTGCGACCCGTCGCAATAAGGCTTGTCGCCGGAATGGCCGCAACGACACAGCGCCGTAGGCTCGGACTCGGTAGAGTACTTTTCTCCGGCCTGAAAATACCAAATCTCACCGTCCCGGTTCGGAAGCATGAACTGCTGCCGCAAAGGCGGATGTCCGAACACGAGGTAAGGCCCGCCGGCCGTAATCGTCATATGAAAGCGCTCGGGAGCCGCTTCGCTCCCGGGCTCGACCATCAGATTTTTCATATTCTACCCGTTTAAGTCAATACACACCTTTCCCGAACGAGCAAGAATTATACCCGACGGGCCGACTTGGGATAGAACACCCTCTTTTCGGAAAGCAGAAACAGCGCGGCTACCGCCGACGCCAGAAAATCCGCGAACGGAATACTGAGCCAAACGCCCGTCAGGCCGAACCAGCGGGAGAAGAAATAAAGGGCCGGTATCAAGAAAATCACCTGCCGGGAGAGCCCCATGAAAATCGCTTTCCACGCCTTGCTGATAGACTGGAAAAAAGTAGAGACCACGATCTGAAACCCGACGACCGGCAGCATGACGTATGCGAGCCGGAGCCCCCGGGCCGAAATATCGATCAGGCCGGGATCGGTCGTAAAGGCACGAACGAGGAGCTGCGGCATCAGCTCGCAGGCCACGAAACCGACCACCATAATCAGCGTAGCGATTCGGATCGTCAGCTTGAGCACGTCCTTCACGCGCTTGAGCTTCTGGGCTCCGTAGTTGAATCCCACGATCGGCTGCATGCCCTGACAAAGCCCCATGGCGGTCATAACGATCAGAATACCGTAGCTGTTGATGATCCCGAAAGCGCCGATCGCCAGGTCGCCTCCCTCGCGGACCAGCTGATTGTTCATGATGACATTGACGAGACTCGCCGCCAGATTCATCAGGAAAGGAGCCATGCCGATCGACACGATATTGCGGATGATTCTCTTTTTCGGGACCCAGCAGTCGCGGCGGAAATGCACCGGATGCTTCGGATTGAAGAAATGGCTCAGCACGAACAACGAGCTGACGAACATCGAAATGACCGTCGCTACGGCCGCCCCTTTGATCTCCATGCCGAACCCGAAGATAAACAGCGGATCGAGCAGGATATTCAGTCCCACGCCGATCAGAATGGTATACATCGACTTGCTGGGATATCCGCTCGCGCGCATGATATTGCTGAAGCTGTAGCTCAGATTCGACAGCACGCTGCCGGGAATCACGATTCGCAGATAGTCCTTGGCATAGGGAATCGTCTGGTCGCTGCCTCCGAAAGCGCGCAGAATATCGTCCAGATACAGTATCGAGCAGGTGATCAGTATCGCCGAGAGCAGAAACGTCAGCACGAAAGCGTTGCCCAGAATATTACGAGCCCACTTTATATCCCTCATTCCCAACACGATCGATATGCGAGCCGCCGAACCGACTCCGATCAGCGTACCGATGGCCGTCACGAGCGCCGTCAGCGGAAAAGTCAGCGCCAGCCCCGAAATGGCCAGCGGCCCTACGCCCTGTCCGATGAAAATCCGGTCCACGATGTTGTACAGCGACATCACGACCATCCCGATGATCGACGGGATCGAGTATTCGAGCAACAACCGCCCTACGCGCTCCGAGCCCAAGCGGGCCGTCGCCCCATCCAATTGTTTCGCCATATTTACGATCGTTTAGCGTTCGAGAACAAGACCGTCCGCGGAATCGCGCCGGCCATCCGGAGACTGCAAAGATACCGAAAATCCCAAAAAAAAGAGTCGGGCGGCGGGAAAACCCGCAACCGTTTATCTCTCCGGCGGCAAAGGCACGGCTACGGACCGGGCCGGGCCACGGACGAGCGCCGGAACGAAACGGAAATTTCGCAAGCCGCGAGGAATCGATTATCTTTGCCCCGAACCGACAAAACTATGAACGCGAAAACCAAAGGATACATTCTCGGGGCGGTGGCTGCGGCTACCTACGGCATGAACCCGCTGTTCGCCCTTCCGCTGTACGAAAACGGAATGGACACGGATTCCGTCCTGTTGTTCAGATACCTGTTCGCGCTTCCGCTGCTGGGCGTCATGCTCAAGGCCAGAGGCCGCGACTTCAAACTGCAGCGCCGGGAGATCCTGCCGCTGATCGTGCTGGGTCTGCTGGTCGCCGTCTCCTCCCTGACCCTGTTCCAGAGCTATCACTACATGGATGCCGGCATCGCATCGACCCTGCTGTTCGTCTATCCGATCCTCGTGGCGCTGATCATGGCGGTCGCCTTCAAGGAAAAGGTGACGCTGCAAACCGCATTCTGCATCTTACTGGCGCTCTGCGGCATCGGATTGCTCTACCGAAACGGCGACGGATCGACTTTGAACCTGACCGGAACGCTTCTGGTGTTCGCCTCGGCCCTCTCGTACGCTCTTTATATCGTCGGAATCAACCGGAAGGTCCTGCAAAACGTGGCGACGCTCAAAGTCACGTTCTACATCCTGCTGTTCGGACTGATGCTGTTTTTCGTCCGCCTGGATTTCGGCGAGCACATAACCGTTCCGGACCGCTGGTATTTGTGGGGAAATCTGCTCGCTCTGGCGATTTTTCCGACGGCCATTTCGTTCCTGTGCACGACCAGCGCCATCCAATACATCGGATCGACCCCGACAGCCATCCTCGGGGCGTTGGAACCCGTCACGGCCGTCTTTTTCGGAGTCGCCGTCTTCGGCGAACCGCTGACGCCGAGAATCGGCTGCGGCATAGCGATGATCATTCTGGCCGTCACCCTCATCATCGCCGGCGGCAACATAACGGCCTACATGGTACGCTTCCGGAAGCTGTTTCCGAGACTTCCGATCCGGAAACCGTGACAAGCCGCCACGGCCGAACGCTCCTCCCCGCATCCGTTCGTCGCAGTCCCCGTACGATATGCGCCTTCGCACGACGGCCCGTCGATACCCGAATAACGTAACCCCGTTCAGAACCTTTGAAGCGACCGGTTTCCCGACGGATTTTTCGCCCGAGGGCATGGTAGGCGATCACGGACAAGCGCATAAGCCGCCAAATTAACCTAAACACTCTCGGAGGCATGTTTTCGCTCCCGCACCGGCAATAAGGCGCGAGCCTGTCTATGACGGACCGACGCCGACATCCCGTGCGGCGTCTTCACGAAATTTCGCAATATATGCCCGTCGGCCGGCAAGGCGCAAAGAAAGAGGGCCGATACACTTTTCGGCACTCCGCACGAAGCCGTATCCGGCGAATCCGGAAGTGGGGATACCGGGCATATCCGGCGGTTTCGTTTCTTTCGCTCCCTTTTCGCGTGGCCGGACTATGAGAACCGAACGAGTCGGCTGTTAAGAATTTTTCTACATTTTCTAACTTTGCATCGTCTTTTACTGACGCGCGTCACTATGTCCGAATACGCCGATATACTGCCGATATTGCAAACGATGGCGACCGTCATTTGCATGGGCGGAGCATCCTTGCTCTTTCTGCGCGGAAGGGGCAACCGCTCCCGACGCATGCTGGCCGTCGTCATGTCGATATGGGGACTCATCTATACGGTGCGTGTCGCGGGAACGCTCATGGGAAATCCGGACCTGAACTTTACGAGTACCGGCGCGGCGGACACGCTCGTACTGGTAGTAGGCAACTTTTTCCTGATCGTGCTGTTGCTCTATCCTTTGGAAATAGTACGCCCGGGATGGCTCAGTCTGAAACGGGCGGGAATATTGCTGTTTCCTTACGCCGCGCTGTCGCTGCTCTATTACGCCGGCCTGTATCTGCTCGGCCAAGAGCCGCTGCTGCTGCGCGATACGGACCAGTTTATGGAACATATAGGGGAGTTCAACGTCTGGTACCGCCTGCTGATGATCGCATCCATCGTGCTGTATCTCGCGTTCCTGTTCCGGCTGACGTGGCGCTACAAGGAGGTCTACCGGCAGTGGTGCCACGACAATTACTCCGACCAAAAGAATATAGATATTTCGTGGCTGCGCCGTTACGGCATCGGCGTGGCGCTGATCGGCGTAGCCTATTTCTGGCTGCTTTTCGACGGAAGCACCTACTGTCTCATCGTACACAATCTCACGGTGCAGTGTTTTTTCTGCTACACCTTGTACAAAGGACTCTTTCAAGACAATCCCTACACGGAGGACTTTTTCCGACACACGCTGGACGAGACGGATGCACGCCGGGAGGCCGAACTCCGGGAGGAACGACTGTCGGCCGACCATGCCGATTCTCCGGGGGACGAAAGCATATTCCTCAGAAAACTGCCCGCTTACCGCGACGAGGTGGCCCGCTGGATGGCTGAGAGAAAGCCCTATCTGAGAGGGGACTTCAAGCTTATGGACGTGTCGGAGATACTGCCTCTGAACCGCACTTACCTTTCCCGAGTATTCAACGACGGTTTCGGGGATAGCTTCAGCAGCGTAGTGCGCGGTTACCGCATGCGCGAGGCGGAGGAGATGCTCGTCAGCCACAGGGATATCCCCGTGGGACAGGTCGGCGAGCTTTGCGGTTTCTCGTCCCCCTCGGTTTTCCATCGCGCCTTCGTGCAGAGCCACAACGGCCTTACTCCGAACCGCTATCGCAGCCTGAAAGCCCAGGAGTAAATTCCGCAACCGTATTCCCCGGAACCTTCTCCCGCCTCTTTTTTACGAATTGCAAAGTTAATTTCACGAAACGGTAACGATCCATCCGCAGTTTTCCGGCATTTTTGTATGCTAAAACTTCCTTACGGTTCCCGAAAAGTCATCCGAACCGACCGACGACGGGGTAGGAGATCGGGCCGCAAAACCATTACAAATTTCCCATACCGACGAGAGGAATACGGCATGGAATTTATATCAGTTAAAACGTTGGTTTATAACTGCGAAGGTATAAAAAAAGAGGAAATTTACCAATATTCACCTTAAAAAGCCGCTAATTAACAATTTAGCTGCACCTTATCCTGTTTTATACCTCTGTATTTATCGGCTCAACAGTTTTAACCAACGAATAATCGGACCATCCGCTCGGCAAACAGAGCGATCGTGCTCCGCCGCGTCGGAACACTTTACGGGCAACCGGCCGATTATCAGTTTCGTGTGAGTTGAACGTATGATGAACATGAGGTGCTGGACAGTTCTACTATACCTGATTCTTCTTTACGGCGGGCACGTACAGGCCCGCTCCGCCGCAGATCCGGTACGGGTCTATTTTCGTCACGGTTATTCCGCGCTGGATCTGTCGCTGCGCGATAACCGCCGGATTCTCGACGATCTCGCCGGACGGTTGGAGGCTTCTTCGTCCGATACCACCCGAGTTATTGTCGCGCTCGCGGTCGAGGGCAACGCTTCTCCGGACGGGACGAACGAGGCTAACCTGCGCCTGAGCCGCCGCCGTACGGAAAGCGTATTGGCCTATATTCGCTCGCGCGTATCGTTTCCCGATTCGCTGATCGTCACGACTGCCGAGGGCGTGGACTGGGACGGTCTGGCCGCTCTGGTGGAGTCCGACTCTTCCGTTCCGGACCGGGACGAGGTGCTGAATATTTTGCAGAATACGCCCGTATGGATCTATGACAGGCAGGGACGCATCGTCGACGGACGCAAGAAACAGCTCATGGAACTATGCGGCGGAAAGATTTATCGCCTATTGCAGGAGCGTTTCTTCGCAGAGCTTCGCAACTGCACGATCGAATTGCATTACAAGACAGGGGATGCTCCCGGCCAGCAGATAGTTCGGGTCCACGATTCCATGCCGCATCCCGCAGCCTCCATACAAGACCGGCCCCGGACGGATGAAGCCGATCGTACTACTCCGAACGAACAGCATCCGAAGCAGGCTCCCGGACAGATTGCGGAACAAGTTCCCGGAACGGCTTCCGTCTCCGCACGGCATGAGCCTCTGTACCGCTTGGCGATCAAAACCAACCTGCTATACGACGCGGTAGGGATGCCGTCGCTGGAAGCGGAATACCGCATCGACGACCGCTGGAGCGTGAACCTCGAAGGCGAGGTGGCCTGGTGGTCGAAAAAGCCGAAGCACAGATACTATCAGATCGCTACGATCAGCCCCGAAGCGCGATACTGGTTCAAAACCAGGCAGCCGTGGCACGGCCACTACCTAGGAGTTTTCGTGGGCGGAAGCTGGTACGACCTGGAGAACGGCGCCCGTGGCTACAAGGGCGATTTCTGGATGGTCGGGCTCAGCTACGGCTACATGTTTCCCCTCGGCCGCCGCCTTTCCCTGGAGACAGGGCTCGGCATAGGCTTTCTGCACACGGAGTACGAAGAGTATCTGCCCATCGACGGGCACTACGTCTATCAGCAGACCAGCCGGACGAACTGGCTGGGCCCCGTCAAGCTCAAACTCGCCCTTGTCTGGCGGCTTGGGGATGCGAACCGGAAAGGAGGTGCGCGATGAACAGGAGATACGGCGGAATATTCCTTTGTCTGTGCGGCATATCGTTGCTGCTGTGCGGTTGCCGCAAGGAACTGTGCTACGACCACGACATGCACGGGCTGAACGTGCGCGTCGTCGTGAAGCCTGAATGGGAGTGCGTCTGGGAGCGCGATCACGGCATGAACTGGGACGACAACTGGGCGGAAGAAAGATTCGGCTGCGGATATGAAGACCTCTGTCCCGATCCGGCTACGGGAATCGCGGCTTTCGTCTATGACAGGGACGGATCGCGTACCGAGCGCCACCTGTCGGCCGAAGGAGGCGAGCTGCCGATGAGCGAGGGGAGGAAATCGATCCTGCTGCACAATGACGATACCCGCTTTATCGTCTTCAGCGACATGAACTCATGGGCTTCGGCCTCGGCTACCACGCGTACCCGCACCCGTTCCACTTACAGCGAAACGCACGAGGACGAGCGCACGGTCAACGCCCCCGATATGCTCTACGGCGAATGGATCGAGAGGTACGAAGCGAAACCGACGGAAGAGCCCGTGACGCTCCCGGCGAAACTGCAACCACTGGTCTATACCTACCTGATCCGTTACGAGTTCGCTCAGGGGCTGGAGCATGTGGCATTGGCGCGGGGGGCGCTCTCGGGCATGGCCGAATCGGTCTATCTGCAGGACGGACGCACGAGCGGCGAGACCGCGACGATCCTCTTCGAGGGCGAGCTGAAGGAATTCGGGGTCGAGGCGCGTGTCGCCTCGTTCGGAGCACCTGGCTACACGCCGGGCGCACCCATGCAGCGGTCGGACAATCGCTACGGGCTGAACTTGGAAGTGATACTCGGCAATGGCAAGCTCAAGAGCTTCGAGTTCGACGTAACGGAGCAGGTAGCCGCACAGCCTCGCGGAGGCGTGATTACGGTCGCAGGGCTCACGGTCACGGACGACGAAGCCGGAGGCGATGCCGGTTTCGAGGTGGAAGTAGACGGCTGGGGCCCGTACGAGGACATCGAGCTACCGCTCGATTGAAAGCGGGCGTAGATCGGGAAATACACGCGAACAATCATGTAAAACCATTTTAAACAACGAAAAGATGAAAAAAAGTTTTCTTTTACTCGCCGGGGCCGCAGCGGCTTTGGCAAGTTGCAGCAAGACCGAGACGACGGACCGGCCGCAGGGCTCGGCCATCGGCTTCGCAGGAGCATGGATCGGCCATGCCGTGGAATCGAAGGCTCAGAACGACGCGAACATTACCACCGAGGGAATCGACCATTTCTTCGTATTCGGCGGATACGAAGGCTTCAACAACGTATTCGGAACGGCGGAGGCCGGAGAGCAAGCGATCGGAACGAAAGTAACGAAGAAGGCCGCAGACTCTTGGACTTATTCTCCCGTAAGATACTGGGTGGAGGATAAAACCTACGACTTTGCCGCCTATTCCCCGGATTTGACAGATGTTGCCACCGTAGCTGCGGACGTAGCCAACAAAGCGATCTCGTTCACGAATTTCGTATCGGACAAGGACCATCAGCATGACCTAATATACGCTAACGTATCGAATGCGACGCACGAACAAAAGGTACAGTTCTCCTTCAGCCATGCGCTTTCCATGATCCGTTTTACTTTCAAAAGCGCTTTCGGAGAAAACACGACCCTGCATATCAAAGACTTCAAATTCTACGGCATGAGCTTGCAGGGCAACTATTCCTTCCAGACGGATGAAATGGATTGGGACGGTCATACCAATTCTGCTATCGAAAGCACGGCATTCACAAACAGCGACCTGGAGATTTCGGGAACCGAAGAAGAAGCTACGGACGACTACCTCGTCATCCCGCAAAGCGTGCCTGCTCAGACTATGACCGTATCCTTCACGGCCGAAATCTGGACAAAGGGCGCCGAAGCGGCAACGAAAAGCAGGCCCATCAGTGTTCAGTTACAGACTTTGGAAAACGGCTGGACTGCCGGGCAGTGCTATAACTATACCGTAACGATCGACGGTGAAAATCTGGAAATGAAGCCGATCGAGTTCGGCGATCCGACCGTAACGGAATGGCCGAACAAGCCGACCGACATACCGGTCGAGATTCCGATGTAAACAGGAATTCAGGTCTATCCGACGATACGATCGGAAAACATCGTAACGGGTCGGGCGGGGTTGAACCGATCGGTAAGCCCGGCGGAAACAATATGACAGCATATCGCTTCCGCCGGGTATCGGGGAGAAAGGCCGGAAGCCTGCCTCTGTCCCCTCCCGGCCGCAAAATCCATAGGAAATCAATGTCAGAACGATGAAACGCAACGATACGATCCGGGCTATTGGAATATCGGTCTCGTGGACATTGCTGCTGGCGGGCTGCTCGACGGAGAGCGGCACGGATGCGCCACAGCGAGCCATCGGCTTTACGACGACCGTTACGCGGTCGGCAGTGACTTCGCTGGGGAACGAAGGGGACGCATTCTCCGTATGGGCCCGCGAGACCCCCTCAGGCGGCACGCCCCGGCTGATCCTGACGCGTGAGACCGTAACATGCACGGGCGGATCGTGGCAGTACGACGACCTGCAATATTGGCGGGACGAGGCAACGTACGATTTCTATGCCCTCTATCCGGCCGGACAGGAGGCCGAACTGGAGAATCATACCGTCGCGGGGGAGATTCCGTGCTTGCGCATCAGGGATTTCGACGCCACGCGGTCGGTAGACCTGATGACGGCCGAGAAAACAGGGCTCGCATACCAGCCACCGGCACAACGCGTTGCCTTCACCTTCCGTCATCTGCTCTCTCAGATACAGATCATAGGCCGTATCGATCCTGCGCTGGCAGCCTCCGGAGTTTCGGCGACGATACGCTCGGTCAAGCTCTACGGCATGCCGAGAACGGGGGAGTGCGCCGTGCAGCCCGAAGGAAACGGCACATGGAGCCTCGGGGAGGCGACGGATGCCGACAATCCTTTTGCCCGGGATCCCGTCTCTCGGGAACTGACGCCCGCCGGAATCTCCGTCTTCGCGGACGATCTGCTGCCGTTCCCCCAGCAGGTGGGCGACGGCTTCGTGCTGGAGATCGAGTACGAATATGCGGGGAACGGCACGAGCGGCACGTTCGCAAAGAGCATCAGCCTTGCCGACGCAGGCATTGGCACATGGGAAGCGGGATGCAGCTACCGCTATACCTTCACGGTGGGCAGCGAGTACATTCTGTTCGAGAAACCGGAGGTCATTCCCTGGTCTTCGGCCTCGGGCGGCAACATCACGGTAGAATGATCCCCGAATAACGACGACAGACAAGATACGGATATGAATAAAAAAACGCTATATGTCGCAATCCTGCTGGCCGCGCTGACCGCCTGCCAGAAAGCGGAATACACCGCCCCGGCGACGCTCTCGGACGAGCCGATACGCTTCGGCGCTCCGGGCATCGCGCTGGACGGCGGACTGCTGTCGCGCGCCGCGGGCCCCGTGAACGAGTTTCCCGAGGGCGGATCGTTCGGGGTATTGGGCTATTGTCTGGCTATGAAAGGCGACAATACGGACCTCGACTACAGCACGGGACCCGACCCGTGGAACTCCAAAGCCCCGCGCAGCACGCCCCACCTGTTTCATAAGACCGAGGTCGCCTACAACGGCTCGGCCTGCTACTATACCGGCACGCAGCAACGCTGGTACGAGCGACAGGATTACCTATACAGTTTTTTTGCCTACTATCCCTACAGCGGCGACTACTTCGCCGTCACCCCGGAAACACAGGCGGGCATGGGCGCTCCTACGATGAGATTCTCCATGCCGTTCGAGGGCGGCACGGAAAATACCCCGCGCGAGATCGAGCGGATACCCGACGCGATGGTAGCGGCTTCGACGGACGTAACGCGCGGCGACGGGCATGTGGACCTCCAATTCTACCATCTGCTGACCTGCCTGAACTTCAAGGTCAGCAACCATAACGAAACGAACGTCGTCGTCGTTCGCGGCCTGCGCCTGAAAGGGACTTTCTACCGCTCGATAGAGATCGACATGGCCGGTGATGAAGTGCGCTATCCGGCGGACGCCTATTCCGGGACTTTCGTTTTCCTCGACGGAGCCCGCGAGGAGGACGACGTGAACGTGACATACGGCAGTCCGGCGGAGAAGATCGGCGGCAAGTCGCTGATGCTGGTTCCCAACCCGACGGCTTCGCCCTATCTGGGCGATGCGGGAATCTATATCGACTATACGTTTATGGGAACAGAGCACACCGACAAGTATATAGGCGACGTAGCCAACTTCCTCCCCATGTCGGGCACGATCTATACCGTAGAACTGAATTTTATCGGCGACGCTTTCGTCATAAGCTTCGTTGTCGATAACAACCAGATATGGGAAGACGGAGGCGACAGCGATTTGGAATTTCATTAAAGGGACAGACACACAGAATATGAACGGCAGAACGATACGGAAACGCCTGCTTTTACCGCTGCTGGCCATCGCAGCGCTGAGCATGGCGGGATGTACGAAAGGGGAGTATACCGCACCGGGCGGCGCCGCTGACGGAGGCGGCTTCAGGCTTTCGGTGGTCACGAAAAGCATGTCGCGCGAGGAAGTCGTCACCCGCGCCTCCGATCCCAAGACCGAGGCCGAGCGCGAGATCAAGGAGCTGCACGTATTCCTTTTCGGGCCGGACGGCAAATACCTGCAAGCGCGACAGGACGGCGGAGGTCATTCCTATCAAGGGTACCAGAGCGTCAAAGGCACTTCCACGCTGCGCATTGACAACGAAGGATTCGCCGATGATGCGTACGCATCCCGAGCCACCGTATACGTAGTGGC
>CABUJP010000053.1:0-16160 GCA_902491835.1 uncultured Alistipes sp. | reverse complement strand
TTCAATCACAGTGCATGGTATGTTCTTACCCTCGGCACTGAAAACGGAAGTCATTCCGATTTTTTTTCCAATTAGTCCTGACATTTTGTCTTGATTGTTTGATAATCGAGGAGAGTCCACTGGAAAGGCTCCGGTCGCGGACCGCGTGCGGCCGCAACCGTCCCTTCAAGCCTCTACCCTTTGTTAAAAGTATGTTTGTTCGTTTCGGTCGTTCATCCGTGCTCCCGGAACGTCCCGGACACGAGACGCTCCGACGGAACCTTCTATCACACCTTGATCTCCACTTCCACGCCGCTGGGCAACTCGAGCTTCATCAGCGCGTCGATCGTCTTCGGAGTCGAGCTGTAGATATCGAGAATCCGCTTGAACGTGCACAGCTGGAACTGCTCGCGCGCCTTTTTGTTAACGAAAGTCGAGCGATTGACGGTAAAGATCTTCTTCTGCGTAGGAAGCGGAACCGGCCCGCTGACCACTGCGCCCGTGCTCTTCACGGTCTTCACGATCTTCTCGGCCGACTTGTCGACGAGGTTGTGATCGTACGATTTCAGTTTGATTCTTATTTTTTGGCTCATAATCCTGATATTCTACTATTCCTTTTTACCATTTGACTTTTCGACGATCTCCTTGGCGAGGTTCGCAGGCACTTCCTCGAAATGGGAGAACTCCATCGAAGAGGTCGCACGGCCGGAAGAAATCGTACGCAGTACCGTAACGTAGCCGAACATTTCCGACAGCGGCACCTTGGCATCCACCACGCGGGCATTGCCGCGCGACTCCATACCGGCGATCTGGCCGCGACGCTTGTTCAGGTCGCCGATGATGTCGCCCATGTTTTCCTCAGGGGTTACCACCTCGACCTTCATGATCGGCTCGAGAATTACGGGAGAAGCTTTCTTTGCCGCTTCACGGAAACCGTTACGGGCACAGATTTCAAATGAGAGAGCATCAGAGTCGACAGGGTGGAACGAGCCGTCCAGAACGGTCACCTTCATGCTGTCGAGCGGGAAGCCTGCCAGCGGGCCGTTGGTCATTGACGACTCGAATCCCTTCTGGATAGCCGGCATATACTCCTTCGGAATGTTACCGCCCTTCACGACGTCGACGAACTCGAGCCCCATCTTGCCTTCCTCGGCGGGACCGATCTCGAAGACGATGTCGGCGAACTTACCGCGACCGCCGGTCTGCTTCTTGAACACCTCGCGGTGCTGAACGGTCGACTTGAGCGACTCCTTGTAGTTAACCTGAGGAGCGCCCTGACTGATTTCGACGCCGAACTCACGGCGCAGACGGTCTACGATGATCTCCAAGTGCAGCTCGCCCATACCGCTGATCACGGTCTGGCCGCTATCCTCGTCGGTCTTGACGGTAAACGTCGGGTCTTCCTCTGCGAGCTTGCCCAGCGCGATACCGAGCTTGTCGAGGTCCTTCTGGGTCTTCGGCTCGATGGCCAGACCGATCACCGGCTCGGGGAACGTCATCGACTCGAGCACGATCGGGTGCTGCTCGTCGCAGAGCGTGTCGCCCGTGCGGATATCCTTGAAACCGACGGCGGCGCAGATATCTCCGGCGCCGATCACCTCCATCGGGTTCTGCTTGTTGGCGTGCATCTGGTAGATACGGCTGATGCGCTCCTTCTTGCCCGAACGGCTGTTATGCACGTACGAGCCGGCCTCGAGCTTGCCCGAGTAAACCCGGACGAACGCCAGACGGCCTACGAACGGGTCCGTAGCGATCTTGAAAGCCAAACCGCAGAACGGATCGGTCTCAGTCGGCTTGCGCGAGGTCTCCTCGCCCGTGCGGGGATCGGTGCCGATCACGGCGTCGATGTCCACCGGCGAGGGCAGGAAAGCCATCACATAGTCGAGCAACAGCTGCACGCCCTTGTTCTTGAAAGACGAGCCGCAGAGCATAGGCACGATCGTCATCGAGATAGTCGCCTTGCGGATCGCGGCGATCAGCTCGTCGGGAGTGATCGAATCGGGATCCTCGAAGAACTTCTCCATCAGTGCGTCGTCGGTCGACGCGACTTCCTCGATCAGCTTCGCGCGCCATTCGGCCGCCTCGGCCTTCATGTTTTCCGGAATTTCGCCGTAGGTGTAGTTGACCAGCTCGGCCTTCTTCGCATCGTCGTACAGAATGGCCCTATTATATATAAGGTCTACCAGCCCGGCGAACTTGTCCTCGGCGCCGATCGGCAGAACCACCGGCAGCGCGTTGGCTCCGAGACGCTCCTTGACCTGAGCGCAAACGTTCAGGAAGTCGGCGCCCGTACGGTCCATCTTGTTGACATAGCCCAGACGGGGTACGCGGTACTTGTCGGCCTGACGCCATACGGTCTCCGACTGGGGCTCGACGCCGCCCACGGCGCAGAACGTAGCCACCGCTCCGTCCAGCACGCGCAGCGAGCGCTCCACCTCGGCCGTGAAGTCGACGTGGCCCGGGGTATCGATAATATTGATCTGGTAGGTCTGGTCCTTGTAGTGCCAGAAAGCGGTCGTCGCGGCCGACGTGATCGTGATGCCGCGCTCCTGCTCCTGCACCATCCAGTCCATCGTCGCGGCGCCTTCGTGCACCTCGCCGATCTTGTGGGTCTTGCCAGTGTAGAAAAGAATACGTTCCGAGGTCGTCGTCTTACCGGCATCGATGTGCGCCATGATGCCGATATTTCTCGTAAATCTTAAATCTCTTGCCATACGTCTATTCTCTCTCCACTAAATTAGAATCTGAAGTGCGCAAAGGCCTTGTTCGCATCGGCCATGCGGTGCATCTCCTCCTTGCGCTTGAAGGCGGCGCCTTCCTCGTTGTACGCAGCTTGAATTTCGGCAGCCATTTTTTCCGCCATCGATCGACCCGCGCGCTTTTTAGAGTAAAGGATCAGGTTCCGCATTGCTAATGAAACTTTACGCTCAGGTCTCACCTCGGTCGGTACCTGGAAAGTGGCTCCGCCCACTCGACGCGACTTCACCTCCACCTGAGGCGTGATGTTCTCGAGGGCTTTCTTCCAGATATCAAGAGGAGCCTTGTCCGCATCCTTCATCTTCTCGCCCAGAATTTCCATCGCATCGTAGAAGATGGAATAGGCAATACTCTTCTTACCATCCAGCATGAGGTTGTTGACGAACCTGGTCACAAGCACGTCACCGAACTTGGGATCTGGAAGTAGAATTCGCTTTTTAGGCTTCGCTTTTCTCATTGTTCAAAAAGTCTTTGTTGTGTTTTGGTTGTCGTTGCGTTTACTTCTTGGCGGGCGCGCCGGCCTTCGGTCTCTTGGCTCCGTACTTCGAGCGGCGCTGCTTGCGACCGTCTACCCCTGCGGCATCCATCGCGCCGCGAACCAAGTGATAGCGGACGCCCGGCAGGTCCTTCACACGGCCTCCGCGAACGAGGACGATCGAGTGCTCCTGCAGGTTGTGGCCTTCGCCCGGAATGTAGGCGTTCACTTCTTTCCCGTTGGTCAATCTCACACGGGCTACTTTTCGCATAGCCGAATTCGGCTTCTTGGGAGTGGTCGTGTACACGCGCACGCACACGCCGCGACGCTGAGGACATGCGTCCAAAGCGGGCGCCTTGCTGTTGAAGCTCGGCTTCAGCCTTCCCTTACGTACTAACTGTTGAATGGTTGGCATTTCGGTTACTTTTTTCCTTTACTTTTTTGGTTAAACTTGTTCCATTTATCACAAAACGGACTGCAAAGATACCAATAAAATTTGAAACCGCAACATTTCGGCATCTTTTTCAGCTGATAATCCGCGTTTTTCATGCTGTTCGAGTCATTTTCAGAACATACGAATAATCAGTAATTTTTATAATTATAGAAATAATATAAACATATTTATTTTACATAAATATATGCTACTGATTATCACATTATTAAACATTTAAAACAACAAGCATATCAAAGCGGCCGGCAAACTTTTTGCGATCCGCTATTTTGTCGTATTTTTGTCGCAAGAAACACGAGCGGGCGTGAAAGAAACCGATATTTTCCGAGCAGAGCTGACCTGCCGCGACGCGGCCGTCGAAAAAATGAACCTGCATCTGAGCGTCGCTACCTTCGACGCGGAAGGCAGGCAAACCGCAATGGCGCACTCCGATGCCGTCCCCGCGGTCGCCGGCACGGTATACAAAGCAGCGGCGACCGAACCGGCCGCCGCTGCCTCCGTCTCGTTCTATGCCGTTCCTGCCGACGGCCCGGCTTCGGACCTCGTATCGGAGTGGCCGGCCTTCAAGCTCGAGCTTTCGGTCTGGAAAAACGACACGCTGATCGACCGTCGCACTTTCCGCGTAAACCGGTGGGGCGGCACGCAGATGATCGGACTGAGATACGAGTAGACCGACCGCCGCCGTTATCCCGAAGACTCGAGCCCTACGACGACACCCACGCATGAAGCAGATGCGCGGAGCCGCACCGGGACGGCTCCGCCAAGACAGAAACACGGACGCCGGCCAGCTTTTCGGTCCCACCTTTCGCCCGCACCGGACCGCAGCCGCACGGAAATCCTCCGGCCGAACGCATCCCGTCCGACCGATTTCCGGAGCCGGAAGCGCATACGACGGGAATCGCACGGAAACCGATCGCCCCAAATTCGTTCGCCACAGCTAAAACGCCGCAACGACCTCGATCGTAAACTTGTCGTGCAACAGCTTGTTACGAGCAAAATCCGACGGTTTCCGGCTCGGCAGGTACTTTTCGTAGTTGAAGCGTATCTCGGATCGAATCAGCTTCTCGCCGAAGCCGACGTTGAGCCCGACCGTGATGCGGTTCGCATCGAAAACCTCGCGCCGTCGGGCGTCCGTATTCAGATAATCGACATCGTTGCCCACGTCCCAACGAACGATCGGCGCCAGATGATCGGCGAACGAATTCTCCGGCAGATCGATCTTATAATAGCCGTGAATCAGCGCGGTCGTCATCACTTCGCGGGCCGCGCCCACGCCGAGATACCGGCGCGCATACTCGCCTTCGACGAAAAAACCGCCTTTGACATAGCGCAGCTCGGCCCCCACCATGCGCATTTTCTGCTCGAACTCCTCGCTTTTCAGCTCGCCGTTCTCTTCCTTGACTTTCGTATGCAAGGGGGCAAAACCGTCGTAGTAGGCAACGGCCGCGCGCAAGCCTTCCTCGCCGCCGGCCTCCAAACGCCCGACGACATTCACCTTCTTGCCCCATTCCGGATTGTTCGACCCGGCGCCGTTGAACAACCCGGCATAAACCTTCATCGGAACGCCCGCCCGGAACGAGTAAGTGAACATCGCGCCCAGATCGCGGGACCCGAGCGTCCGGACGAAATCGACCGTCTTCCCGTCCGATACCTCGCTACCGTAGTAGCTGGTCAGATATTTGGCCAGAAAGGAGCGGTTCGCAAACATGTTGGTCGACGGCCCCCGGTCCAGATCGGTGCTGAAATGGTACTGCTGCTGACCGATGATCGCCTCGAATCCGTGAGTTTTATAAGCTACGTAAGAATCGAGGATCGACACTTTCCCCTCGTTACTGAAATCGACCTGCAGACGATAGGACATGTTCCGGCTCACGTTTCCCCTCACTCCGAAACGCGAATTGCGCACATTGAACCGATACTCGCCCCTGTTCAGGTCGATTTCCATCTTCGCTTTGATCGCCCCGTCGATCTTCGGCACGTACGAGACCGGCGTCTCCGCCTGCGCCGTTCGGGACCGCTCCTCTTCCGGCTGGGCCGACGCCGCTCCCGCCGCCAGCAGCAGCAACAAACATCCGATTGTTTTCTTCATATTCTCTTTCGGTTTTTCGCTCGTTTACGACCGGGCGAAACGCTCCGTTCCGCCGTTTTTCGGGACAAAAATATCGCTTAACCCGCACTCCTCAAATACGTTTTTAGTCATATATTTTAGTAAAAAATATCAATATTTGTTTTTAAAATATAAATTCGTACCTTCGCCGAAAAGAAAGGCCGATGCTTCCGAAAGTCTCCATCGAACACATCGTGGCGAAACAGCGCAAGGCGCTCTACGACATGCCGGCGGGCCACCCCCGGGAAATATCCGGCTCGCTCCCTTATCTTTCCGACCGTCCCCTACTGATCGGCGGCATGCGGGGAAGCGGTCGCGCGACGCTCCTCGGCCGAATGCTGAAAGAGGAGTATCCGGAGGCATGGTACACCGATTTCGACGATCCGAGACTGGCCGGATTCGACGAATCCGATTTCGCCAAGCTCGACCGCCTGATCCGCGACTCGGGCAAAGGCATCCTGCTGTTGAACAAAGTGGACTGCGCGGCCGGCTGGCTGCCTTTCCTGAGCGAAAAGCCCGCGCAGGGCATCAAGGTCATCGCCACCGTCTCGCTGCCCTCCCTGCTCGGCGTCGAGCAAGACATGCGGTTGAACAGGATATCCGGCCTCTTCGTCACGCGACGGCTCGAACCTCTCTCCTACAACGAGTTTCTCGGATTCACGCACAAAAAAGGAAGTTCTCAGGCCGTCGCCGACTACATGGCGCGCGGCGCGCTGCCCGAAGCCGTTCAGGCAAGCCGGCCCGGGACGATGCTGCGGCTGTACGACCGGATCGTCTGCCGCGACCTGATCGTCGCCGGGGGTATCCGCGACAGGCAAACGCTCCAGCGGGTCGTACTGCACCTGATCGCCTCCAGCGGCGGAACGGTCACGGCCAACAACCTTCGCGAAAAACTCCGGATCAAGGCGGTCAGCACGGCCGCCGAGCACATGGCGTTGGCCGAACGGGCGGGACTCGTCGCTTTCGTCCCGATCCTCACCGAGAACCCGGCCCGGCAAGCCATCAATCCGAGAAAAGTCTATGCGGCCGATACGGCCATGATCGCGGCGCTCTCGCCGGAGCCGCAGCCCGACCGCGACCGATTGTTCGAAACGATGATCTTCAATCATTTGCGAAGAAGTTGTTCGTCGATTCGCTATACGACCGAACAGGGAGGATGCGATTTTGTCGCAACGGACTCCGAGGGTGCGATCCGTTGCGTCCAAGCCTGTCGGGAAGACGATTCCGACCGGATGCAGGACAAGATCGACGGTTTGCTGTTCGCACTGCGCGCGACGGGCCTGCGTAAGGGAACGATCGTAACGGAGACCGGATCGGAACGCATTCTGCGCGACGGGCTCGAAATCGAGGTCACCGACGCCGACGCCTTTCTCAGCGAGACAGTCTGAGAAGCGAGCCCGCCTGAAAAGCGCCATGTCCGATTTCCGCGCCGAACCGTCAAGTAAAACCGCATTCCCCGGTCGCCCCGACGAAAACCCCGACCGCATGCGAAAAGCCTCCCGGCCGGCATATCGGAACGAATCGCACGGGTTCCCGGCACGCCCGCAGTACGACGGTACACCGCTTTTCCTACCGTCCGCTTCTCCCGCCATGTGCCCGACCATGCCGATCGCCTCAATCCGGAGTTTTTCGCGAAGGTTGTTGGCCGTGACTGTTCCGCCGCTGGAGGCGATCAGGTGCAGCACGACCAGCCCCACCAATTTTACCATATAGCAGTCATCGCATTTTCAATGCTTTCGGATTTCCGTCTCAAAATTTTCTCCGACGGAGAGATTCGGAACAAAATCAAAACGGGAGCGCGGCCTGCGAACGCGAGTCGCAACAAACGGATGCAAAAGTTTCGGCCCCGAACGTTCGGCATACCGAGGCACGATCGCCTTCGCTTGAGCGGAAGGTTCAGTCGACGATATGCTTGAATCGACCCAGTACGTCGATGTCGGCCAGTTCCTTGGACAGCATCAGAATCGTCTCCTCGGGAACCTTCTTCAGGTCGAGCAGCATCAGCGCGTCGAGCGAGTCGCAAAATTCGTGATCGGTATTGAATCCCAGCACGCTGCTGTTGAGTTGCAGATACTTGCGAATGAGCACCGGGATCGAATAGGCGTTTTTCTCGATGTCGCAGACAAGCCTGTTGATCAGATCGATCGAACGGATACCCGCGATCAGGCTCTCGTCGATCCGGACCCGAATATCGATTCCGGTGCGCGGACGAATCCACCCCGCCTTCTCGCGGTCGAGATAGAAATCGCGGATATGGGAGGCGATGATCAGCTTCGAGGCGCTTTGGAACCCGCCCGATATCGTTACCGGCCCGAGCAGATAGCGGAACTGCCCGTTGCGCAGCAGCACGTACAGAATGCCTTTCCACAACAGCATCAGCGAAACGGGCTTGCGCTGATAGTCCCTGACGATGAACGAGCGCCCCAGCTCGATCGTCTTGCCCATCACCTCTCCCATCGCAGGCTTCATCCGGAACAACGTATTCGTATAAAAGCCCTTCAGACCGTAGCGTTCCATGATCCGGTCGCCCATGCCGAGCCGGTAAGCGCCCACCAAACGCCGGGCCTCCCGGTCCCAGACGAACAGCTGATAGTAGTACGAGTCGAAACGATCCGTATCGATCGCGTTCTTGGTTCCCTCCCCGATCTCCCGGAACGTCCGCTCGCGGAGACTGCCGATTTCGATCATCATATGCGGAATTCTATCGGGAGGAGCCAGGTACACCTCGTAATTTCCATACTCGAAAAGCCGGTGACCGCCGCGCAGCGAGTCCAACTCGGCTTCGAGCAGCGGCACGTCCACGGCGCCCAGCACCTCGTCGGGCACCTTCCGAGCGGCCCGGCGGGCCGCTCGGGGCGGCCGACGGCGACCGTCCAACGGCTTGAAATACTCGACGGAAGCCCTCAGATAGCCGTTATAGTCGGTTTCCGTCAGCGAAGCGGTCTTTCGCGGCAGAACGGCCGATCCGATTCTCAGCTCCACTCCGACTCCCTTCTTGTTGAGCAGCTCGCGCGGCAGCAGGGCCGTCCGAAGCATCGGATGCAGCTTGCCGGCCAGACGAAACAGAGGGCTGTTGCGCGCGTCGATGTAAAGGGGAATCACCGGAACCTCCGCCCGACGGATAAACCGCATCACCCCCCGGGGCCACTCGCGGTCGCCTATGTCGCGGAATCCTTTGCGCC
The DNA here is from genome assembly GCA_902491835.1 of uncultured Alistipes sp. GTDB lineage: Bacteria > Bacteroidota > Bacteroidia > Bacteroidales > Rikenellaceae > Alistipes_A. The sequence continues at coordinate 7,209 of CABUJP010000053.1, read as the reverse complement.
AGGTCGCTACTTCGCCCGCAGGGAAGATCACGAGCAGTCCGCCCCGCGACAGATGCCGCATCGCCTCGCGCATGCCGGAGACGTTCCCTGCGGCTTTCGCGTCGAACGGGTCCACGCTGATGAAATAGCGCTTCAGCGGACCGATCCTCGAAAGCAGGTAATTGCCCATGAAACGCGCGTCGGGACGCCGTTTCGACAGCCAGTCGATCAGCACGATGCCGTCGAGAGCGCCGGTGGGATGATTCGCGATCACGATGGCCGGTCCTTCGGGCGGAATCCGGTCCGCCTCCCGCGGATCGACTTCGGTGCGCACGTCCATAGCGTGCAACAGCCCTTCCGGATAGGGACCCTCATAAGCGAGCGCGTCGCTGTACAGCCTGTTGATTCGGTCCAGAGCGGCCAGCTTCATGATGGCCCGGGCCCGCCACCGGGCCCACAAGCCCTTCCGGCCGAAATATAAGTCGCTCGACTTGATCAGTTCCATAGTTTTCGGAGTGACGGCTTTCCGCATGCGAGGCCGCTTTTCTGCGTTCGGACCTTACCTTTGCAAAAAGATTGCCGGAGGCTCCGACACAAATGTAGAATAATTTTTGATACTTTTAAGCCGGTTAACATCCATTTAAACTCCATGAAACCATCCAAGCGCATCGAGGAGCTCAAGGAGAAGGTCGCCCTGCTGCCCCAGTCGCCCGGCGTCTACCAGTTTCTGGGCTCCGACGGACAGGTGATCTACGTGGGCAAGGCGAAAAACCTGCACCGGCGGGTCTACTCCTACTTCACGTCGAAAGCGAACGAGAGCCCGAAAGTGCGGGTCATGGTCTCCCGGATCGCCGACCTGCGCCACACGGTCGTCTCCAGCGAGAGCGAGGCGTTCCTGCTCGAGAACAACATGATCAAGAGCCTCCAGCCGCGCTACAACATCCTGCTCAAGGACGACAAGACCTACCCGTGGATCGTGATCCGCAACGAGCCGTTCCCGCGCGTGCAGTCGACCCGGCGGCTCGTGCGCGACGGATCGCAGTATTTCGGGCCTTACGCGTCGGTCTACGTCCAAAAGGCCGTTCTGGACATGGCACACAGTATCCACAGCCTGCGCACCTGCTCGCTGAACCTGACCCCCGAGGCGATCGCCAAGAACCGTTACAGCGTCTGCCTCCAGTACCATATCGGCAACTGCAAGGGCCCGTGCGTCGGATTGCAGAGCGAAGAGGATTACCGCCATAGCGTCGGCATGGTCGCTTCGCTGCTGCGCGGCGATACCCGCGACACGATGCGCTACCTGAAAGAGAAAATGAGCGAGGCCTCCGAGGCGATGCGCTTCGAGGAGGCCGCGCAGTACAAGAAACGGATCGAGATCCTGACCTCCTACCAAAGCAAGTCGGTCGTAGTGAGCAACACGCTGACGAACATGGACGTGTTCTCGCTGGTCACGGACGAGGACGCCGCCTTCTGCAACTTCATGCGCATCGCCGACGGAGCGGTCGTCAACTCGTTCACGGTCGAACTGAAGCCGGGACTCGAGGATACGCCGCGCGACGTACTGACCTACGCGATCGGGACGATCGCCGAGCGGCTGTCGGGCAAGCTCTCGCGCGAGGTAATCGTCCCGTTCCCCCCTTCGGGAAGCCTGTGGGAAAACGTCGCGTTCACCGTGCCTCAACGGGGCGACAAGCTGCGCCTGCTGGAACTGTCGGAGCGCAACGCCCGGCTGTACCGGCTCGAGAAACTCAAGCAGATCGAGATCAAGGACCCCGCCCGCCACACGAACCGCATTCTCTCGACGCTGCAACGGGAGCTCCGCCTGAGCGTACCGCCCCGCCATATCGAATGCTTCGACAACTCGAACCTGCAAGGAACCAATCCGGTGGCATCCTGCGTCGTGTTCCGCGACGGCAAGCCGTCGCGCAAGGAGTATCGACACTTCAACATCAAGACGGTCGTCGGAGCGAACGACTTCGCCTCGATGGAAGAGGTGATCGGCCGTCGTTACAGCCGGCTGCTCGCCGAGGGCGCCGAGCTTCCCGAGCTGATCGTCGTCGACGGCGGCAAGGGACAGCTCCGATTCGCTTACGAGACGCTGCAACGGCTCGGACTGGAACACAAAATAGCGATCGTCGGTCTGGCTAAGCGCATCGAGGAGGTCTATTTTCCGCACGACCCGCTGCCCTACTACATCGACCGCAACAGCGAGGCGCTCAAAGTGCTGATGCACATCCGCGACGAGGCGCACCGCTTCGGCATCACGTTCCACCGCAAAAAACGCTCGCTGGCCTTTATTCGCAGCGAGCTGGAAAGCATCCCGACACTCGGTCCGCGCTCGGTCGACAAGCTGTTGCGCCATTATCGGACCGTTTCCAACATCCGCCGCGCGAGCGAGGCAGAACTATCCGAACTGATCGGGCGGCAGCGCGCAGCCGAGGTGATCCGATATTACAGCAAAGCCGGAGAGCTTTCCGTTGCCCACGGGACGGACGGGCCGTCGCCGAGCCATGACGAAAGCGCCCCGTCCAACGGCCGCGCTATCCCTCTCACGACAGCCGGAAAGGACGACATTCCCGGCGGATCGGCACTGTTCGACGCGGAAGGCGACGGCTTCATGCCGAACCAACGGAAATAAACGGCAAAACGGTAGGGATCTTATACGACTTCGTTCGGCACCTCGGCTCGACGGCTTCCGCCGGACCATGTACACACGGTCCATGAAACATACGGCTATGCAGAGCGGCCCCGAATCAAAGGAAACCGGATGAACGGACAGCCCGGACACCAGACGGACACAGACGGATAACTCCTCCGAGCCCGTCTCCGGACGTACCCATGCAGATATGCGCAAGCGATCGGGAAACGGCTTTACAGATCGGCGGGAATTTGCGATTCCGACAGAAAAAAGGCATCTTTGCACTGCTCGCGTCACGGCCTATACCCGCGGCAGACCGAAAACACGACCTAAACCGACAGAAAAAAATGAAAAGCGTCATCGGAATGGGCAATGCCCTGACGGATATTCTGATCAACCTGAAAACCGACGAAGTCCTCGAGCGGTTCTCGCTGCCCCGGGGCAGCATGAATCTGGTCGACAGCGACCGGCAGCGCCGCATCGGCGAATACGTAGCCGGCATGCCGCGCACGCTGTCGCTCGGCGGATCGGCATCGAACACGATCCGGGCCATGGCCCGCATGGGCGTCCGCACCGGCTATGTCGGCAAGGTGGGACGGGACACGACGGGAGACTTTTTCGAGCAAGCTCTCGTCAACCTCGGCATCGAGCCCCATATCCTGCGCGGAAACGAGCGGTCGGGCCGCTGCGTCTCGCTCGTCTCGGCCGACGGCGAGCGGACGATGTGTACTTTCCTCGGCGCCGCGCTCGAGATGCGGGGCGACGAGCTGAGCGAATCGCTGTTCGACGGCTACGATTGCCTCTACATCGAAGGCTATCTGGTCCAGGACCACGAACTGATCGGGCGGGCCGTCCGGCTCGCCAAGGCCTGCGGCCTGAAGGTAGCCCTCGATCTGGCCAGCTTCAACATCGTGGACGAGAACCTCGGTTTTCTGAACGAGCTGACCGACGGCTATGTCGACGTGCTGTTCGCCAACGAGCAGGAGGCATTCTCGTTCACCGGCGAGCGGAATCCGCTCGAAGCGCTCGACAAGATTTCCCGCAAGTGTCCGCTCGCCGTCGTCAAGGTTGGCACGCAAGGCGCCTATATCAAGCATCGCGGCAAGGTCGACCATGTGGGCATCATGGCCGAGGCCAAGCGGGTCGATACGACCGGAGCCGGCGATTTTTACGCGGCAGGTTTTCTGGTCGGACTGACCCGGGGACTGTCGATGGTCCAATGCGGCACGATCGGCGCGATCGCGGCAGGCCGCGTAATCGAAGTGACCGGTACGACGCTCGCGGACGAGACATGGACCGAAATCGATCGGCTGATCCGTCGGGTCGAAGCAGGCGGCTATCTGTTCTGACACCGCGGCCCGCACGACCTGCCTCCCGGGAAATCACGGAACGGGGTTCCGGCGCGGAGCGGGCAAGAACTCCGGCCCCCCCGCCGACGCATCGGAACGCTTCAGGCAAGACGTACGAGCTTCCTGCCAAGCAGCCGGTCGCCGACAGCGAACGGCAGAAAACGGCCTCCGGCGCGAACGAGCCTCGAGCCTGCGCGAGAAACTCCCCGGAGCCTGTTCGAACATCCGGGACGCAAGGAGAACGGAAACCCTATCTACGAGCGCCGAACGAACGGGAAACCCGAAGTCATGGCAGGCCATCGAGACGAAAAGACCCGCCGGAGCATGCCGAAGACTCGGCCGAAAGCGAAAGCCATGTCCGGGCCCTGGACCACAACGTCCCGCTCAGGGAAAACAGCGAGGATACGGCATCGCACGATTCCCGGAAACGACGCTGTCCCCGCACGCATAGCGACGGCAGACACGGGAAAGGTGCCCGCTTCGTATGCCGGGCCTTGCTGTGCATCCGGGGAAAAGACCTCCGGGGGATAGCCTAAACGCAAGAACATCATGGAAGCATTGCTCGACTGGGGATACATCGGACTTTTCATCGGCTCGTTCGTCGCGGCGACGATTGTCCCGTTCAGTTCCGACGTGCTGCTCGTAGGCATACTGGCCGCCGGAGGAAACGTCTGGCTCAGCGTGCTGGTCGCCACGGTCGGCAACTGGGCGGGCGGCCTGACTTCGTACTGGATCGGCTGGATCGGCCGGTGGGAATGGATCGAGAAATACCTGCGCGTCAAACACGAGACGCTGGAGCGTCACAAAAGCAAGGTCGATCGCCTCGGCGCATGGCTCGCCCTGCTGACATGGCTACCCTTTATCGGCGACGTGTTCGCCGTCGCGCTCGGATTCTATCGGGTGAATTTCAGAAAATCGGCCGTCTTGATGCTGATCGGGAAAGGTGCCCGCTTCGTATGCTGGGCCTTGTTGTTTATCTGGGGAAAAGACCTCTGGGGATAAGACCGGCACGACAATCTTCACACAGATGGAAGCGACCGCAACAAAGAATCGGGAAACGAAACAGCATGACGGTCATCGCGCCCCTCGCACTCGGGTATCTCCGGGAAAACCGGTGAAAGCAGCGCGAAACCCGGAGGCATCGCATATCCGGAACGACCGGTATCCAAAACGAAGAACAGCCTCACGCCCGAAAGCCGGGAAAGCGGATTCCGTACGGTAACCGAGACAGCCCTCAGCCGGTTCGGACAAAAAACTGTCGTAACCATGTTTCGGAAACGGCACAACAATCGAACACGACCGGGACGCGCCGAAATCCTTCCGAATATGAGGAGGAAGAACAGCGACAGCAAAGAGGAACGGTATGGAATACTATATTATTTTAACAATATAAATATTCATATTTTACTAAAATATAATATCTGTGTATCTCTTTGTCTTCACACAGACTGAATATCAGCCAGTTCCGCACAACACCAAAAATCCGCATCAATACGAACGCCTCTCATATGAACGCACTCACAAATATTCGGACTTTCTTATCTGGATCATAGAGTTGTCTCCAACCGACGAAAAGTATCGAAAGCATCCATCCTGCCGGAGCGCTATATCATCGATACGGAGTCTCCCGCTTGCCTTGCAAGATATGCATGGAAACAACAGCGTTGTTGGCCAAATTGCCGGCATGATATTCCGCCAATTACATACCGGGTTGTTTTGCCGACTCTTCTGCTCGTCGCCGTAGGCCGATACGACGAAAAACAATACGAGAAAAGCGGGAATTAAATTCCCGCTTTTCTCGCTCAAGAATCTTATTGTCAGCTATCGCTATTTTTCGGCGCCTGCCACCAAGCTGTCGTATTCCGCCTGAGAGCCGACGACGATGTTGTCGTAATCGCGCAATCCCGTACCGGCCGGAATCAGATGGCCGCAGATCACGTTCTCCTTCAGCTTCTCCAACGGATCGACCTTTCCCAGAATGGCAGCCTCGTTGAGGACCTTGGTCGTCTCTTGGAACGAGGCGGCCGACATGAAGCTGCTCGTCTGCAATGCGGCGCGCGTAATACCTTGCAGCACCTGATTCGACGTAGCCGGAATCACATCGCGTACCTCGACGGGCTTCAGGTCCTTGCGCTTGAGCATCGAGTTCTCGTCGCGCAGCTTGCGCAGCGTGATCATCATACCCGGCTTCATCGTCTCCGAATCGCCGGCGTCGGTCACGACCACTTTGTCGTACAGCTCGTCGTTGACGGCCATGAAGTCCCATTTGTCGACGATCTGCTCCTCCAAGAAACGAGTGTCGCCCGGGTCCTCGATCTGCACCTTGTTCATCATCTGACGGACGATCACCTCGAAGTGCTTGTCGTTGATCTTCACGCCCTGCATGCGGTACACTTCCTGAACCTCGTTGACGATGTACTCCTGCACCTTCGTCGGACCCTGAATAGCCAGAATGTCGCTCGGAGTCACGGCGCCGTCCGACAGCGGCATACCCGCACGGACGTAATCGTTCTCCTGCACCAGAATCTGGCGCGACAGCGGAACCAGATAGCGCTTCACGTCGCCCAGCTTGGAAGTGATGACGATTTCGCGATTACCGCGCTTGATCTTGCCGAAGGAAACCTCTCCGTCGATTTCCGACACGACGGCCGGATTCGACGGGTTGCGCGCCTCGAACAATTCCGTCACGCGCGGCAGACCGCCGGTGATGTCGCCGGCCTTGCCGACAGCCCGGGGAATCTTGATCAGAATTTCTCCGGCCTTGACCGATGCGTTCTCCTTCACAACGATGTGCGCCCCTACAGGCAGATTGTATTGCTTCTGCTCCTCGCCCTGCTTGTTCAGAATCTTGATGACCGGGTTCTTGGTCTTGTCTCTCGATTCGGTGATCACGATTTCGCGGAAGCCGGTCTGCTCGTCGAACTCGTCGCGATAGGTCACGCCCTCGATCACGTTCTCGAAGGCTACCTTACCGTCGTATTCCGAAATGATTACGGCATTATACGGGTCCCACTCGCAGATCAGGTCGCCCTTCTTGACCGTGTCGCCGTCGTTCATGTAGAGCGTCGAGCCGTAAGGCAGGTTATGCGTATAGAGCACGATGCCGGTACGCTCGTCGACGATGCGCAACTCGGCCAGTCGACTGATGACCATGTTGATCTCCTTTCCGTCATCGCTCTTGCTCTTGACGACGCGCAGCTCGTCGATCTCGATACGGCCCTCGTAGCGCGAAACGATGCTGTT
>CABUJP010000052.1:0-16364 GCA_902491835.1 uncultured Alistipes sp. | reverse complement strand
TCGGCGCGGCGATGATCGGCTGGATGGGGACCTCGATGCTTTGCTACGTCACGACGAAAGAGCACCTGGCCCTGCCCAACAAGGACGACGTGCGCGAAGGGGTAGTGACATACAAGCTGGCCGCCCATGCCGCCGACATCGCCAAGGGACATCCCGGAGCCGCCGAGCGCGACCTGCAAATGAGCAAGGCACGGTACGAAATGCGTTGGTACGACCAGTTCAACCTGTCGCTCGATCCCGAACGAGCCAGACGCATGCACTTCGAAATGATCAAGGAAGGAGCCGACCACTGCTCAATGTGTGGACCCGACTTCTGCGCGATGAAGATCACTAAGTCCATACTTTAAAAACAAGTTTGCTCACCGCTTTTTAACAAAGGCTTCCTTTAACAAGGAAGCCTTTATATTTAAATTATTGATTTACAATAATTTATACTTATCAATCAAGCGTCGCCGCTCCCCGCAAGCACGGCTCGTATTCTCAGAATCTCCGCGTATCCGGACCAAACGATCGTAATCCGTTTCCCGTCCGTCGCACCTCTCTGACCGGTCTTCACCTAACTCTGTCATACGATCACAGGAGTACAAGAGCCATAAAAGCGAATAGGTCGTATCGAATATCGGTCCGGAAAATCCCGAAGCCCCGGGCCGATCTATTTCCTTCCTTTTACAAAAAAATTCGACAAGCCATGATCGGCTTGTCGAATAATTCAGAAGACGAATTCGTCCGAAAAGACTAATTCGACGGATCCTCCTGCGTAGCATCGATATACTGCACCTTCCCGCTATAACTTCCGGAAAGCTCCGTCCGGTCTCCCGACATTTCGACTCCGTCGAAAGAGATCGTGTAACTCTCCTGATCGCGCGTAATGGTCACTTCGCCTCCGGTCAGCTTGCAGACGGCAGGAATCCCGCTGAAATACTCCGTAAGGAACGAGGTACAGTCGGCTCCCTCGCCGCCCCATATGCCCTCGCCGCTGCGTGAAGCCTGAACGGGGAAAGTACCTTCGGGCAAACCGTCGGCATAGAGATGGTCCGAACCGGTCAGCAAATCGAAACGCAGAATGTTGCCGTAATAGTAATTGCCCACAGCATCGGCCGTCGTCAGATAACCGTTGTCGACCAAGGTAATGTACCAGTTATTATAGGTCGTTCCCTTCTTGGCTCCGTACCATACCGCATAGGCTTCGACAGGTTCGACGGAACTTTTCTCGGTTACGTTTTCGTAATAGAACTGTCCCTTGAAATCGACTTTGAAGGGATCGCCGTATTCGTCCGTCGCATCCACGACGACCGTGTACCGGTCGCCGTCGCGGCTCACGTCGACCGTACCCGACTCCAGAAAAATCATCGACAGATCGGCTTCCAGATCGTCATAAGTCGGCCAAGTGATCGTACCGGGCTCGTCGTCTTCCGCAATGACGTACTGCCCTGCAGGAATTCCCTCCTCGAAAGCGATGCCCGGATCGGCGTTGATCGACATGAAACCGAGATGTTTCGTGAAATTTTCGTTATCAAAATCGATCGCCCATGTCGTATATCCCTCTTCCTGCGAGTAGCCGCTGACGCCGGCATATACGTAAGTCGTCGCAGGCTCCTCCGATCCGGAATCCGGAAGCGAGACAGCCAGTCCGCCACTGAATTCTCCGCTCACCGAATAGGCCGGCGATTGGTCGTCATAAGCCGTGAACGAAACTCGGTAATAAGTATTTCCAGGCTTATTGCCCAGCACTTTGGTCAGATCGAGCAGTCCGCTGCAAAGGGGAGCCTCTACGACGGTCTGTCCGCTCGCATCGACATACCAGCTATGCACTCGCTGTTCCTCGCCGTCGAGAGCGCCGGGCACACAGGGCTCGCCGCCGTCCCCGATCAGATAGCGTCCGAACGGCGAGCTACCCTTATTCACGCTCACCTCGAACCGAACGCCCCGACCGGTCCGGAGCGAAGCATCGAATCCGGAAACGGACAAAGTCAGAAAATAGGTATCCGTCTGGGCCGTACTGAGTTCGGGCTGATAATCCAGCCGCGCCGACTCAATTTCCGGCAACGCCACGTTACCATTCAGATTACTGAGCGCCGTCTCCGTCGGCGGCGGGGGAGGCGTCTCCCCGCCTTTATCGTCCTCGCAACCAGTACATAAAGCGGCCACGAATGCCATAGCCGCCATCCATAAGAAACATTTTTTCATAAACAATCGATTATTGATACGTTTTCCGGTCGGGCCTTCATTCCGTTGTTCTCCCGACACTTGAACAGTACAAAGGTATATTTTTCCTGGAAAATATTTCACCGGACGATCAGCAGCAACGGAATGATCCGATACTACTGCCCGTCTCCGAAGACCCGAAAACCGCGACCCGTTTTTCCGATCCGATTCTTCATCGGACGGAAAACACTTCGATCTCTCGAATGCTCGCCGAAACCCAAAGCCCGATACAAAATTCCAAACAACCGAGCCCGAAAAAAGCCCTTTTCAAGCATTAATCAATAGAATACGTCCCTTTTATCGTCCGACTGCCGAAAAGCTGTCAAAAAGGCTTAAAACGAGCAAAAAGCGAAGGAACCGGTCCGAACTTCTCCCGCTCGAAAATTACCCACGGCTCCGCTTGCGATACAAAGCTCTTCTACTCGTTGCGTCTACGACACTTGGCCATCAAAGCCTTTCTCGCGCGGTAACACAGAAATTCCGTCAAAGTCGCAACAGATGAAGCGCTTTCCTCCGAGTGCGTTTTCCCGTAAATCAATAAAACGGCCGCCAGAAAATTCCGGCGGCCTTACAACCGTACTCCGTAGTTTCTCTACCGTGTCAGCACAAACCTCAACTGGCATACCGTGCGGAACGGCACGCCGTCCTTCTTGGCCGGCTGCCACCCTCTGACAGCCATATCGTACACCTTGTCGATGAATATTTGGGAATATTGCCGGAGCGCCCCGCTCAACTCGACGATCTTGTGTACGTTGCCATGCTCGTCGATATCGGCTTCGAGCAGGAATACGTTCGGCTCGTCCTCCTCGAGCAGGCTGCGGTTTTCGATCAATCTCTCGATTTGCGGCTGCCATGCCTCGGAGAGTTTCTCGACCGTAAGGCCTTTGAAACTGGGAGCTTCGTAGCGAACGCCCTCGCGTTCGATATAGTTGAACCCTATCCCTTTGAACTGACGCCGGTTCCGGTCGTATGTCAGGCGTGCGACCGGCGACTGGGGAGTGATCGAAAAGACGAAATCCTTTCTTCCGATATGTAGCTTAAGCCGTTTGCAACCTTCCGAAAGAGTCTCATAATCCACCGTCACGCCCTCGATCTTGAAATCGCTAGCCATCTGCGCGGCGAACTCCTCCGGCGCATAACGGTATATGGAACCGTAGCCGGGCGTCGTGATGATAATCCGGCAATCGGACTGACCGAAAGCTCCGGGCGAAAGGAAAAAGAAAGTACACAGGACAAGCGACAGCCTGAAAATAAGGTTAGCTGCCCGGCTCGTACAAAATATTCTACGTTCGTTCATCAGGTTCTTATAACTTTTGTTCTCGCTGTGCCGAAAGCCCCTCGACAGTCTCCGAGCGTTCCTCCCGACAGACCGCTTTCGGACCTGACCGAGCAAGGCGGAATCTCCCGAAGGTCGCGCCGAACCTTTATTTGCCGGCCATTTTGGCCCAACTGTCTTTCAGCGTGACGGTCCGGTTGAAAACCGGTCTGCCGGGAGTCGAGTCGCGGTCCATGCAGAAATAGCCCGTCCGCTCGAACTGGAACTTGTCGCCGACGGAAGCCTCGGCGAGCGAAGGCTCCAGATAGCCGGTCACCTTGCGCAACGACTTGGGGTTCAAGTAATCCAGAAAAGTCTTGCCCTCCTCCGGATCGTCGAGACTCTCGCGCGTGAACAGCCGGTCGAACAGGCGTACCTCGGCCCGAACCGCATGCGCTGCCGAAACCCAATGAATCACGCCTTTCACCCGTCGTCCGTCGGAAGACTTTCCGCCGGCCGACTCCGGATCGTACGTGCACCGGAGCTCCGTCACGCGGCCTTCCGCGTCGCGGATCACCTCGTCGCACCGGATCAGATAGGCATAGCGCAGGCGAACCTCGCCGCCCGGCGACAAGCGATAGTACTTTTTCGGAGGATTCTCCATGAAGTCGCTCCGCTCAATCCATATCTCGCGGCCGAAAGGCACCCCACGGCGTCCGGCCGACTCATCCTCGGGATTGTTGACGCATTCGACGGTTTCCTGCTTGCCCTCGGGATAGTTCGTGATGACCACCTTCAGCGGATCGAGCACCGCCATGCGTCGTTCGGCGCGCCTGTTCAGGTCCTCGCGCACGCAGAACTCGAGCAGCCCCAGATCGATCACGTTGTCGCGCTTGGCCACGCCTACCTTGTCGGCGAACATGCGAATGCTCTCGGGAGTATAGCCCCGGCGGCGAAGCGCGCTGATCGTCGGCATCCGGGGATCGTCCCAGCCCGTCACGATACCTTCCTGCACCAACTGAAGCAGCTTGCGCTTGCTCATCATCGTATAGGTCAGATTCAGCCGTGCGAACTCGTACTGGTGGCTCGGAAAAATCCCGAGTTTCTCGATGAACCAGTCGTACAGCGGACGGTGCACGTCGAACTCGAGCGTGCAGATCGAGTGGGTGATCCGCTCGATCGAGTCGCTCTCGCCATGGGCGTAGTCGTACATCGGATAGATGCACCACTTGTTCCCCGTACGGTGATGCTCGGAATGCAGAATGCGGTACATGATCGGATCGCGCAGCAGCATGTTCGGATGCGCCATGTCGATCTTAGCCCGAAGCACTTTTTCCCCGTCGCCGAACTCGCCCGCGCGCATCCGCTCGAACAGATCGAGATTCTCCTCGACGGACCGGTTCCGCCACGGGCTTTCCGTACCCGGTACGGTGACCGTGCCGCGAGTCTGGCGAATCTGCTCCTGCGTCTGGTCGTCCACATAGGCGAGTCCTTTTTTTATCAGCTCCTTGGCCCACTCGTACAACTGATCGAAATAGTCCGACGCATAGTGTTCGCCGGCCCACTCGAATCCGAGCCAGCGCACGTCCTCCTTGATCGAATCGACATACTCGACGTCCTCCTTGACCGGATTCGTATCGTCGAAACGCAGATTGCACAGGCCGCCGTATTTCTTGGCCAAGCCGAAGTTCAGGCAAATGCTCTTAGCGTGCCCTATGTGCAGATAGCCGTTAGGCTCCGGCGGAAAGCGAGTTTGGACACGCTTGTCGCCGCGCGCGATACTTTCCTCGATAATCTCTTCCAGAAAATTCAGGGGCCTCTCCACCGGTGCCGCCGTTTCGTTCGGATTGCTCATAGTTCGATCAAATAGGGTTTCGGCCGCAAGGTCTGCGACAAGGGGCCGGACGCGCCCGGCGCCGGCCCATCCCGTCTTTCCCCGAAGCGGCTACGTCGCAAAATTAATGTTATTTTCCAAAAAAAGCGCACGATCGGAAAATCCGGAGCCGCCCTTCCGGCCTCCGGAAGGGAAGACACAATAGGAAGGAACCCACAAAGGGTACTTCCGACCTCCGGTCCGCAATAAACGCCGTGCCCCGGCATAACCCGAACGAGCTCGATTCCATGCTCGCCCGCAGTTTACTTTACGACGTCGAGCGATCCGAAACCGGCCGACAAGAGCCCGTCTCCGAGCCTCCCCGAGATCGAATCCATTAATTTCCTTACGACCGCAACGGAAAACGGAGCGAAACAGGAAAAAGCGAGTCTCCCGGAAAAAGACGAAGGTACGGAGTTATGTCCGTACCTTCGTCTTTTTCCATACGAGGCGCCTGTCCGGCACCGGTTACCTCATCAGCGGACGATCGTCATTTCGTCGATCAGCCGGGTAGCGCCGGCATACTTGTCGATAATGAAAAGCACGTAGCGTATATCGACGCTGATCGTTCGCTGCAGCGCGGGTTCGAACGCTATGTCGCCGCTCATGGCCTCCCAATTTCCGTCAAAGGCCAAACCGATCAGCTGCCCCTTGGCATTCATCACCGGACTGCCCGAATTGCCGCCCGTAATGTCGTTGTTGCTGATAAACCCGACGTGCAATACGCCCTTCTCGGCATACGGTCCGTAATCCTTCGTCCGGTACAGCTCCTTGAGCTTTTCGGGCACGGAGAATTCATAGGCATTCTCGGGATCCTCCTTGGCGATCACGCCGTCGAGCGTCGTAAAATAGTTATAGCTGACAGCGTCCTGAGGCTCGTAGGGCAGCACCTGCCCGTAGGTCAGCCGCATCGTGAAGTTCGCATCCGGGTAGAACACCTTGTCGGCATCCATCTCCATCAGCCCGGCGACGTACAGCCGGTGCCCCCGTGCGAAGTCCTCGCTGAACGAATTGATCGGATCGATCAGCGCGTTATAAGTCTTCACCACCTCCCGACGCATCTTATAAGCGGGATCGTTGAGCAACGCCTCGACGGTCGGAGAAGCGAGCAGCGCCTCGGCACGGCTCCGGTCGGCGAACGCCGAGTTGTCGTAAATATAGTCCACATAGGCATCCACGTCGCCGCCGAACTGCTCCTCGATCACGGCGAAGCTGCTGGGCAAATGCTCGGACGCGATGCTGTCGCGCAGAATTCCGAACATCCGCTTGGCGATCTTGCGGTCGGTCGAAGGACTGTAATCCTTATAAAAAGCCTCCAGCTTTTTCCTTACGCTCTCGAGCTTCGACGAGTCGAGCCGGTTGTCCTTGCCGATCAGGGGCCGGGCGATGCCCGCGGCCTGAATGATCTCGGTGCCGCGCAGCAGCGTCTCGGAGAAATACTGCAAGCGATCCATATACGGGGCCCGGCCCTCGACGGCTTTCCTGATCAGCGGCAGCGCCTCGCCGTACTTCTCCTTACGGGCGGGGTCGGCATTAACCCATTCGGTGAAACGCTTCTCGGTAGCGAGCTTCGTATCGCGCACCTTCAGCTTTTTCAGTCCGCGGCTCTCGCCGATCGAGTTTTTCCAGTAATTTGACGACATGGCATACTTCGACGCATACTGGATGCGAACCTCGTCGCTGGCCAGCATGTCCTCCATCATCAGTTTCTGACGCTCGCCGCGAATGAAAATCCGGTTCGGATTGTCCGTGCCCAGCGTGTAGTCGATCTCGTAGGAAGTCTTGTAGCGCTCGGTCGATCCCGGAAAGCCGATGATCATAGCGAAGCTCCCCGGCTTGTACCCCTTCAGCGAAACGGTCAGATGGGCCGGAGCGGCGTAAGGCACGTTATCCTTGCTGTACTCGGCCGGCTGCCCGTCGCGGTCCGAATAGACCCGGAAAACCGAGAAGTCGCCCGTATGGCGCGGCCACATCCAGTTGTCGGTATCGCCGCCGAACTTACCGATCGAGGAGGGAGGAGCTCCCACCAGACGAATGTCCTTGAATATCTCCTTGACGAACATCAGATACTGGTTTCCGCCGAAAAAGTCCTGAATCTCCACTTCCTGATGCTCGTTGTCGAGCTCGGTCTCCTCCTTGATCCGCTCGACGATCTCCGCCACCTTCGCCTCGCGGTCCTTCTCCGACAGCGTGTCGCTCAACTGGGGCAGGATACGATCCGAAACGTCGCTGATCCGGCGGATAAACGTCACGGTCAGGCCCGGCGTGGGAATCTCCTCCTGATCGGACATCGCCCAAAAACCGTTCTTCAGGTAGTCGTGCTCGACGCTGCTATGGCTTTGAATCGCATCGAACCCGCAATGGTGGTTCGTCAGCAGCAGTCCCCGGTCCGAAACGATCTCGCCGGTGCAGCCGTTCCCGAAGATCACGATCGCATCCTTGATCGCGTCTCCGTTCAGGTTGTAAATATCCTTGGCCGAAAGCTTGAAGCCCTTGGCCTTCATGTCCTTGATGTTCAGTTTCTCGAGATACGGCAGCAGCCACATCCCCTCGTCCGCTTTCAGCGAAGGCGCGCCGAGCGCCAGCAGCAGACAGGCAATCAACAATTTTTTCATATTCAAGTTTTTGATGAGTTATGTTACATACGGTTAACTTTCCCTCCGGACTGCTTATTTGCCGATCTCGAGCATGCGCCGGATCGATCCCTCGGCCTTCCGCCTGATCTCCTCGTCGAGAACGACCTCTGGCGACTCGTCGAGCAGCGTGCGGTATATCTTGTCGAGCGTGACCATTTTCATGAACGCGCAGTTGTTGCATCCGCAGGAAGCGTCTTCGGGAGGAGCCGGAATGAAGGTTTTCCCGGGATTCTCCTTTCGCATCTGGTACAGTATGCCCGCCTCGGTCACGACGATGAACGTATCGGCCGGATCGGTCGAAGCGAACCGCAGGAGCGCGGCCGTGCTGCCGATGTAGTCGGCCGCGAGCAGCACCGTCTTCTTGCACTCGGGATGAGCGAGCACTTTGGCTCCGGGATACTTTTTTTTCAATTCGAGAATCTTTTCCAGCGAAAATTCCTCGTGCACGCCGCAGGCGCCGTCCCAGACGACCATGTCGCGGCCGGTCACGCCGCGGATGTAGTTGCCCAAATTGCGGTCGGGCGCAAAAACGATCTTCGCGTCGGAAGGCAGGCTGCGGATCACGTCCACCGCGTTACTCGACGTACAGCAGATATCGGTCAGCGCCTTGACTCCGACCGAGGTATTGACGTACGACACGACCGTATGTCCCGGATAGCCCTTCAGGAACTCGGCGAAATCCTCCGCCCGGCACGAATCGGCCAGCGAGCATCCCGCGGCAGGCTCAGGCAAAAGCACCTTCCTGTCCGGAGACAATATCTTGGCGGTCTCGGCCATAAAGTGCACGCCGGCGAACAAGATGATCCGCGCGTCGGTCCGGGCGGCCTGTTGCGACAGCGCCAGGCTGTCGCCCGTGAAATCGGCTATGCGCTGCACTTCGGGCAGCGTATAGTAGTGCGCCAGAATTACCGCGCCTTTCTCTTTCTTCAGCCGGACGATCCGAGCGGCCAATTCGGTTTCCGTCGCCGGAAGCTTGTTGTCGACAGTCATTTTTCTTTTTCTTTCGTTTTAATTCAGTAAAAAGGAAAAATAAGAACAATAATAGACGTTCATACTGTTCGTAACTTTTTTCCTTTGAATCGTAAAATTCGTAATTAAACTTTTAAAAACAATCGGTTGACATTTATTTTAGAGCATATCGATTGATTTCCAGTTTCTCTTGTCGCTTGATCGACAGATGTGGACAACACTTATCGACAGTTCGGACACATTGCCGAAAGGGGGAGGTTATTGTGTTCCGGCTTTCGATAAGCTGTCCGGAAAACGAAGCGGATTTCCCTTGCTTTTCCGGAAAATTCTTTTCTATATCTTTTCCGTCGGAACGGCCAACTTTCGGCGGTCGGAAAAGAGTCAATTCGGCGAACAGCTTGCCCGAACCGAATGAACAGTTTATCAACTTTCCGGTAGAATAAACAAATGCCTTGTATGCAGTGACTTGTCATCGTAAGTAGGGAAAGTTATCGTCAGAGATCGCTCTTGGAGAGTCCGGCGACGACTCCCTCGGCCAAAAGGTCGTAGAATTTCCCGTCCGGCGACTCCGCGGCGGCGACGGGCCGTCCGCTGTCCGCCGCTTCCGACACGCTGCGGATCAGCGGTATGCTGGCCAGCAGAGGCAGCTTTTCCCGTTCGGCTAGTCGGGCGGCCTCTCCCTGTCCGAAGATGTAGTAGCGGTTGTCGGGCAGCTCGGCCGGGGTGAACCATGCCATGTTCTCGACCAGTCCCAGAACAGGTATGTTCACTTTCTCGTTGCGGAACATGTGTACTCCGCGCACGACGTCTGCCAGGGCCACCCGCTGGGGAGTCGTGACGATCAGGGCTCCGTCGACCTTCATTTCCGAAATGACGGACAGGTGCACGTCGCCCGTCCCCGGGGGAAGGTCCAGCAGCAGGAAATCGAGCGGGCCCCACAGCGTCTGGTGGATCATCTGCCGGAGCGCGTTGGTCGCCATAGGGCCGCGCCACATCAGCGCGTCGCCCGGCGGGATGAAAAAGCCGATCGACATGACCTTGACGCCGTAGGCCTCGGCGGGAACGATCCACTCCTTCCCTTCGATATTCTCTCCTTCCGGACGATAGTCTTCCACGCCGAACATCATCGGCTGGGAGGGGCCGTAAATGTCGGCGTCGAGCACTCCCGTCCGGTAGCCCGTTCTGGCCAGAGCGACGGCCAGATTGGCCGTGACGGTGCTTTTCCCCACGCCTCCCTTGGCCGAGCTGACGGCTACGATGCGGCGGATGCGGTCGTCCGCGCCCAGCGGAGCCGTTTGCCTTTCGGGTTTTTTCTTGGGTGGGGCTTCCTTGACGAACACCGATACTTTTCCGGCGTATTGCGGGTAGCGGGCGGCGACGGTTTCCTCGGTGCGCTTGCGGATCGCTTGGGCGAACGGGTCGCGCGCCCGGGCGAAGGCGATCGTGATGCGGATGCCTTCCTCGTCGATACGGACACCGTCGACCATGCCGAGCGACACGATGTCCGACTGCCGTTCGGGATGCTGCACGCCGTGCAGCACGTCCAGTATTTCGTTTTCTGTCATATACTCTCCGGCTGTTGCATTATTCTTGCTGCAAAGATAACGTTAATGGAAATAATTCGTAAATTTACGCGCAAATATCCGGCCGATAGGCCGTTATCGCGGATAACGAATAATCGATAAAACAGATGAACCAGTTTATTAAGACGTTTCTGGCCTGCCTGCTCGCTTTCGTGGTGGCCAATATTCTGATCGGGGTATTTTTCGTCATGGTGCTGGCCGGCATCGGGTCGCTTTTCAGCGAGAAGGCGGTTTCCGTCGAGCCGGGCTCCGTGCTGCGGATCGATCTTTCGGAGAGGATAGTCGATTCTCCCTCCTCGAATCCGTTCTCGGCTCTGGGAATGGAGGAGCTGTTGTCGATGGAAGTTTCGCGCAGCCTGGCGCTGATCGACGTGCTCGGCGCGATCGAGCGGGCCGAGACGGACGACCGGATCGAGGGAATCTACCTGAACGTGGCTCCTACGATGAGCCTCGGCATGGCGTCGCTCGAGGAGATACGCGACGCCGTGCTGCGTTTCCGGCAGTCGGGCAAATGGGTGATCGGGTATTCCGACTATTATACGCAGGCATCCTATTATATGTCTACGGCGGCCGAAAAGGTTTACCTGAACCCGGAAGGGGGGGTCGAATGGGTCGGCCTGGCTTCCGGCGTATTGTTTTACAAAGGTCTGCTCGACAAGATGGACCTGCAGCCCGAAGTGATCCGGCACGGAGAGTTCAAGGCGGCCGTCGAGCCGTTTATCACCGATCGCATGAGTCCGGCCAACCGACTTCAGATGGAACGTCTGCTCGGGTCGATCTGGGGACACGTCGTACGGAACGTCGCTTCGGCCCGGGGAATCGATTCGACGGACTTGCAGCGGTATGCGTCCGAGCTGACGCTCGCCGACGGCGAAAGCGCCGTGCGGACGAAAATGGTCGATTCGCTGGCCTATGCCGCCGACATGGAGCGGATGCTGTGCGAGCGGACGGGAGCGGACGACGAGCCGCGGTACGTATCTCTCGCGGAGTACGTCGATCAGCCTAAGGAGCCTATCAAGAAGCTTTCTAAGAATCATATAGCCGTCGTTTATGCCGAAGGGCAGATCGTGGACGGAAAGAGCAGGGAAGGCTTGGTCGGAGGAAACTCGCTGGCGGCCCGTCTGGCCGATGTGCGCCGCGACGACCGGGTGAAGGCCGTCGTGCTACGCGTGAACAGTCCGGGCGGCAGCGCGCTGGCTTCCGAAGTGATCTGGCATGAGATCGAGCAGATCCGTCAGGAGCGCCCGGTGATCGTTTCGATGGGAAATGTGGCGGCTTCGGGCGGATATTACATTTCGTGTCCCGCCGATGCCATCATGGCTTCGCCGGTCACGCTGACCGGGTCGATCGGCGTGTTCGGACTGATGTTCAACGGCGAGCAGACGCTCCGCAACAAGCTGGGCATTACGGTCGACGTAGCCAAGACCAATCCGTCGGCCGATCTGGGCATGACCGTATTCGGGGCCGTCGGGGTGCGGCCGCTCAGTTCCGCCGAACGGCAGTTCATGCAGAACGGCGTCGAGCGCGTGTATGAGACTTTCGTGGGCCATGTGGCCGAGGGACGCAATATGAGCGTCGCGGCGGTGGACAGTATCGGGGGAGGTCGTGTGTGGTCCGGGATCGATGCGGTCCGGATCGGTCTGGTAGACGGTTTCGGAGGACTGAGAGAGGCGATCGCGCTGGCGGCCGACCGGGCCGGAGTGGCCGGCGACTTCCGGATCGTGACGCCGGCCGACGAGCTCGATCCCCTGTCGCAGGTTCTGAGAATGATGTCGGCCGAGAGCCGCGCCGAGTTGTTCAAGGGCGAGTTCGGAGAGATCTACTCGCAGTACGAAATGCTGCAAAACATACTGGGGACCGGCGGAGTGCAGGCCATTATGCCTTACGATGTCCGGATGCGCTGAGGCGCGGGACTTTCGCAGGGAACGCGGGTTGTCGGGCGGAGCGCTCCGCCCGACAATTATTTGCATAAAGTTTGATTTCCAATCTTTTTGAGCTATTTTTGGAAGTTGGAAGTTGTTCGCTATGAAGTTACCCGCTCTGATAGCGGCCCCGTTGGCCTGGATATACGGTCTGATAATCAACGTCAGGCACAAGCTGTTCGATCTGAAGATTCTCCGGAGTGAGGAGTTCGACATTCCGGTCGTGTGCGTGGGCAATCTGACTGTCGGCGGTACGGGCAAGACGCCGGTGACCGAATTTCTGATCGAGCGTCTTTCGGGCGAGCGGCGAGTAGCCGTACTTTCTCGCGGGTATCGCCGCAGGACCAAAGGGTTCGTGCTCTCTACTCCGCGCTCGTCGGTCAAGAGCATAGGCGACGAACCCAAGCAGATGAAGATGAAGTATCCCGACGTTCCGATGGCGGTTTGCGAAAAAAGGGCCGAGGGAATCCGCCGGCTGAGGGAAATTCACCCCGAGATCGAACTGGTTATTCTCGACGACGCTTTTCAACACCGGTATGTCGAGCCTTGGGTCAATATCCTGCTGATGGACTACAATCGTCCGGTTTACCGCGACCGGCTGTTGCCGTGGGGCCGGTTGCGCGACACGCGAGGACAGATCGACCGGGCCAATTTCGTGCTGGTCACCAAGTGTCCCGAGGACCTCAACCCGCTCGACATGCGCATCGTGCGCAACTCGTTGGGACTCTATCCTTACCAATCGCTCTATTTCTCGAGAATGGAGCAGGGCGAGGCGCTGCCGCTGTTCGCCGACCGGACCGAGAAACGGATTCGCCGGGGCGACCGGGTGTTCGTCATGGCGGGAATAGCCGATCCCGGTCCGCTGCTTCATGAGACCGGATCCCGGTACGATGTCGTCGATACGCTGATTTTCAACGATCATCATACCTATCGCGTGAGCGACATCCGGAAAATGGAGCAATTGCTCGGTATGTACGAGGATGCCGTGATCGTCACCACCGAGAAGGATGCGGTCAAGCTGACCAACCGCAGCCGCATACCCGAGACGGTGCAGCGCAAGTTGTACTACGTGCCCGTGCAAGTTTCATTCGTGGGGGATTCCGAAGCCGAGTTCCTCCGTCAAATCGAGCTATATGTTAGAACGAATCAAAAGTACAGCGTCCTTCATCCGGAGTAAGGTCGATTTCGATCCGCAAGTAGGTATCATCCTCGGAACGGGCCTCGGCGGTCTCGTGAATCACATCGACATAGCCGCGACGCTCGATTACCGGGATATTCCCGATTTTCCCGTATCGACCGTCGAAGGGCATGCCGGACGCTTCATTTTCGGCTCGCTGGGCGGCAAGAGGGTCGTAGCGATGCAGGGAAGGTTCCATTATTACGAGGGCTATACGTCGCAGCAGGTCGTCTTTCCGGTGCGGGTGATGAAGTTTCTGGGCATCCGCTGTCTGTTCGTGTCGAACGCCAGCGGCGGAGTCAACCCGACGTTCAGGACCGGCGATCTGATGGTCATTACGGATCATATCAACCTGATTCCGAACCCGCTGATCGGTTCGAATATCGACGAGCTGGGGACCCGTTTCCCGGACATGAGCGAGCCGTACAGCCGCAAGCTGATCGCTCTCTCCGACGAGGTGGCCCGCAAAGCGGGCATCCCGCTTCAGCACGGATGCTATGTAGGCGTGACCGGCCCCACGTTCGAGACGCAGAAGGAATACTCGTTCTATCGGACGGCCGGCGCCGACACGGTAGGCATGTCGACGACGCCCGAGGTGATCGCGGCACGGCATATGGGGCTGCCCGTATTCGCCGTTTCCATCATTACGAACATGGGACTTGCGGGACTCAAGTCGACGCATGAGGAGGTGCAGGCCGAGGGAGCCAAGGCCGAGGCCCGGATGACGAAGCTGTTCACGGGCCTGCTCGAAGAGCTCTGATCTTCGATGTCTTTCCCGGAAGAACGTTTATAGGGCGGAGCGCAGTGTCGCGACCGACTGAAAGCGGCGGGAAGCGGAGACGGCGCGAAATCCGGGCGGGAGAAAGACCGCCTGTGCCTTTCGGGCTCGGGACCACGGGCGAGAATTTCAAGGAACCAATAGAGACGATTATGGTAAACAAAGTCATTTTGATAGGAAACGTGGGCATGGACCCCGAAGTGCGCGCCCTCGAGGGCGGAGCCAAGGTGGCGCGGCTCAGAATCGCCACGACCGAACGGATCTACAACCGCCAGACGCAGGAAACCAAGGAGCATACCGAGTGGCATACGGTGACCCTGTGGCGAGGATTGGCCGACGTGGCCGACCGGTATGTCCGCAAGGGTAGTCAGGTCTATATCGAAGGCAGCCTGCGCACGCGGGAATGGACCGATAAGGACAACAACAAGCGCTATACGACCGAAATCGTAGCCAATGACATGAAAATGCTGGGCCGGCGCGCCGAAGGGACCGGCGCGCCGATGGACGGAACTACCTACGGCGCGCCGGCCCGTCCTGCGGCCGCGGCGCCGCAGCCGTCTTACGGTACGCCCGCTCCGTCCTACGGCGGAGGAGAGATTCCGGCTGCTGCGCAGGACGAAGTCGACGACCTGCCTTTCTGATTTGCAGGACAGGCTATTGGCTTATAGGTTGCAAGCCGCACGCGAGACACGGCCGCGGCATGACTTTTCCGGAAGCCCGGATGCTCCGCAGGATGCCTTTGCGACAGGGAAGGTGCGCACGGTTTTTGACGGGGCGGATTCACAAAGCAGAAGAGCGATGAGCGATAACGATTGGAAAAGCCGGTTAGGCATGGTCTATTCGACCGATCCCGACTTCCGGTATCGAACCGAGGAGGAGGAACCCGAGCCCGAGACGCTGCCTCCGCCGAGCCAGAACCTGCGTGTATGGATCGACCGCAAGCGGCGGGCAGGCAAGCAGGTAACGCTCGTGACGGGATTCGTCGGCAGCGAGGACGATCTCAGGGAGCTGGGCCGCATGCTGAAGGGCAAGTGCGGAGTCGGGGGTACGGCCAAGGACGGCGAGATCGTCATACAGGGCGATCACCGCGACCGAGTGGTCGAGCTGCTGGCCGGTGCGGGCTACCGGGTCAAAAAGGCGGGAGGATAGCCTATGGCTCGTATGCTCGCGCGAGTCGCTCTGCTGTTCGGCGCCTTACTGCCTGTCGTCGCTTCGGGACAATACTACGATTGGGGCCGGTCGCCTCAGGGGATGCACTGGATGCAGGCCAAGCTGCCCTCGGGAAAAGTCGTTTTCCCCGACTACTATTCGGACAATGCCGCGCGCGTGGCCCGCTACCTCGATACGATCCGTCCGTCGATTTCCTACGGCTTCGAGTACGCTCCGCTGAAGATGCCGGTCGTGCTCCATACGGAGAACTTCGTCGCCAACGGCATGGCGATGTGGGCGCCCAAGCGCATCGAGCTCGAGATGATCCCCGACGCCCAGCCTTTCGCAGAGCCCTGGCTCAAGCACTTAGTGACGCACGAATACCGCCATGCCGTGCAGTACGGCAATCTGTACCGCCGTTTTATGAAGGGGCTCGGGTACGTGCTCGGGCAGCAGGCCGGTTTCGTCAGCTCGGTGCTCGTTCCGGTCTGGTTTCTCGAGGGCGACGCCGTGATGGCCGAGACGCAGATGTCGTCGTTCGGGCGCGCGCTTCAGCCGTCTTTTACGGTCGAGTACCGGGCCTACCTGACCGAGGGGAAGCAGCGGTTTCCGCTCGACAAGTGGTTCTGCGGATCGTACAGGAACTATATTCCCGACCATTACCAGTTCGGCTATCAGCTGGTGGCCTGGTCGAGAGAGCGGTACGGCGACGACATGTGGTCGCGCGTGGCCGATTACGGGGCGCGGCGTCCGTATACGATCCTGACGACCAAATGGGCGCTGCGCAAGTATTACCGGACCTCGGTGAACCGGATCG
>CABUJP010000051.1:0-16384 GCA_902491835.1 uncultured Alistipes sp. | reverse complement strand
CTTCGATCGTAGGCCGGTCTTCCGGAATTTCCTCGGGGATACCCAGCTCGGAGGGCGTGACAAGCCGGTAGCCGTCGCCCAATACGGCCTGAACTTCCTTTAACTTGTGCTTATTGTTGGTGGCAAAAATAATTTTCATAGTTTAGCGAAATATAATCTTTCATCTCAGGCAACGGCCTATGACGCCGATCAGTACGACCGCAATGAACAGGACGATGAATACCCCGAGCAGTATCCGTCGGTTGCGCTTCAGTTCCTCGTGCTCGGTCATGGCTCGGTCTTTTTGTAGAATTTGCTGAGCCGGTCGTCCGCATGGATCTTGTCGATGATCGTGCGCACCAGCGTATCGATCTCCTTGTCGGGGCTGTAGTCCGCCGCGCAGATGTAGCTCACGCGGTTGTCGCGGATCAGCTGTTCCATCGTCTGCCTCTTTTGCCGCGAGCGCGGGTTGTATACCGCGATCGAGTGGCCTCCCTGTTGCTTGACGAGCTTCATGCACGGGATGTCGGTAGTCCCGTCGCCGAAGTAGATCATGTGGCGGAACTGGACGGGTCGCTTCTCCTCCTCGATGAACTCGTTGATGCGCTCGCTGTCGTAAACGCTTTCGATGCCCTTGTTGATCTTGAAGATGAACTGCGTCTTGTTCGTGTAGTTGACCGCCACGGCCGGCCAGTAGGCCACTCCGTCGACGTCGTAGAAGAAGGAGCTGGCGTAGATTTTCTTGAATTGTCGCGCGATCGGCGTACCCTCGATCATCTCGCGCAGTCCGGACGAGTTGATATAGTGGTGCAGCTGAATACCTTTCGCTGCGGCGTAGGCGTTGATGCGCGGGAACCATTCGCAGACTCCCTCGTACAACCGGATGTTCTGCCCCGAGCGGGCGAACGACTCGCGTCGCAGCGAGATACCCGAATTCTTGGCCTCGTGCAGCATCCGGTACATATAGGCGAGGATCGGGTCCCCGTCCTGCTCCATGGCCGTCTGGTTGCTCTCTTCCCAGAACTCGCGGTTGCTTTTCCCGACGGCCGGAATGAAGTCGTATTCCTGCATGTTGCCCGGAGAGAGCGTGCCGTCGAAGTCGTAGATCAGCGCTACGGTCAGTTTCTTCGCCATTGGATCGCCTGTTTGTTTTGCAGTAAAGATACGAAAAAAACGCGGAAAAAGGCGGATGCTTCCGAAAGCGCCCGTATGTCACGGGTTTCTGCGCCGGCGTCTGCGGAGAGCGGGAACGTGCGAGGGAGAGCGAGCCGGCTTCGGGCGACGCTTCATGCAGCGGGACCGGTTCGGTTCGGCCGGCGATTCGGCCCAATGCGGTCGGCGGTTCGGTCCGCCGGCTCGTGTGCTTGCCGGCCGCGATGCCCGCGCCGGATCTCTGTTGTTTCGGGGTGTATGCGGAACGGGAAATTTTCAATAGCGTTTCCGCCAGGGCATGTGCCGAAAGAACTCTCGGCACGGTGTTCCGTTCGGCGGAAGTTTTGTCGAAAGGCGGTTCTCCCGGTCCGGTGACTCGCTGCCGGAATCTTGACCGGAATGCGGGTCGTAGAGGTAACCTGTCGGTTTTCGCGTTTCGGCTGACGGTTACCGGTCGAGGTTTTCGGGACTTTCGGGCGCACGGCTTTTCGGAACTGGCCCGTATGCTTTCATGTCAAGCACGGACATATTCCGTTCCGGGCGGTCGGGCCGGGGGCGGGAGTATCCGGCCTCGCTCAGCCGGCGACAGATTTTTCGGCCCCGGCTGCATAGGCCGGGAGAGCCGTCGCAATCCATCAGATGGCGGATCGTGTCGCCGAGCTGCTCGCCGATCCAAGGCCGCTCGTCGGCCAGCCAGGCCAGAATCTCCATGGCCCAGACCTTGACCGCTACTGGGACGGAACGGTCGATCAGCCGGTCGAACGTGACTTCGATCGTCCGATCCAGACGCCGGTCGTCCAGCCGCAGGGATTTCCGTCGGAGCAGAAGCGCAAGGATTTTCGAGAAATGTCGCTGCGCGCCATGACAGCTCACTTCCGCATAGCGGTCGACGAGCGCGTTCAGATGCGGTTCCATTCGTTTCGGGTCTGCCGCGAACGCGTGTTCCAGAGCGTAAGACGCGCGGAAAGCGATTCTCGGATCGGGATCGGTCCCCAAGTCGATCGTTTCGGCGAGCAGGCCCTCACGGGCGATCAATCGGCCTACCCGCTCGCCGAAGCGGGACGTCGCTCGGACGGACAGGATCTTTCGCAACAGTTCGCTTGTCATAAGTGTAGCGGTTGAATGACGGATAGTACGGACGCCCGGCTACCTGCCGTACCGGCCGTCGGATTTTCGATGCTTCCGGTTTTACGGCTCGGAGTTTCCTCCGTTAGACAAGGTCCGAATCGGACACGCAGTCTGCGCCTGCAAACCGCGCTCGACGGATATGGAAATTCGCACGTTGGCACATTGAAGTATATAATTGCCTGCGACCGCTCGTCCGCGTATGCCCGCTTCCCGATCGAGGAAAACGGAATACCTGCCAGACGGAGCCGACGAATGCCTCATGGTTCGTGATGAAAGGATCGTGGCAAGAGGACCGGCGGACGAACGATATGCTGCCGTTAATCCGGCCAGACCGAACAGATCGCATGTTCTGCACGTTTCCTCCGGAAACGGTCGCGCTTTGTCCGCCCGGCCGTTACAGTACGGTCATCCAGCCGTGGGTGTCCGGTTCCTCGCCGTACTGGATCGCGCGCAGCTTGTGGTAGAGCTTCTCGCACCATGGGCCCGGCTTGCCGTCGTTGTAGGCGAACGTGCGTCCGTTCTCGGGATCGTAGATGCTCCCGATCGGCGAGATCACGGCGGCCGTGCCGCACGAACCCGCCTCGTCGAACGTGCCGAGCTCGTCGTAGTCGACCACGCGCTGCTCGACCTGCAAGCCCATTTCCGCGGCCAGCGTCATCAGACTCATGTTCGTGATCGAGGGCAGCACCGAGTGCGATTTGGGTGTGATGTAGCGGCCGTTGCGGATCGCGAAGAAGTTCGCGGCGCCGCACTCGTCGATATGCTTTTTCTCTTTCGCGTCGAGGTACAGCACGCTCGGATAGCCCTTCTCGTGTCCGATCTCGGCCGAGGTCAGGCTCGCCCCGTAATTGCCTCCGGCCTTGATGTGCCCGGTGCCGAGCGGCGCGGCGCGGTCGTGGTCCCGGTCGATGATGACCCGAATCGGGTTGAATCCCTCCTTGTAATAGGGACCTACGGGCGTTACGAAAACGATCAGCAGATATTCGGAGGCGGGTTTCACGCCGACCTGCGGGCCGGTCCCGAACAATACGGGGCGGATGTAGAGCGACGCGCCGGTTCCGTAGGGAGGCACGAAGCGCTCGTTGGCGCGGACGACCTGCCGGACCATGTCGGTGAACAGCTCGACGGGCGGCATGGCCATCTTCAGGTAGTCGGCCGACGCGCGCAACCGCTTCGCGTTCTCGTCGATGCGGAAGATGCGGATTTTCCCGTCCGCCCCCCGGAATGCCTTCTGCCCCTCGAACGCCTCCTGTCCGTAATGGAGGGCGGTGGCCGCCATGTGCATCGTCACGGTCTCGTCGGATGTCAGTTCCGGCTTCGTCCATGCTCCGTCGCGGAAATAGCTCCGTATGTTGAAATCCGTCCGGATATAGCCGAACGAAAGGTTTTTCCAATCCAGATTCGTGTCCGTCATATGCTTCGTTTTTAAGTCTTCAAAACTTTGTCCGGCATGGGCGCGGTTCCGGCTGTCGGACGGACCGGAGTGTGCGGAAGCCTTTATCCGATCGTCGCGCCGTTATCGACCCGATCTGCCGGCGATAGCAGCACGAGCTTTCCGGACGAGTCCTGAGCCATCAGGATCATTCCCTGCGAAAGCACGCCGCGCAGCTCTCTTGGCTCGAGGTTCACGAGCACGAGCACCTGTCGCCCGACGAGTTCCTCGGGTGTGTAATGCTCGGCTATGCCCGACACGATCGTCCGCCGGTCGATGCCGGTGTCGATCACGAGCTTGAGCAGCTTTTTCGTCTTGGCGATCTTTTCGGCCTCGAGAATCGTCGCCGCGCGAATATCCATTTTCTCGAAGTCGTCGAACGATATGCTTTCCTTCTGCGGTTTGGTCCGGCCTCCCGCCTCGCGGGCCATGTTGGCCTTTTTCGTGTCGGCGAGCTTCCGCAGCTGGGCTTCGATCACGCTGTCGTCGATCTTCTCGAACAGCAGCACGGGTTCGCCGATCCGGTGTCCGGCCTCGAGCAGCGACGTGTCGCCGAGCTGTTCCCAGCCCAGCTTGCCGATCTGCAGCAGGCCGAGAATCTTCGCGGCCGTGAACGGCATGAACGGTTCGACGGCGATCGCGATCGACGCGGTGATCTGCAGCGAGACGTTCAGGATCGTCTTCACGCGTTCGGGATCGGTCTTGGCCAGCTTCCATGGCTCGGTGTCGGCCAGATACTTGTTGCCCAGCCGGGCGATGTTCATCGCCTCCTTGAGCGCCTCGCGGAAACGGTAGTTCTCGATATTCTCCTCCAGGTTCCTCTTGATCTGGGGCAGCTCGCCGAGTATGTCGCGGTCGTAGTCCGTCAGCTCGCCTCGCTCGGGTACGCTGCCGTCGTAATACTTGTGCGTCAGCACGAGCGCCCGGTTGACGAAGTTGCCGAGCACGGCGACCAGCTCGTTGTTGTTGCGGGCCTGAAAGTCCTTCCACGTGAAGTCGTTATCCTTCGTTTCCGGAGCGTTCGCGCACAGCACGTAGCGGAGCACGTCCTCCTTGCCGGGAAAGTCGGCTAGGTATTCGTGCAGCCAGACGGCCCAGTTGCGCGAGGTCGAGATCTTGTCGCCCTCGAGGTTCAGGAACTCGTTGGCCGGCACGTTCTCGGGCAGGATGTATCCGCCGTGGGCGCGCAGCATCGCCGGGAAGACGATGCAGTGGAAAACGATGTTGTCCTTGCCGATGAAGTGCACCATTTTCGTCTCCTCGTCCTTCCAGTACTTTTCCCAGTCGGGCGTCAGCTCCTTCGTGGCCGAGATGTAGCCGATCGGCGCGTCGAACCAGACGTACAGCACTTTGCCCTCGGCTCCCTCGACCGGAACGGGAATCCCCCAGTCCAGATCGCGGCTCACGGCGCGGGGCTGGAGCCCCAGATCGAGCCAGCTCTTGCACTGGCCGTACACGTTGACTTTCCACTCCTTGTGCCCTTCGAGAATCCATTTGCGCAGGAAAGCCTCGTGCTTGTCGAGCGGTAGGAACCAGTGCGTCGTCTCGCGCAGCACCGGAACCGAGCCGGTGATCGCGCTGTGCGGGTCGATCAGGTCGGTGGCGTTCAGCGTGCTGCCGCACTTTTCGCACTGGTCGCCGTAGGCGCGGTCGTTGCGGCAATGGGGGCAGGTCCCGACGATATAGCGGTCGGCCAGGAACTGTCCGGCCTCCTCGTCGTAGTACTGCATCGTCGTCTTCTCGGTGAACTCGCCCTTGTCGTACAGCGTGCGGAAAAAATCCGAGGCCGTCTTGTGATGCACGGGCGACGTGGTGCGCGAGTAGATGTCGAACGATATGCCGAGCCCTTGGAACGCGTTCTTGATGATATTATGGTATTTGTCGACGATATCCTGCGGAGTGACCCCTTCCTGACGGGCCTTGATCGTGATCGGAACGCCGTGCTCGTCCGATCCGCAGACCGAGACGACGTCCTCGCCCCGGAGGCGCAGGTAGCGCACGTAGATGTCCGACGGAATGTAGACGCCTGCGAGGTGGCCGATATGGACCGGTCCGTTGGCGTACGGCAGGGCCGAGGTGACAAGATAGCGTTTGAATTTTTTCATGTGTTCGGAGTGATGTGTCGATTCCCGACAAAGTTAGGAATTTTTCGGCAAACATGGCTCGCCTGCACTCCATATTCGTGTTTCAACCGATTGTGTCCCGCGTTCTTCGCGGTCGCTTCGGCACGGCACCGGATGCCGGAAGTATCCCGTTGGGCGTATGCGCTCCCATGGCATTCGGATACCGCGCGGTTCCGGTCGGCGATTCGGGACGGTTTTCCGTGTGGCCGTTCGGACGAGGAGTTCGCAGCGGGCGGGTCGGGCCTGCACGTTTGCTCGGACTGGCGGGATGCCGGTCTTCCGCGGTCGTTTTCGGCTCTGCCCGGACGGGATACGAAAAGTCCGGCGAATCGGACCGGTAATGCGGCGGTGAGCGAATAATCGCTATCTTTGACCCGTTCGGAACGAACCGGACGAAAAACGGACTTTTGCTATGAAAACGAAAATGCTGCGGTGGATCGCGCCGGCCGTGCTGTCGCTGGCGCTCGCTGCCTGCGCGGACGACGACGCGCCTTCCGATCCCGCCGGAACGGTGACGCTCAACATGCTCGATGCGGAAAACGGAAAGACCTATCTGGGAAGCACGGGATTCTATATCAACGAGGCCGACAATTTTTACAGTACCGGACCGTTCTGGATCGCCGATGTCGGTCCGGTACGCGGGATCGGCTCGCTCGGCGGTCCCTCGACGAGCGGGCTGACCGATGAGGCGGCCGTAATGCCCGGTCACGGCTACATGATCTTCGCCGACGATGCGCTGCTCGTCTTCCCTTCGGGGACGACGGCTGCGGTCGTCGGGTCCGAGTATTGCAAGGTCTATGTCGACTCGTGGCTCGCCGAGGACAAGGGGGCCGTCGTGAAGTATCTGTCCGACCGGGTCTCCGCGGACGGATTGCCCGGATACGACGATCCGGTCGGCATAATCGACTGGTCGACCGAGTCGCTCGAGATCGAGCTCGCATCTTCCGACTTCGAGGCCGTCTGCGAGCCGGGGCATGAGGCGTTCGATCTGGAGGCTTCGGGCCGCGTGCTGAAGATCAGGCCCGCGACGACGTCCGTATCTTCCGGCGATTACGGCATCTATGTACGCATCGGCGACCGCTACACCCGTATTCGCGTCGAGGTGCGGTGGTGATCCGATGCCGTGGATTCTCTTTATTTACGGTATAGCTCCGGGATTTCGGGCCGTCCGACGCCGACGGTCACGTTCGTGTGCCAGTCGAGGTTGTTGACGTACAAGTGGCGGAAGTCGAACGGCTGGGGGATCCATGTGCGGAACAGGTTGCCCTCCTGCCACGAGTTGCCCGCCGAGGCGTAGTCGCACATCGGCAGCAAATGCCGTCCGCCCGCTTCGTCGAGGCAGGGAACGTCGAACGTCATGGCGACTCCGGGGACGGGACTTTCCGTCGGCATCGCGTCGATGTATCCGTCGGCATCGCAGTCGAACTCGTAGCGATACATGGGCGGCTCGCTCACGCCGTCGCGCCGCGGTATCAGGCGCGTGTCGAACGCCAGCACGACCGGTCCGCGGACGATCGCCCGGTCGCCCGACCCCGACGGAGCGTCGACGACCCGGGCGCGCATGTCCAAATCGAGCTCGATCCGGTCGCCCTCTTTCCATGTCCGCTCGATCGAAGCGTAGGTTCCCGGAATCAGATAGCCGTCGTAGGGTGCGCCGTTGATTCGCAGCGAGGTCCGTTCGCTCCACTGCGGGATGCGCAGGCGGAGCGCGAAAGCCTCGCTTTTCGGCAGGCCGACGGCTATCTGCACACGCCCGTCGGCAGGATAGGCCGTTTGCATATCGATTGTCAACGGCTGCCCGTCCGGCGTAGCGACCTCGGCCTGCAGCGGGGCGTACAGGTTCAGCGCTACGCCGGACGGGCCGGTCATGGCGGCCCACGAGGGCGTGATCATCAGTCCGCGAGGGCCGTTGGCCACGCAGCAGCTCATCACCACGTCGGGGAACTGCTGGTGGCTGTGCACCCGCTCGCCCATCAGGCCGCTGTAATAGGCCCACCACTCGCCGCGGGGCGACATGGCCCCGAGCAGCGCATTGTACAGGCTCGTTTCGAGCCGGTCGGCGCAGCGACTGTCGCCGGTGAGACGTAGCATCTGATACATCAGTTTCATCCACGTTGCCGTGACGCAGGTCTCCATGCCCTGATAAAGCGGCTCGCTCTGACGCACGGCGCCGTGACACCAGATTTCGGCTACCGAGCCCGACCCGGCGATCATGATCTCGTCGCGGACGAGCGCGTCGACCAGCCGCTGCACGGCTTCCAGATAGAGCGGCTCTGCGGTGATGCGGTACAGTTCGCACAGTCCCTCGAAACAGGACATCATCTCGTAGGCTTTCGGCGCTCCGCTCATCTTCCAAGGCGCTGTTTCGCCGATAGCTTCCTGAATCAGGCGGAGGCCCGCCGGTGCCAGCCGGTTCGGCTCGTCCCACGAGCGGACGATATGCCGTGCGAAATCGAGATAACGTTTCTCTTCGGTCCGTTGATAAAGAAGCGCTATGGGTTCGAGTACGGAGCAGGAGGCCAGACCTTTCCAGCCGATCCAGCCTGTCGCGGCGATGTTCGTCCCGCTCTCGGGCCCTGCCTCGGCGATCAGGTGGTCGGCCACGCGCCGGGCCGCTTCGAGCGCGGCGGTCTCTTGCGTCTGGTCGTAGTAGGCCAGCAGGCCGAGCAACACGTACTTGCGGCCCCAAATGTCCCAGTCGCCCAAATGGCAGCTGTCGGGATAGGTGCCGATATATCCGTCGGCGCTTTGCGTGGCGATCAGCTCACGGACGGCCCGGTCGACCGTCGCGCGGTGCTCGGCGCTCGGCGCGTAGCCGTAGCCCATCATCGCGGCGGTGAACCACTTGCCCCAGAATTCGGAACGGAAGCCCCAGTTGCCGTCGGGCTTGTCGCGGAAAGGCTGCACGAGGCGCTCGATATCCTGAGCCATCAGTCGGTTATCGATGCACAGGTCGAGCTTTTCGCCCAGATAGCCGCCGATACGGACGGCTCCGTGAGGAGCGGGGGAGAGCGCGTCGTGGACGCGGAGCGTCGCGGGGTCGTTCGCGGGAACGCGCCGGGAGGATTTGCCTTCGGCGCAAAGCGCCAGCATCAATACGCCGGCGAGCAGCAGAATGGTCGGTTTCATAAAAATCGGTTCGGGTTGGTTGAGGACAAGATACGGATTTTCGGCGGATTTTCCTCGCCCGGGGCCGAGGCTTCGTCTGCCGGCGGAATTTTTCGGGCACGGCGGCGACGTGCGTCCGGACCCGGATACTGTCGCGATGGCGTTGGAAAAGCGGAGACGAGATCGCCCGACGGCAGGGAGCGAGGTCCGATCGGATGAGAGGGAGCTGCGCGGACGAACCTTGAGGGACGGGTCGTCGCTGAAAGGGTTGCTTGCCCGGTTATGCGCTGCTATCCGTTCGGCCTGTCTGCTCGGTGTCGGGCGTTTTGCGCCTGCGATAGATGCGGTCGACGATCAGCGCGATCGCGCCGTCCCCGGTGACGTTGCCGGCCGTCCCGAAACTGTCCATGGCGATGTAGAGGGCGATCATCAGTCCCTGAAGCGTCTCATCGAAGCCGAGCATCGACTGCAGCGGACCGAGCGCGGCCATGATGGCGCCGCCCGGAACGCCCGGGGCGGCGATCATCGTAACGCCCAGCATGGCGATGAATCCGGCGTACTGACCCGTATGGATCGGCATGCCCGTCATCCACATGATCGCCAGCGCGCATGCGACGATTTTCAGGATGCTGCCCGAGAGGTGGATTGTCGCGTTGAGCGGGATGACGAATCCGGCCAGCTCGGGATTCACGCCGATGCGGATCGTCCGCTCCAGCGTGACGGGAATGGTTGCCGCCGACGATTGCGTGCCCAGCGCTGTCATGTAGGCGGGCAGCATCGTGCGGAGCAGCTTCAGCGGATTGCGGCGCGAGACGATGCCCGCCAGACCGTATTGGAAAAGCAGCAGCAGCAGGTGCATCGCGAAAATGAGCGCGATGATTTTCAGAAAAAGCGACAGAATGCCGGCCACCTGGCCCTCGGCCCCCATTTTCAGGAAAATGCCGAAGATATAGAGCGGCAGCAGCGGGACGATCGCCCGCTCGATGATCCATCCGATCACGTCGCGGAACTCCGACAGCCCTTTTTTCAGCGTATTCCCGCCGCAGCGCGCAGTGCCCAGGCCGAGTACGAAAGAGAGCAGCAGAGCGCTCGTCACGTCTGCGAGCGGAGGCATCTCGACCGTAAAGTACGGGGCCAGCCGGGAGACGCCGGCCGTTTCGAGCGAGCCGAGAGAAGCCTCGGAGCCGAGAATCGGCGGATAGCACCACAGGCATACGAAGTAGGCGAAGAATCCGGCTAGTAGCGTCGATCCGTAGGCCAGCAGCGTCGTGATTCCCAGCAGCCGGCCTGCGCCGGTCCCCAGTTCGGCTATTCCCGAGGCGACCAGTCCGAAAACGATCAGCGGAATGGCGAAGCCCAGAAAATTGCCGAACAGTTCGTTGAATGTGGCGAATG
Source organism: uncultured Alistipes sp. (assembly GCA_902491835.1). Classification (GTDB taxonomy): domain Bacteria; phylum Bacteroidota; class Bacteroidia; order Bacteroidales; family Rikenellaceae; genus Alistipes_A. Next base: position 6,067 of record CABUJP010000051.1, on the reverse strand, counting down.
CCCTCGACAGGGAGGTCGGCATCCAGAAGGCACACAAGATTCCCAGCGCGATCGCCAGCACGACGCGCGGCAATAGGCCTATCTTTCTGATCCGTAGCATTCTCTGTTCGGTCGAAGGCATTGTCCGCACTGCGGCGGGCGACGGCTTGCCTCCGACAGCCGGGGCTGCCGCAGCCCGCCGCTCTTTTGCACCGTCCGCCCGTTGCGGAATTTTCCTTTTTCGGGGTTCGGAGAAACGTAGCTTCCGTACGGCGTAGCTTGCCCGTAACGTGGCTCGTTCCGATAGGGGGTGCTCCGGGACCGGCTGTCCCTGTCCGAAACGGGCTTTTCTCCTCCGCCGGGGCGGAGGGTTACGTGCCGATCGTTGTCCCGCTCGGGTCGTTGCAAGCCTGATGCCGCGTTTTGCCACACCGGGGAAAGACAGGTCGGTTTGCTCTCCTTGCTGTCGACCCCTCCGGAAATCGTTCTGTGGCCGCTTGCGCCCGCGTCGGCGGACGAACCTCCAGAGGCGGCTATTTTTTCAGTGCCTCGAATCCGAGGCCGTATACGCCCATAACGCTGCCGAAAGTCATGAAGGCATGCGGATCGACCTCCTTGATCACGCGGAACAGGATGCCGGTCTCGTTTTTCCGGCAGACGACCATGACTACCTTCGTCGGCGTTTTCGTATACCAGCCCTCGCCGTCGAGCAGCGTGACGCCGCGGTGCATCTCGCTGAAAATGCGCTCGGCGATCAGATCGTACTTCGGCGAGACGATCAGTATCTGCGCCGACTGCCGGTTGCCGGCCATTACCGCGTCGATCGTGTAGCCGAACACGGCGACCATCACATATCCGTAGATAACCGAAGTGATGTTCTTGAAAATGAACAGCGAGCAGCCGATGATAATCAGATCGCACAGCATCAGTACCTTGCCGTAGCTTACGGTCTTGTACTTGTTGATGATCAGCGCGATGATGTCGGTTCCGCCGGTGCTGCCGCCCTGAGTGAAGCAGATGCTGATGCCGGCTCCCGCCAGCGCGCCGCCCAGAATGGCCGACAGCAGCTTGTCGTCGGCCAGTCCGAGCACGTTGTCCGGAACGGCTTGCTGCATGACGGCCATCGCGACCGAGATGAAGCCGATCGCGTAGATCGTCTTGGCTCCGAACTTCAGGCTGATCAGCAGCGAGGCGATGCCGACCAGCACGGCGTTCAGTACCAGAAAGGTCACGCCCAGCGGAATCCCGCCGTCGGTTCCCCCGGTCGCGTAATAGATCAGCAGGCCGATTCCGTTCAACCCGCCGCCCATAACGCCGGCGGGAATCAGGATGCTGGTCCACGCGAACGAGTACGTCAGTCCGCCGATCGAAATCAGCCCGTACTCCTTGAAAATCTTCAACAGATCGGTTTTTGAGAAATTCCCTTTCATCGGCTTCGTCGGATTGTTCCCGGCCGCTGTCGCGGCCCGGCGGGAAACGGCTCGCCCGGGATACTCCCGCCACTGCGGTTTTCCTATTCAAATATCGGCAACATTTTTCAATCCGCCAACACTTTTCTCTCTTTTCCGACTTCCTCGCCCGCCGTCGAAAAACGGACGGAAGCGACGCGCCGATTCAAAAACGTCTATCTTTGCAGAATCAGTTTAGACAGCGCGACCATGAGCGATTCCGTACGAAGCGAGCGGCTGTATGCCGACGTGATTCTTCCGCTGGCCACTCCGGCGATGACTTTCTCGGTCCCGGAGCGTCTGGCGGGGGAGTTGGCCGAGGGAAGCTGCGTGATCGTCCAGCTCGGAGCTCGCAAGTATTATACCGGCATAGTTCGTCGGATACACGGCGACCGTCCTGCCGCCGCGAAAGTCAAGCCGGTCGAGCGGACGGTCGGCGACCGCCCTGCGGCGACATCCGTGCAGTTGAGGCTATGGGACTGGCTGGCCTCTTATTATATGTGTCCGCTCGGGTTGGTGATGCGGGCGGCCCTGCCTGCGGCGCTCAAATCCGGGGGGCTTTCGGTTCAGGAGGCGGCCGACGGGAGCTATTCGCCCCCGCAGGAGACTTTCGTCGCGCTGCATCCGTCGGTCCGCAGCGAGGCGGATTTGCATGCCGCGCTCGACTCGCTGTCGAGGGCCCGGGGGCAGTACCGGGCGATGACCGAGTATCTGGAGCGGACCGGTCCGCCCGATTTCGACGATCCGAAGTTCGTGCCGCGTCGTCTGTTGACGGCTTCTCCGGCCGTACTGAGGGCTTTGACGGATAAGTGCCTGCTTCGGTCTGTCCGTCGGGAGGCCGTCGGTAAGGAAGGCGACGCGGGTCGGTTCCGCCTGCCCGAGCTGACCCCGGCGCAGCAACGTTGTTTCGAGCGGATCGGCGAGCTGTTCGCCGGAAAGGACGTCGTGTTGCTGCACGGCGTGACGGGCAGCGGCAAGACCGAGATATACATCCGGCTGATCGCCGAAGAGTTGCGTGCGGGCCGCAACGTGCTCTACATGCTGCCCGAGATCGCGCTGACCGCCCAGCTGATCGAGCGGATGAGGGACCATTTCGGCGATGCGGTGACCGTGTACCATTCCCGGCTGACCGACAACCGTCGGGCGGACGTCTACCGCCGTCTGATCGGAGGTGGCGGCGGCCGGCTCGTCGTGGGCGTCCGCTCGTCGGTGTTGTTGCCGCTTCCCCTTCTGTCGCTGGTGATCGTCGACGAGGAGCACGAGAACAGTTTCAAACAGGCCGATTCGGCTCCCCGGTATCACGGGCGCGATACGGCCGTCATGCTCGCGGCGCTCTGCGGCGCCAAGGCGCTGCTGGGCAGCGCGACGCCCTCGGTCGAGTCCTATTTCAACGCCGCGACCGGAAAATACGGGCTCGTAACGCTTACCGAGCGGTACGGCGGCGCCGTACTGCCCCGCGTGATCGTCTCGGATACGCTGCGGGCGGCCAAGCGGGGCGAGAAGCGCTCGCACTTCAACAAAGTCCTGCTCGACCGGATCGGCGAGGCGTTGCAGGCCGGCCGTCAGGCGATCCTGTTTCAGCACCGGAGGGGCTTTTCGCCTTACGTCGAGTGCGGTCACTGCGGCTGGACCGCCAACTGCCCCGACTGCAACGTGTCGCTGACCTACCACAAGAGCGACGGCTCGCTCCGCTGCCACTATTGCGGCTACCGGATCCCCGCGCCTGCCGTATGCCCGTCGTGCGGGACGGGAAGCCTGCTGCCGCGCGGGTTTGGAACCGAGAAGATCGAGCAGGAGCTCGCCGCCATTTTTCCCGAGGCCGCGATTGACCGGCTCGACGCCGACACGTCGCAGTCGGCGGGCGGATACCGCCGGATCGTGGAGGCGTTCGAGCAGGGGCGGACCGACATTCTGATCGGCACGCAGATCGTTACGAAAGGATTCGATTTCGGAGGCGTGTCCCTCGTAGGCATTCTGAATGCGGACAACCTGCTGAACTATCCCGATTTCCGGGCCGGCGAGCGGGCGTTCCAGCTGATGACGCAGGTCGGAGGTCGCGCCGGCCGCCGCAGCGAGCCGGGAACGGTGGTCGTCCAGACCGCCCAGCCGCAGCATCCGGTGATCGTGCAGGTCCTCCGCGGCGACTACGGAGCGATGGTCCGATCGCAGCTGGCCGAACGGCGGACCTTTTTCTATCCTCCCTATTGTCGCCTGATCGCCGTCGTGATGCGACACCGTGACAAGGAGCTGCTGTGGCGGGCCGCCGGGGCGTTCGCCGAATCGGCTCGCGAGGTGTTCGGCCGCCGGTTGCTGGGTCCCGAGGCTCCGCCCGTAGACCGTATCCGGGGCCGCTTTCTGGCTCGTTTCCTGCTGAAAATCGAGCGCCGGAGCTCGTCGGCCGAGGCCAAGCGGCTGCTGCAGGAGCTTTTCGCTCGGTTGCATGCCCGAGCCGAGTTCCGGAGCGTCGATGTCGCGGCCGACGTCGATCCGATGTAACTCGCTTGCCGCCGGTCGTACGGTTTTGTCTCGGTCGTCCGCTCGGACCGAACTATGCTTGCGGGGCGGAGCCGAACTCTTTGCGGAACCGGTTTTTCGGACGGTATGAGCGGTCGGGAGGCGCATGGATCGGGGTAGGCGTTCGGAGGCGGTTCGACGACCCTTTCGAAGAAAACCGACGGAATCCGGGCCGAAAACGGCGGACGGTCGATATCGTATTTTTTGTATTTTTATTCCGGATCGTAAAAATTTCGGAAAGGGAACGAATGGTGGCCGCCGCCCCGGGGGCGCGACGGTGGCCGACGGATGGCTGCGTTTTGTATTTGCCTTGCTTCCGTTTCTGTGGCGAAGTTACGGGAGAAGATAGCTTAATTTAAATTATGGAAGAGTCGTGCGCGGACACGGGTACCGGTCTGAAAACCGTTGCCGGGTAATCGGCGGGGCCTGCCGGGCAAAGCCGGGCCAGAACGGTTGCTTAGCCGGCGTCGGTTGTACGGGTACGTGGATTTCAGAGCCGGATACGGTCGACCTCGAGAGATGGTGCTGATTTTCAGGGACGATACGCTGAGATCGGTCGCCGGATTATCGATAAACTCGTTTTTTACCGGGACATGGGTCTATGAATTATGCTTACGAAATATTCCGCCTGTTCTATCCCGAGCGGTGCGCGGCCTGCGGCCGCTCGCTCCCGGAGGGAGCCCGGCTGCTGTGCCCGCGCTGCCGCTGGGATATGCCGCTGACGGGTTACAGCGCCGAGCACGACAATCCGGTAGCGCGGAAGTTCTGGGGGCTTGTGCCGGTGCAAGAGGCTTGCTCGATGATCTTCTTTACGCGGGGAAATGCCTATCGTTCGATGATTCACGGGTTCAAATACCGGGGGCAGTGGCGGACGGCGCTTCGGCTCGGCCGGTGGTTCGGGACCGAGTTGCGCGAAAGCGGGCTCTATGGGGATGTCGACGTGGTCGTGCCGATTCCGCTGCATTACCGGCGCTTGCTGAGCCGGGGATACAATCAGGCCGAGTACTTCGGGCGCGGAATCGCCGAGGCGCTGGGAGTTCCGCTCGACGCGCGCAGCGTCGTCCGAAGCGGGTACAACCGCTCGCAGGCCAAAACGGCCGATCGCAGCGAGCGCTGGGATAATGTGAAGGGCATTTTCTCGGTTCGTCGCCCCGCATCGCTCGAAGGCCGGCATCTCTTGCTCGTGGACGATGTGCTGACTACCGGGGCCACGCTCGCGGCTTGTGCCGAAGCGATTGTCGGGGCCGTTCCGGCCTGCCGTGTCAGTATGGCGACGCTGGCCGTCTCGGCCTACGAGCTTTTCGGCGGGAGGGGCAAGGGCGGCTTGTAGGCGTTTCGCGCATCGGGATTTCGTCGGGCGCTCGGCCGGCGGCTTCCTGTTTTCCCGACGCCGTTCCCGACCGACGGAACATATGTCGGAGAAGGCGGCATGCAACGGGCGGAAGCACATACCGCTTTATTCGCTCAGCCGGTAGGCTTTCGGCGTCATTCCGGTATGTTTCTTGAAAAAGCGGCCGAAAAAGGAGGGGTTCGGGAAATTCAGGTAGTTGGCTATCTGCTGGACGGTCATCTGCGAGGTACGCAGCTGGGTCTTGGCATCGAGAATCACCGCCTCGGCTATCCATTCGGCCACACTCCGGTTGCTGATTTTTTTGACCACCGAGGCGAGGTACTTCGGCGTCAGACACAGTTCCCGGGCATAGAAAGCCGTTGCCCGCTGTTCCCGGTAGTGGTGCATGATAAGCTGCATGAGCCGTTTGAAGATTTCCTCGTTGCGGGTCAGCCTGCGGTTGTCCTTCGGATGTTTGGCCTGATACAGCGCGCTGATCTCGAAAAACATCGACAACAGCAGTTGCAGCGTGATCTCGCGGGTATAGAGATGATTCTGCCTCGCCGCCTTCTCGCGCAGCCGGTCGAAATAGTCCGCGAGCATGCTGGCGTCTTCGCGCGACAGCGGGAGGACCGGATTGTGAAACATATAGGGGTAGAGCGGGACGACCGACTGCGGAACGCCTTTCAGAAAATCGATCGAGAATCCCACGGCGCGCAGGCTCAGATCGTCGCTTCGCTGCGAGACATGGACGATCGAGCCGGAAAACAGCACGATCAGGTCGTGCTCGGCGATC
>CABUJP010000050.1:0-16394 GCA_902491835.1 uncultured Alistipes sp. | reverse complement strand
CGGGAACGAGCGGTGTGGCGCGGTTCGGAATTTTTTTCTCCTCGATAGCAGCCAGACCGCCGTCGACCTTCATCTCCTGCGCCCGTACGAACGATCCTGCGGTCAGCATCGCCGTCAGTGACAGAAAATTGCGCCGGGAAATGCCGGGAGCCGAAGTTTCGTTTGAAGATAACCCTTCCCGCACTTGGGCATCTTGGCTAGCCGGTCGGGATTGGGTTTGCACGGTTGCATCCCTTGTTCTTCCGGTTTCCGGTGGTATCGGGGAGGATGTTGTATCCGTTTCCGCTTGGATCTGTTTTTTTGCTGGTTGTTGTGGCGGCTCGACAGGGTGGGCGCGGAACGGCGCGTTGCCGGTGCGCAATCGGTAATGGATGGCCTGTTGGCGGCATTTCCCGATGCAATCCATGCAGGCAACACAACGGCTCAGGTCGATGCGGTGCGCTTTCGGGTCGATACACGACGCTTTGCAGTTGCGTGCGCACAGGCCGCAGCCGTTGCATTTGCAGGTGTCGATGACCGGAGTCAGCAGTGAAAAACGCGAGAAGAGTCCCAATACCGTCCCCACCGGGCAAATCGTGTTGCAGTAGGTACGACCGTTCCGCCACGACAGAACGGCCAGCGCCGCGAACGTGGCGACAGCGATCGCAAAGGTCGGCAGGCTCTTGATCCAGACATCCGTCCGGTAGAAAGCGTAGCTGCCGGCCCTTTCGGCGAAGCCGGCCAGCAGGTTGTTGCCCCACTGCCAAAGCGGCGCGAAAAGATTCGAAGCGATACGCCCGTAAGCTCCGTACGGGTCCAACAGCGCCACGACGGAGCCTACGCCCGCCGCGAGCGCTACGACGAACAGCGAAAGCACCGTATAGCGCAGCCACGACAACGCCGGCGAATGGGAATAGCGGTTTTTCCGGCGCCGTCTTCCCAGCCGGCCGAACACGTCCTGCATCACGCCCAACGGACAAACGACCGAACAATAAACGCGTCCCAGCAGCAGCGTGAGCAATACGAGCGCCGCCACGACGCCGAGATTCAGGGCCAGTACCGCAGGCAGGAACTGGATCTTGGCCAGCCAGCCGAACCATGCGTGGATCGTCCCCGTGAAATCGAGAAACAGCAGCGTGACCGACACGAAACAAAGGACGGCGAGCGTTATTCTGATTTTTCGCAACATGCCTCGTCTGTTTATTTCAAATTTACAAAGATATATTTCATTCCCTTGTCACCCATGATTCTCCTTTTGCAAAAATAGCGGGTACGGACATAGCGCTTGTATCTGTTTTACGGATTATAGAACCCATATCATCGAAATGGCGAAATACGATTCTACGATTTTGGGGAAGCGCGTTCCGAAACCGCAGATCGTCGGTCCGGCCGAACGGAAAGAATCATCCGCAACGAAAGCTCTACCGATTTTCTTTCGGCCGTTTCACAATCCGTTCGGCAAACGTTTTACCTGCAAAGCGGCAATCGCCTCGGCTCGCGTGACCGTCCGCCGGGAATTCCGTCGTCCCCGGCAAATAGCCCGAGCGGGCTTCGTTCCGCTCGGGCTGGGACCTAAAAGCGGGATTATCGGGAATTTTCCCGCTGCCCGGATGCTCCGCCGGTTTGCTCGCGCCCCTATTCGAACCACGGCAACGGACCGGTCTCCCTCCGACTCGGCCTGCTGCAGTCGCTTACCGCTTTCGGTCCGAACGACCGGCCACGAGCTCATACGATCGCCGGACGAGCCTTCTGATTTCGCTGTCGGGAACATCCCGGTCGAAACGGACACTGATCCAATGCCGTTTGTTCATATGGTAGCCGGGCTCTATGCCCTCGTAGCGGTCCCGCAGATCGATCGCCTCGTCCGGGTCGCACTTCAGACAGCAGAAATCGAACTCGCGGATATTGACGAAACAGAACCACTTATCCCGCACGCAGAATACGAGCAGATTCCGATCGTACTCCGAGTTCGCCTTGTCGAACGGCATCTTGTCGCGGGCACCCGGAAAAGAAAGGCAGTATGTCCTGAATTCCTCTATGTTCATTTCGATAGATCTGAAAGCGCCTGTCGGTTCGCGTCCTCGACGCGGGGAATCTTTCGTATCGTCCGTCGCGGACGGATTTCCCCGACGCGGGAAATGCCCCGGAAGCCTCCGAAGCGTACCGGCCCGCGGGGAAGCAGGGGAAAAGGGTACCTCTCCGTCCTCCGTCAGAACGTGGCGGTCGCCCGGAGATTGGCTCCGCCCTCGGCCCGGAAGCAGGAGTTGTCGGCCCCGACGTTCGACCGGACGATATGGTACTCGAACGATCCGTAGAGCAGGTTATCGGGATCGAGTACGAAATACTCGTAGTTGAAATCGTAGGGCACTTGCCCGCTGTTCACCTCGATGCCGACCTGTTCGATGCGGAAGAAGGAGGCCCCGCGCGTGTGGCCCGCGAAATCCGTATCGAGCGATGCCAGAATATTCTTGCAATTCTGAGCGTGGATGCGGCCAAACCAGCAGGAGTGGTCCATCTTGGAAAAGACAAAGGCATTCTCACAATCCCACGCCGACAGGTCGTTGCCGTTCATGTGCTCCGAGAAGACGAAGCCGTAGCGGAACGCGCTCTTGACGTATACGTTTCTCAGTCCCTGCTCGGGGTTACACCACAGCCGGGGACCGATGAAGCCGGCCGAATAATGACCGTCTTTCGACGGGGCCGTCAGGGCCGTATTGCGGACCGACGAGTAGATCAGCACGTTATCGGTGTACACGGTAGCCGCGTAGGCCATGTTGATGCCCGACAGATAGGGGTATTTCCCCTCCTCGGCCTTCGCCTGAAAAGCCAGATCCTCGATGCGGATTACGGCCTGATTGAGACTGTACAGGTTCGACCCCGTCCCGGCCGCCAGAATGCAGGCGGGCGTAGCCGCCGGATCGGTCTGAGGCTCTCCCAGCACGTCGGAGAACAGCACCGTCCCGTTGTCCCACACCTCCGAGCGGTCCTCGCCCGTGTGGTTGGCGTACGAACAGGGCGTGACGACGCAGGTTTCGCCCCTCAGGCGGATCATCACGTAGTCCCGCTTGCCCGGGCTTTTCTTGGGCTTGACGATCAGGTGCGCCTTGACCCGGTAGTTTTCCTGCATCGTGGCCAGGCGGTAGCGGCCGTTGGGGAAGTAGACCGTGCCGCCGCCGTGATCGATCGCATAGTCGAGCGCCGACTGGATCGCTTTCGTGTCGTCCGCCTTACCGTCGCCCTTGGCGCCGAAGTCGCGGACGTCGTACACCGACTCGCAGGAAGCTCCGCTTGCAGCGGCAGGCTGCGACATTCGTTTCTGCCCGTAGCAGACCGTGCCGAGCAGCAGAGCGAGCGCGGCGGCGCAAATAGTCGTTTTCATAGTTTTCGTTTTACAGGTTCGGGCTCTTCGGCTCCGCCGGGCCGTTCCGACGGGTCCGGGCGAGCGCGAGGAGCGTTTGCTCCGCACGCGGAGAACCGCATGCGGTTGCGGGAGTAAAAATAGCAAGAATGATCGGATTCGGCAACCCGTACAGGGAAAAACGTCTTACACCGCAGCCGAACGGTCGTTTCCAGCGGAAACACTCGCGTATGAATCGTGGCCTCGGCTCGGCCGGCGGCTCGGCTTTTCGGAAGAGCCGGTCTCCGCCGCTCTTGTCCGTCAGGGAAAAATCCTATATTTGCATGGAGGCCGGCGGATATTCCCGCTCCGCAGAGAAAAACCGAGCCCAGAAAGGCTGCCGACGGATACGGTCCGCACCGGCGGTTTCTGCCGGCTATCGCCCGAGCATAGCTAACCCGAACTTATGGAGACTACGACGAAGGAACACTTAGGCTGGATCGACCTGCTGCGCGTGCTGGCCTGTTTTCTGGTCGTGCTTTCGCACTGCTGCGACCCGTTCGTCGCGCAGTTCGACGCCGACCGCAGCGCATTTCTCACAGGCATGTTCACGGGGAGCATAGTCCGGTGCTGCGTGCCGCTTTTCGTCATGATGACCGGCGTGCTGCTGCTGCCCGTGCAGACCGGCATGTCCGCTTTCTACCGCAAGCGGATCGGGAGAATCGCGCTTCCGCTGGTGTTCTGGTCGCTGGCGCTGCCCGTGCTCTACTATGCTTATCTGAACTGCGGCGGAACGACGTCGAATCCTCAGGTCGTGATGGAGGATCATACGCTGCGGGCCACGCTGACCAAGCTCTATACGTTCGTTTTCAATTTCAACTACGACACCACGCCGCTCTGGTATCTTTACATGCTGGTCGGACTGTACCTGATCATGCCGATTCTGAGCGTCTGGCTGCAACAAGCCTCCCGCCGCGACCTGAAGCTCGTGCTGTGGCTGTGGGGCACAACGCTCGTACTGCCGTACATAGGCATGGCGGCGCCCATGCTCGGCTATGCGGGCAATTACGGAAATCCGGGGATTCTGGGCGTCTGCGACTGGAATCCCTACGGCACGTTCTACTATGTGTCGGGATTCGCCGGCTATCTGGTACTGGCCTACTATCTGGTCAAGTATCCTCCTGCATGGAGCTGGCGGCGCACGCTCGCGCTCGGCGTCCCGATGTTCGCGGTCGGCTATGCGATCACGGCTTTCGGCTATCTGGCCATGCAAAGCCGCTTCCCGGGCAACTACGCCTACCTCGAGATCGTCTGGTACTTTGCCGGCATCAACGTCTTTCTGATGACGTTTCCGGTCTTTCTCGTCGTGCGGAAACTGCGTCTGAAGCCCCGCCGGTGGCTTGCGCGTCTGGCATCGCTGACCTTCGGCATTTATCTGTGCCATTTCATTTTCGTGCAGATCGGCTACGATTCTATCGGAACGATCGGCTCGCTTCCGGTGCTCGCGCGCATCGTGCTGACGGCCTGCTGCGCCTTCGCGGTCAGCGCGGCGCTGGTGTGGCTCATGAGCCGTTGGAAATGGACATGGAAACTGGTCCGGTAGCGGACGAAAGACCGGCTTCCCCTGTTTCGCGCCGAGCCTTTTTCAGAAACGCGGGGACTCCGCGGCGGCGGGAACGCCTTTCCGAGGCGAAAGCGGTCGTCGCGTCTCGACCCGGCGGTCCGCAGCGCCTGCGGCATGCTCGCCGGCCGGCTTGTTTTTTCCCTTTGTCTTTCAAGAACGGATTTGTATCGCGCCGGGTAGCGGAATTATCGGCGTACGCGGCTGCATCCGATCGAGGCGGACAACGCCAGTCTGCCCATGTCCGCTCCGTATACAATAATAACGGTTCCCGCTATGCTATGGACACAGGGAAAAATGTTTGCGATCCCGTGCGGGCGGACCGGTGCGCGGGAATCGCCTCGTGTCGGACCGTACCGTGCTTCCGCGCGAGCCTGTCGGGGCAGGAGTCTCAGCGGGTCAGAATCTCCGGGCCGTTTTCGGTCATCACGAACGTGTGCTCCCATTGGGCCGAAGGCAGCCCGTCGTCGGTCAGGACCGTCCAGCCGTCGGCCTCGTCGATGAAGATGCTGCGCGAGCCCATGTTGATCATCGGTTCGATCGTAAATACCATGCCGGGCACCAGCACCATGCCCGTACCGCGCCGGCCGAAATGCTCTATGTCCGGCTCCTCGTGAAACGCCAGCCCGACTCCGTGTCCGCACAGCTCGTGGACGACCGAATAGCCGTTCTTTTCGGCGTGGCGCTGAATCGCATGGCCTATGTCGCCGACGAAGCCGAACGGCCGGGCGGCCTCCATACCGATACGGAGGCATTCGCGCGTCACCTCGACCAGTCTCCGCCGCTCGGGCGAGACGTTGCCGATCAGAAACATGCGCGAGGCGTCGGAATAGTATCCGTCGAGAATCGTCGATACGTCGACGTTGACGATGTCGCCGTCGCGGAGAATCTCCCGCTCGCTCGGGATACCGTGGCAGACTACGTCGTTCACGGACGTGCAGACGCTTTTGGGGAAGCCCTCGTAGTTCAGCGGAGCCGGGATCGCTCCGTGCGAGGTCGTGTAGTCGTAGACGACCCGGTCGATCTCGGCGGTCGACACGCCCGGGCCGATCATCGCGGCCACGCAGTCGAGAACGCCCGTATTGATTGCTCCGCTGCGGCGGATGCCCTCGATCTGCTCGGGCGTCTTGACGAGCTCCCGGCCGGGAACGAGACAGCCCCGACGGGCCATTTCGAGGACCCTGCGGTCCAGTTCGGTCGGCTGCCCGTCGACCTTCCAGCGGCAGCCGTGTTTTCTGTCGGACATCGTTTCGCTGTTTTCGTCGTTGCGGCGGCATGCCCGGGCTTCGCTCGCGGAACCCGTGTTTCCCGTTTTGCGAAGGTGGGACGCCGCGATCCAAAAGTACGGATTTTTCCGTTGCGGCGGTTATCGCTCATTCATTGCCCGCGTGGCAGCCATAGCCGGCTCGCGCGCGACGACGGCCGAAGCGTTTTTCTCCCGCTGAGCATCCTCCGGCGACCCGCTCGGAAATTTCCGGGTCCGAAGCGTCAGATCAGCCCGAAATGCCGAAGCGCGCGGCCCACTCCGTCGCCGTCGACGCTCGCGGTCACATAGTCGGCCGCCGCCCGTACCTCCTCGGCCGCATTGCCCATGGCGACTCCGATGCCCGCATGGCGCAGCATCTCGATGTCGTTCTGGCCGTCGCCGAAGGCCATCGTCTCGTCCGGCGCGATGCCGTACGAGCGGCAGATCGCGTCGATGCCGACGCTCTTGCTCCCGCCCTCGGGCACGACATCCATGAAATAGGGGTTCCACCGCGTCGACCGGCAGCGGGGCAGCCGCTCCATCAGCCACGGCTCGCGCTCGGGTCCAATAAAAGGCATGAGCTGATAAATGTCGGTACACAAGGCCCGGGACGGGCTCTCGACGGGCGGATCGCCGAAGTTGAGCAGTCGCTGTGCGGCCCGGAAATTGTCGTCGGCACAGTTGATGTACATCCGGTCCTCCTCGATGAACAGGCACGGGAAAGGCTCCCTCTCGATCAGTCCGACCGCCGTGCGGATGTCGCCCGGGTCGATGCTGCGGCGATAGATCACGCCCCGCGCGTCGTAGCAATACTGTCCGTTGAGCGTCACGTAGCCGTCGAAGGCGAGGTCCCCCAAATTGTTCAGGTCGCAGCGGTGGCGGCCGGTAGCTATAAAGAGCAGCAGGCCCCGGCGCCGGGCCTCGGCTAGCGCGTTTCGGGTCGGCTCGCCGACCCGGTGGGTCTCGAAGCTGACCAGCGTTCCGTCGATATCCAGAAAAAGAGCTTTGATCATTCGGTCGTTTTTCGTAATAGTTACAGCGCAGGGATTGTCAGGCAAAGATAAAGAAATTAATTTTGCCGTCGCCGCGGGAAGGCACTTCGCCCGACCTGGCGGCCGGAATGCAGAAAACGAACTTTCACACCCATACGGCCCGTTGCGGACACGCATCGGGAGAAGACGAGCAGTACGTGCGGAGCGCGATCCGGGGAGGCTATCGCGTGCTCGGCTTTTCGGACCATACGCCTTGGAGCTATGCCTCGGACTTCGTTTCGCCGATTAGGATGCCGCTCGATGCGCTTCCCGATTACGTGCGGAGCGTCCGCTCGCTCCAGAGGCGCTACGCAGGGCGGATCGAATTGCGGCTCGGGCTGGAATGCGAGTATTTCGAGGACTACATGCCCTGGTTGCGCGACACGATCCGCGAGTACTGCCTCGACTACGTCATTTTCGGGAATCATTTCTACCGGACCGATGAGCGCTATCCCTATTTCGGCTCGGACACCCGTTCCGCCGAGATGCTCGACCTGTATGCGGAAAGCGCGATCCGGGGCATGGAAACCGGCTTGTACGCCTATCTGGCGCACCCCGACCTGTTCATGCGCAGCTACGGGCGATTCGACGGGCACTGCGCCCGCATCAGCCGCGAGATATGCCGCCGGGCCTCGCGGCTCCGTATGCCGCTCGAGTACAACGTTTCGATGATCGCCTACAACGAGGCGCACGGCGTGGCCGGAGTTCCGCACCCGGATTTCTGGCGGATTGCGGCCGACGAGGGATGCACGGCGATCGTGGGCATCGACGCCCACGACCACCATGTGCTCGAAAGCGGTCTCTATTACGACCGGGCCGTTCGGGAGCTCGCGGCGCTCGGCATTCCGGTGATCGATACGATCCCCTTTTTCGAGTATTAGCTCCGGGCAAACGGCCCCTGTGACAAGGAGCTTCTCCGGTCCGACCGGAATGCCGCCGCAGACTGTCATGTCAGACGAACAGCGCGCGGATGACGTAGAATCCGATCGCGAGCGACACGGCCAGCTTCATCCCGGTACCGAGAATGAAGGCGGCGAACGAACTGACCGCGACCCTGAGCGCCCTGAGCTTGTCGCTGCCGTCATGGATCAGTTCGCCGACGAAGGCGCCGACGAAAGCGCCGACGATCAGTCCGGCCGGCGGAAAGAATACCATGCCGACGATCAACCCTACGAGCGAGCCTCGGGCCGCCTGTTTCGAGCCGCCGAACCGACGCGCCAGCCAAGCCGGCAGCAGGTAGTCGAGCACCGTGACCGCGAGCGTCGCGAGCCCCCAGATCGTCAGGAAACGGCTGTCGAACTCCGCCGCTCCGCTCCAGCGCATCAGCAGCAATGCGACGAAACTCAGCGGAGGGCCGGGCAGAACCGGCAGAATACAGCCCGCTATGCCGACCAGAACGCACAGTACGGCCAATACGATCAGCAAGACGCTCATGGTTTCGAGGATTTATGCCGGCGATTCCCGGCCGCGCGGTCCGGAGTCCGGTCGATGAACAGAATACCGTTCAGATGATCGATCTCGTGTTGGAATACGACGGCCGTGAATCCCGACACGCTTTCCCGCCGCCGCTTTCCACTCTGTCCGTCCCGGTAGCGCAGCACGACCCGTTCCCGGCGCACGGCCGTGTCGATCCTTCCGGGAATCGACAGGCACCCCTCGGGACTCCGGACCGTTCCGCCCGCGTACCGTACGATGCGGGGATTGACGTAGAACTCGAACGGCTCGCCCTCCCGGTCGAAACGCTGCACGGCGATGAGACGCCGCGATACGCCCACCTGAGGCGCTGCGATCCCGACGCCCGGGTCGGCCGGGTCGTTCACCGTACAGAGCATGCGCCGCTTCAGGCGGGCATACAGCGGATCGCCGAGCCATGCGCGGCCGATCCGCCCGCTTCGGCCGCGCAGCCGAAGCGAGTCGTCGCAATCGGTCGTTTTGAGCACGCGCATCACGCCTTCGCCCGGCTCCGCGTCGATCGTCGCGGCCTCCGACGCCGAGAACCGGCCGACCGAGGCGCATGACGAAAGCACGAGCCATACCGAGGCGAAAACGAGCGTTCGTAGGAGTTTCATCTGTCGTTCGGTCTTTTGCTGCAAAGCTACGCTTTTTTATTCACTGAGGCAACGTGTCGCCGCGAGCGCCGGACGACCGAAGCGAGCGCCGGCGACCATGCAAGGAAGACGGATGCGCGCCGACCGCTTTTGCGAGCGGAAGTCCGGCCCGTCGCACGGGTCGTGCGCGCAGCTGCGACAGAGGGGCGAATCTTCGGTCGGGTATTGCGGATTTGCGTTTAATTTCTTAAATTTAAAGCACCTTGTACTACCTGAAATCTTAAAAAGTTCAACCTAAAACAGCTTATCGAATTATGAAGACGTACACGACACACGACATTAAGAACGTGGTCCTGCTCGGCGCCTCGGGCTCGGGCAAGACTACGCTGGCCGAGGCGATGGCTTTCGACGGAGGGGTGATCGACCGGCGCGGAAGCGTCGAGAACGACAACACGCTCTCGGACTACACCGACGTGGAGCATCTTTACAAGCGCTCGATCTATCCGACGATCCTGTTCGCCGAGTACATGGGACGCAAGCTGAACATCATCGACACGCCGGGCTCGGACGACTTCTGCGGCGGACTGTTCTCGGCGTTCCGGGTGGCCGACGTGGGCGTGATGCTCCTCAACGCCCAGAACGGGTTCGAGGTCGGAACGGAGATTCAGGCGCGCTATGCCCGGCGGCACGAAAAGCCGATCATCGCGGTCATCAACCAGCTCGACCATGAAAAAGCGTCGTGGGAGGGAACGCTCGATTCGCTGAAGGCGGCCTCGCAGGTCACGCCGGTCGTCGTGCAGTATCCGGTCAATCCGGGGCCCGGCTTCGACGCGTTCGTCGACGTGCTGCTGATGAAAATGTACCGTTTCAAGGGCGATACCGGCGTGCGCGAGGAGCTCGAAATTCCCGAGTCGGAAATGGAGCGGGCCGCCGAACTGAACCGCATTCTGACCGAGGCGGCCGCCGAGAACGACGAGGCGCTGATGGAACTCTATTTCGACAAGGGCGTACTGACGCAGGACGAGCTGCGTTCGGGCCTGAAGCTGGGACTCGCCAAGCGCGACCTGATCCCGGTGTTCTGCGCTTCGGGCAAGCGCGACATAGGAGCCAAGCGGCTGATGGAGTTCATCATCAACGTAGCGCCCGGTCCGATCAAGGCGCCTGCTTTCAAGACGACGGACGGGCGCGAGATCGCGGCCGACAGCTCGGCTCCGACCTCGCTGTTCGTTTTCAAGAGCGCCGTCGAGCCGCATCTGGGCGAAATGACGTTCTTCCGCGTCGTGTCGGGAAAGGTGACCGAAGGCATGGAGCTGGTCAACTCGAAGACGGGCAACAAGGAAAAAATATCGCAGCTGTTCGCCGTGGCGGGCAAGAACCGCGTCAAAGTGACCGAAATGGAAGCGGGCGACATCGGCTGCACGGTCAAACTGAAGGGGACCAAGACGAACCAGACGCTCTGCTCGCCGGGCGCCGATATCCTGATCGAGCCGATCCGCTTCCCCGAGCCCCGCTACCGGGCCGCCGTGCGCCCGCTCAAGACCGGCGAGGACGAGAAGCTCGGCGAGCTGCTGAACCGGGCGCACTTCGAGGACCCGACGATTCTGGTCGAATACTCCAAGGAGCTTAAGCAGACGATCGTGCAGGGACAGGGAGAGCATCACCTGAATATCCTGAAGTGGCAGCTCGCGAACCAGAACAAGATGGAGGTCGAGTTCTTCGCTCCGAAAATTCCCTACCGGGAGACGATCACGAAAGTGGCTGCGGCCGACTACCGGCACAAGAAGCAGTCGGGCGGCGCAGGCCAGTTCGGCGAGGTATGGCTCGTGATCGAGCCCTATGTCGAGGGCATGCCCGAGCCGAGCCGCTACAAGATCGACGGCCGCGAGCTGGTGCTCAACATCAAGAGCAAGGAGGAGGTCGATCTGCCGTGGGGCGGCAAGCTGATGTTCTACAGCGCGATCGTCGGCGGAGCGATCGACGCCCGCTTTCTGCCCGCGATTCTGAAAGGAATTATGGAGAAAATGGAAGAAGGGCCGCTGACGGGCTCCTATGCCCGCGACATTCGCGTGGTCGTCTACGACGGCAAGATGCATCCGGTCGACTCGAACGAGCTGTCGTTCAAGCTGGCAGGCCGCAATGCGTTCAAGGAAGCCTTCAAGAAGGCCGGGCCGAAGATCATGGAGCCGATCTACTCGGTCGAAGTACTCGTACCTTCGGACCGCATGGGCGACGTGATGAGCGACCTGCAGAACCGCCGGGCCATGATCGAGGGCATGAGCAGCGACAAGGGATTCGAGCGGCTGGTGGCCCGCGTTCCGCTCGCGGAGATGTATCGCTACTCGACGACGCTCAGCTCGCTGACCAACGGCCGCGCGACCTACTCGATGAAATTCGCCTCGTACGAGCAAGTGCCTTCCGACGTGCAGGAAAAGCTGCTCAAGGCGTACGCCGACACGGATAAGGACGACTGATCTTTCCGGCTTATCCGACCGAACGGGCGGCTTCCGAAAACGCGGGGCCGCCCGTCCTTTACGGCGGAACGAGGAACGGCTGGAAGAGAGCCCCGGAACGTATGCGGACCGTGTCGCCGGCCGGGCAGCAAACCGTCGCAACGATACGGATATCGGCTGGTATCGGGTCGGCTGCGAACCCCTCTTTCGAGGACCAGGCGGCGCAGCCGGACATTTCGTAAGCCAGATCGTGAAAGGCAAGCGACAGCAGGATTGCCTGCCGGGCCTCAGGCCACGTTCGGGCCTTTTGCACTGTTCCCTAACGCTGAGGCCGCTGTCCCGTCTCCTTATGTCCCATTCCGCACGGATTCCGAACCGCGTCGCAGCAGCTTTACCGCATGTCCTCGGAAGCGACACGGCGGACCGCCGGCGGCTCGTTTCGCAAAAGCCGGACAGACAGGATGAAATCGCCCCTGCCTCAAGGAGGTATTCCTCCCTATACCGAATTTGCGTTGGTTAAAAACTGTGACGGGTAGAACCGGATAACGAGTTTTGCAAAGGATGAGCAATGAATTTTTAAGTGACTTATAATCAGTGTAATAAATATAAAAGAAAGATGTTTATAGAAAATCTTATTTAAAAAGTCCGTATAAACCAACGATTCTTTTGACAATCATCGCGTTCGTTACCTTCGGCTCTGTTTTTCAGGCGGAGGCGAAGAAACCCGAAGACCAGGAGTTTCGCCGCGTGGTCGTTACGCTCGATGACGGCAAGACCGTCGAAGGATACCTCAAGAGCGGTTGGCACGCCGATGACGCCCTTCTGAAAATGAAAAGGGAAAACTACTCGTTCACACTCGCTCCCACGCCCGACAGCAAGGAGACTACGAGATATACCGCCGAGGAGGTGCGAAGCATCGAATACACCGAGAAAACCGAATCCGATCCCGACGGCATTCGCTGGGAATCGCGTCCCGTGGCGGCCCCGAGCATCAAAAGCCGTTATAACACCAGACAGCAGTTCGTCTGCTGCGACGTGGCAAGCGATAGCGCTACGCTCTACTGGCGGAAAAGATGGGATGTGACGACCAACAACGCGGGGTAGACTCGGCGGCTCATTACGATCGGCGGCATCCGGTTCAACAGCGATCCGGACGAGATCGTCTACCCATACGAGCTGGTGGGGACCATGCTGATGGACAAGCGGAACCCCGGACTGAAGGAGTTTTATAAAAAATGGTTCAAAGATCCCGAAGGAAAAGTCCGCAAGAACGAGGCCAAGGAAAACGACGCGTGGATGCTCGACACGTATGACGCCTACCTCCGGCAGCAGGCGGCCCGATAAGTCGATCCGTAACCTCCGAGATCGGATGAAAGCTATTATGCTGGCTGTTGTCGTTTCCGCTGATCCGCGCTTCGGCGCAGGCCGCGAGCAAAAGTTGTCCGGGGACGGTCTATTTCACCGACCTAATCATATATTTTGCTGTACCGGTCTCCGAATTCTCCGTGTTTCCGACTTCCCCGGTATGGAGTTCCTTCCGGCGGAAGGGAATTTAGGATAGGGAGATCTATCGGATGCGCGGCCTGTAGTTGCCGACCGCGACCGGCGAACAGAAAAATTCCGGTCGCGAACATGCTCGGTACATAGAAGTGTATATAATCGCCAAACAACAATATCGGGGAATCCTACGAAGATTCCCCGAATCGGTTTGGTCTGCCAGAAAGATCGGACCTCTCTTATGAAGCGCCGGCGGTACGCTGCGCAAATTCTCCTTCCGAGCGAATTCGCGCGCTCGGTCCGGCTATTTCTCGACGGCGATCCGGTAGACGCCCGAGCCGACATGCAGCTCGATACGTCCGTCCGCACCGTTTTTTACTGTAATATCCTTGCGGCCCGATACGGGCTTGCCGCTCTCGGCGACTTTCGCCGGATCGGTCGCGGGCAGGCAAATCCGGGCCGTAGCATTGACAGGTATCTCGACCGTCTGCACGAACTCGTCCGGTGAGTCCTTCCATTCGCTGCGGATCAGTCCGTAGGGCGAGCGGAAGGATACGCGGGCGTCGCGCAGATCGCCTACGACCTGAGGGTCGATCACGATCCGCTTGTAGGCCGTCGAGCCGGACTCCTGCGAGACGCCTCCGATGCCGCTGAACAACCACGAGTAGAGATGGCCGAGCATGCAGTGGTTGTGCGACAGGTAGTCGCGGCTCTGCCAAGACTCGGCCAGCGCCGTCTCGCCCATAGCGATCTGGTAGCCGTAGCCCGGCACGTCGTAACGGCTGTTCATGTCGAACAGTACGTCCGAAGCGCCGCGATCCTGCAGGGTCTGTACGACATAGCGATAACCGATGTCGCCTGCCGTCACGGCATTGCCGCGGCCGCGGATGTCGTCGATCAGGTTTTTCAGCACGACCTCCTCGTACTGGGGTTCCACGAGCCCCATGTAGAGCGCCATTGCGTTGGCCGCTTGGCTGTTGCGGTCGTACTTGAGCGTCCGGCGGTCGAAAAAGCGCTCGTTGAACGCCTTTTTCACCTCGGCGGCCAGCGATCCGTAGCGCTCGGCGTCGGCCGTCTTGCCCAAATGCTCGGCGACCCGCTGCATCGTACAGATGTCGTAATAGTAGATCGCCGTCGCGCTGACACCGTTCGACGTCAGCTGCGAGTGGGCCGGCTCGGCGGGGCCGATGTCGCACCAGTCGCCCAGTCCGTAGGCCACGATATGTCCGTCGGCCTTCGACGACAGGTAGTCGATGTAGTCTGCCATCCGGTCGTAGTTCTCGCGCATCGGCCGGTCGTCCCCGTACCAGCGGTAGAGGTAGTAGGGCAGCAGGATAAAGGCGCTGCCCCATTCCGGCGTATCGAGGAATCCTTCGGCGAAGACGGTGTACTGCGGCGCGATGGCCGGGATCATTCCGTCCTCGTACTGGGCCGTCGCCATGTCGCCGACGATTTTCGGATAGGCCCGCGAGATATCGTAGCCGAATTGGATCGACGGACCGATCAGATGCGACTGCTCGAGCCAGCCGAGCTTCTCGCGGTGGGGACAGTCGGTGAATACGCTGGAAAAGTTACTGCGGATAGCCCAGTCGATCAGCGTATAGATCTGATTGAAAAGCGGGTTGGAGCACTCGAACGCGCCGACTTGCTCGGCCGAGTTAGTCGTATGCAGTCCGGTCAGCTCGACGATCTCGGGCAGGCCGTCCGGATTGGGCTCGCCCTCGGGCACCGCTCCCTCGACTTCCACGTAGCGAAAACCGTAATAGGTGAATTGCGGCTGCCAGCTTTCGACGCTGCCGTCGCCGCGCGTCGTGTAACTGAAAAACACCGGTCCGCCCGACGAGCGCTGGTTGACCGTGCTGTCGGGGCGGCAGAGCTCGCCGGGAAACATCCTCACGGTATGCCGTCCCGAAGCGCGCACGCTCAGGCGGACGATGCCCGAGGCGTTCTGCCCCAGATCGTACAGGTAGTTGCCTTTCGAGTTGCGGTATTTGCGGACGGTCGGAACCCGCTGGCGGATCTTGATCGGCGTCGTGCGCTGCGAGCGCAGCGGGGAGTCGAACCGCGTGAGCACGGCGGCGCTCCACGAGCTGTCGTCGAAGCCCGGCGAAGTCCAGCCGGCCTGTGCGAGGCCCGCGTCGTAATCCTCGCCTCCGTAAATGCTCGAGAACGTGACCGGTCCCGGCACCGCCTTCCACGAGTCGTCCGAGACGACCGTCTGTCGCGTGCCGTCCTCGTACTCGATCAGCAGCTTGAAGATCATCTTCGGCGCTCCGTACGATCCGGCGAACTTGCTGTATCGCTCGCGCGGGATGTTGAAGAATCCGTTGCCGATCATCGCTCCGACCGCGTTGGCGCCCTGCCGAAGCCGGTCGCTCACGTCGAACGAGACGTACTGCGCCTCCTTGTCGAACTTGGTCCATGCCGGATCGAGAAAGTGGTCGCCCGTCTTCTCGCCATTGAGAAACAGCTCGAACTGGCCCAGTCCGCAGACATAGGCCGTCGCCCGCCGCACGGGCTTGTCGACCGTGAACTCGCGGCGCAGCAGCGGCAGCTTGTTCCGCCCGAACGGCTTGTTGCCCAGGATCGGGTTGTCGGGACCCGTGTCGAACGTGCCGTTGATGACGATCAGCGAGTCGACGTCCTCCTCGAGCGCGATCCACCGCGCCCCGGACCAGTCTTCGCGGTCGGGCAGCCCCATCGTGAAACGCTGCGCCGGACTCCACGCCGACGGCTTGCCGTCCGGGCCCCAGACCCGGACGCTCCAGTAATAGGTTTCGGCCGCTTCCAGAGGCTGTCCGTCATACGGTATCAGCAGCGACTGTTCGCCGGGAACCTTACCGCTGTCCCACATCGTGGCGCGGCCGGCCGCGGCGTCCTTTTCGGTCTCGGCCACGACGATGCGGTAGGCAGTCTGCCGGCATCCGCGCTCGGGCGATACCAACTGCCAGCTGAAGCGGGGCGACGGAGTTTCGATTCCGACCGGATCGGTCTCCTGCTCGCACTTGAGCGAGCCGAAGCCGGGGCCGGTCTGCGCCGCGAGCGGCGCGCAGGATATTGCCATGAGCGTCAGCCACAGGGATGTCCGACGCGCAAGAGTCGTTTTTTTCATCGTTTCGGTTTGTTAATCCGGGGATAAAAATAGTTTTTTTAGGCGGGATTTCCAACCGCAGAGACAACGGCCG
>CABUJP010000049.1:0-16428 GCA_902491835.1 uncultured Alistipes sp. | reverse complement strand
CCCCTTTGGGCAGCGACCAGCCGATCGCGATCTTCGCGAAATAGAGATACAGTATGGCCGTGTAGATCAGCAGGGCGGGAGTGAGGATATAGTTCGACAGCACGTCCAGAAAAGGGCCGGAGGCGAAGCCGTTGCCCTGATCGCGCTCGCTGTCCCGGTCGAGGATCAGGAACAGAACGGGCCAGACGACGAGCAGCGACGCCATGGCCGCGTATTCGGTGAATCCCCGCGAGCAGTCGTCCAGTATGTTGAAGATGTACACGATCGAGAAGAAAATGGCGCAGGAGGCCAGAAAGGCCGCCAGCGCGATCAGCCCGCTCGCGATTGAGTCGGACAGGTAGCGCAGGACCCGCTCGACGAAGCGCGCGTTGTCGCGCTGCCAGCCGCCGGCAAAGACCGTGAGCGCGCAGACGATCAGCGTGACCGGATAGGCGACCGAGTGGACCCAGCCGCCCACGTCGGCCCACAGGAACGGGACGGCCGCCAGCGGCGAAAGATAGTAGGCGATCCGGCTGCGCGGGCTGCGGCACCACCGGTTCGTCAGCAGCGAGAGCGCGAAAAAGATCGGCATCAGCAACAGATAGTCGGTCGGACCGTTCAGCACATGTTCCCGGTTCAAAGAATAAATCGCGAAAAAGTACAGCGCCAGCAGCATTTCGGCCGGAGCTTCCCGGGCGGTCAGGGTCAGCCGCCGGGCCCAGAGTCTGATATTCGGTTTTCTCATTTCGGTCGTGTTATGCGGTATGTCGAGCGGTTCGGCTATTTTTCCCCGAAAACTTTGTCAAGATGTTTCATCGGCAGACTTACGTCGAAATAGATTTCGTCGCCCTCGTAATCCGTTGCGCCCGAAATCTCGATCCGGTCGTAATGCTTTTCATGCTCTTCGATGAGACTTTGCGAAAGCATGCTCTCGACGCCCAGCGCTTGCATGACGACGTATTCGTCCGCCACGCTCAGCACTCGGAATGCCGTCTGAATGCTGTGTCCGTCGCCGCTTCTGAAAACTGCGTCCAACAGCCCGTCGAACCGGATCGCATACCGGAGGGCCTGTTCCGGGGGTATTGCTGCCCGGCCGGCGGCGAGCAGCAGCGTCATGTGTCCCTGAAGCGACACGGGCGCTTTGCTCAGAATCCGCTCGCACAGCGCGAACGCCTCCTGCGGCTTGTCCTGTTCGATCAGGGCCATAGCGTCTTCCTCGCCGTAACCGAGACTGCCGTTGTATCGGCTTTGTGCCGCGAAACCGTAATATACGGTCGCATACTGGTCGGAGGTCAGCGTCGTGTCGCCCGATTCGAAGCGTTCGCAGAGTCGGGCATACTGCTCCCGGTTCGTTTTCTTCCCCGAGGGGTGCCGGTCGAGGCCGGCCGTCTCGGCGGCGAGCGGTACGGCGAGCCATGCGAACAAGCAAATCGAGCGGATGCGTCTTGTCGGTATCATGGTGATAGGTTTCGTTCGGTGTCACGGGACTTTCCGTCCGCTCCGAAGCGGACGATCCGCCGTTCGGGCGATATGTTTTCGTATCCCTATCCGCACCGTTGGGTACTGCGTCGGACGACGGCGGCTCGCTCTCTGCTGTCTCGTTCCTTTTGCCCTGCTGCGGAGCCCCGGCGGTTCTGCCGGACTCCGGCGTTCGCTTTTACCGGTCGAACTCGAGCTCCGCTCCCCGGTGCGTCGTATCGACCCGTCCGTCGGCATAGACGGTCCGTCCGTTGACGAGCGTCCGCACGATGCGGTGCGAGAACGCGGTACCTTCCAGAGGCGACCAGCCGCACTTGTACAGGATGTTTTCTTTCGATACGGTCCATGGATCTGCGGGCCGGACGAGCACGATATCGGCGAAATGGCCCGTTCGCAGGAAGCCCCGGTCGCGGACGCCGAACAGCCGGGCCGGCGCGTGGCACATTTTCTCGACGATCGTTTCTACGGGCAATACGCCCTGCGCGCTCAGTTCGAGCATCATCGGCAGCGAGTGCTGTACGAGGGGACCGCCCGACGGAGCGCTCGCATAGGGGCGTTCCTTCTCTTCGAGCGTGTGGGGCGCATGGTCCGTCGCTACGACGTCGACCGCTCCGTCGAGCAGCCCGGCCCGGAGCGCGTCGCGGTCGGCAGCGGTCTTGACGGCCGGATTCCATTTGATCAGGTTGCCTTTTCGGGCATAGTCGGCATCGCTGAACCAAAGGTGATGCACGCAGACTTCGCAGGTGATGCGCTTTTGTTCGAGCGGCTTGTCGCGGTCGAACAGGCTCAACTCGCGGGCCGTGCTCAGATGAAGTACGTGGAGCCTTCCTCCGTAGCGCTCGGCCAGCGAAACCGCCTTTTCGGAGCTTCGCAGGCAGGCTTCTGCCGAACGGATCAGCGGATGCATCGCCGCAGTCAGGCCCGACTCGCCGTACAGAGTTCTGAAACGTTCCATGTCGGCCCGTACGGTCGGCTCGTCCTCGCAGTGCGCGGCGATCGGCACGGGCGACTCGGCGAACAGGGCGCGGAGCGCACGCTCGTCGTCGACGAGCATGTTGCCGGTCGACGAGCCCATGAAGAGCTTGACGCCGCAGACCCGCTTCGGGTCGAGGCGACGGATCTGCTCGATATTGTCGTTCGTCGCGCCGAGGTAGAACGAGTAGTTGACCACCGAGGTTTCGGCCGCACGTTCGAGCTTTTCTTCCAGCAGAGCGTTCGTTACGGTGGGCGGCTTGACGTTGGGCATGTCCATGTAGGAGGTCACTCCTCCCGCCGCCGCCGCGATTGATTCGCTGTGCAGATCGCCCTTGTAGGTCAGACCCGGCTCGCGGAAGTGCACTTGGTCGTCGATCACGCCGGGCAGCACGTACATTCCTTCCGCGTCGATCGTCTCGCCGTCGAACTCGGGACGGGGATAGTCGCCCCGTCCGGTCCGCGCGATGCGTTCGTTCTCGACGACGATCCAGCCCCGGTAGCTCTCTCCCTCGTTGACGATCGTCCCGCCCCGGATCAGCAAGCCGCTCATCATGCGCGCGGTTTGATCGTGCGGAAACGCAGCTTCAGTACGCCGAAGAACGCCTCGCGGAAGATGCCGCCGCTCATTTTCGACGCGCCCTGCGTCCGCTCGGTGAAGATAATCGGCACTTCCTTGATCCGGAAACCGAGCTTCCATGCCGTGTATTTCATCTCGACCTGAAAACCGTAGCCCTTCATCTCGACGGCGTCCATATCCATCGTGCGGAGCAGCTTCGCGCTATAGCAGACGAATCCGGCCGTCGCGTCGCGGACCGGCATGCCTGTTACCGCGCGGACGTAGGCCGACGCGTAGTACGACATCAGAACTCGCTTCATCGGCCAGTTCACGACGTTCACGCCGGTCACGTAGCGCGAGCCGATCACCAGGTCGGCTCCCTCGGCGGCGGCGGCCGACAGCCGGATCAGGTCGTCCGGGTTGTGCGAGAAGTCGCAGTCCATCTCGAAGACATAGTCGTAGCCGTGCTCCAGCGCCCAGCGGAATCCGGTCAGGTAGGCGGTTCCGAGCCCCAGCTTGCCCTGACGCTCGATCAGGTGCAGCGATTTGGGATACGCTTTCTGCCGCTCCCTGACGATCTCCGCCGTGCCGTCGGGCGAACCGTCGTCGATAACCAGCAGGTCGAATTTTTCGGGAAGCGAGAAGACTTTGTCGATCATCGGACGGATGTTGTCCAGTTCGTTGTAGGTCGGGATGATAACCAGATTCCTCATAGCCAACAGGTGTATTTTGAAACAAATGTACTAATTTTGGCGAAATTTGGTATGTGATCCGATTAAAAATATGCCGTTCGACCTTTCTCTCGTTCTCACTCCGAAGCAGGCTTCGGACGTGAAGCACTATCTTCCGCTGATCGCCCGCGACCTGGGGGTGGATTCGTCGCGCGTCTCGCTGGTGCGCGTCGTGCGGCGTTCGATCGACGCGCGGCGCCGTCCCGTCCGGGTCAATCTGGGCGTCGAGGTGTACGTCGACCATGAGCGGGAGCCCGACCCGGTGCGGTTCGACTATCCGTTCGTCGGGGGACGGACGCCCGTGGTGGTGGTCGGGTCGGGGCCGGCGGGGCTGTTCGCCGCATTGCGGCTGATCGAGCGCGGGTTGCGGCCCGTCGTGCTCGAGCGCGGCAAGGACGTCTCGGCCCGTAAGCGCGACATCGCTCGGATCAATCGCAACGGCGAGGTCGATCCCGACAGCAACTACGCTTTCGGCGAGGGCGGGGCCGGGACTTATTCCGACGGCAAGCTGTACACCCGTTCCAAAAAGCGGGGCGATTACCGCAAGGCGCTCGAGGTGCTTCGCTTTCACGGCGCCGACGAGTCGATTCTCTACGACGCTCATCCGCATATCGGGACCGACCGCCTTCCCCGCATCATCGCGTCGATCCGCCGGACGATCGAGCAGGCCGGGGGCGAGTTCGTCTTCGGGGCCCGTGCGACCGGCCTGCGCGTCCGGGAGGACCGTGTCGAGGGCGTGCTGCTCGGCGATACGCTCGTCGAAGGGGCGGCCGTCGTGCTGGCTGCCGGCCATTCGGCCCGGGACGTCTACGAGATGCTCGACCGCTGCGGCGTCGAGCTCGAGGCGAAGGCTTTCGCTATGGGCGTGCGCGTCGAGCATCCTCAGCGGCTGATCGACGCGGCGCAGTACCATATGCCGGAGCGAGGCGAGTATTTGCCCGCCGCGTCCTACTCGCTGGTGGAGCAGGTGGGGGGACGGGGCGTCTACTCGTTCTGCATGTGCCCGGGCGGGTTTATCGTGCCGGCCATGACCGGCGGCGGCGAATCGGTCGTCAACGGCATGTCGCCGTCGGGACGCAACTCGGTCTTCGCCAACTCGGGTATCGTGACCGAGGTGCGCCTGTCGGATTTCGAGCATCTGCGTTCCGAACACGGCCCTTTGGCCGGGCTGCGGTTCCAGCAGCAGCTCGAACGGCTGGCCTACGAGCAGGTCGGAGACCGTCAGGTCGCTCCGGCCCAGCGGCTGTCGGATTTCGTGGCCGGCCGTCGCAGCGGCTCGCTGCCCCGTTGCTCTTACGTGCCCGGCGTCGCGCCGACCCGGGTGGACCGCTGGCTTCCGGAGTTCATGTCCGCCGCGTTGCGCGGCGGCTTCGTCTCGTTCGGGCGCAAGATACGGGGATTCGTGACCGATCAGGCGCTCGTCGTAGGCGTCGAGTCCCGTACGTCGTCGCCCGTGCGCATTCCGCGCGATCCGCTGACGCTGATGCATCCCTGCGTGCAGGGCCTGTTCCCCGCCGGCGAGGGCGCGGGCTACGCGGGCGGCATCGTCTCGGCGGCGATCGACGGCGAGCGCTGCGCCGACCGCGCGGCCGATTGGATAGCCGGGTAGGCTGTTTCCGGCCGATGCCGTCCGTCTCTTTGTTGTCGGACGGTCCGTCGGAGACTGTGCGGTATTGTTACTAACAAGGAAAAATAATATGGGTCAATACAAATCAATATGCAATCCTAATAATAGAGCTTACAACACTTTTACGGAGTTGTGGCTTCACAATAGATAAATAAGAACTTAAAGATTGGTATTTCAATGAGTTTGAGATTGTGATGAAAGAAAAGAGATTACAACTTCCAATGATAGATATAGAAGGTGTAGAACAACATAGCGACAATATGTATTGTCGCAAATGTCATTGGTCTGTTGTAAAACTAATAATGAATTGACATAATAAAATGTTAGTAACAAGTGGCTTACTCTCCCTAAAAGTTGGGTTAGCCACCGAACATTATCGGCTTACGAAGGATTGTCCGTCGGAACCGGCTCGGACGGGGCCGGTTTTATTCCCGTTCGACGAAATAGTCGTAGACGATTCGTGAAATGCCGGCGATCGTCGCATCGTTCGTGCGGTCGTCCTCGAAGGAGTTTGCGACCAGCACGGCCATGTAGTACGTCGTGCCGTCGGGCAGCCGGACGAACGCCAGATCGTTGTCGGCCGCCGTCATGCCCTCGGCGCTTCGCAGCGAGCTGCCGGTCTTGTCGCCCGCGACGACGTCTCCGGGGAGCACGCTGCGAATTCGGCGGCTCCCGGTCCGCGAGGCGATCATGGCTTCCTCGACGAGTTTTCTCCGTCCGTCCGGCAATAGGCCGCCCGTATCGAGTCGCTCCAGCATCCGGACGGCCGCTTCGGCCGTCGTGCGGTTGAGATACTGGTTCTCGAACCGCTCGTGCATGGTTTGCTCCGTCGCTGCGATCGTAACGCCCCGGATACCCTGCCGCCGGACATAGCGATCGACGGCCTCGGGTCCTCCCGCTGCGGCCAGCAGAATGTCGCACGCATTGTTGTCGCTGACGATCAGTGCGTAGCGGATCAGGTCGCGGACCGCCAGAGTGCCTCCCTGCGGAATGGAATCCCTCAGCGGACTGTGCGTGTCCCGAGGCAGCCGGCTCTCCCCGAAGGAGAGGAGACTGTCCGGCGACAGGCCGGACCCGCCCGCGGGGTCCAGCACGGCCAGCGCCTGATAGAATTTGAAGACGCTCATCGTGGGCAGCTCGGCTTTCTCCTCGATACTGGCGATCATCCGGCCGTCGTTCAGTACGGCGACGGCTACCGTCGCCTGCCTGTCCCGGAGGAAAGTCCGGATGCTTTTTTCGAGCGCGCGGTCGCGGGCGGACATGTCTGCTGCGGCGAGCGACAAACAGCCCAGACAGACGATTCGCTTTATGGTGTGGGCTATCATATGATACGTATCTTTACGGTTCGGCTGCAACGCCCTTTTTCGGCCCGTGCGGCCGGAATGGCGATTGCGCG
This sequence comes from uncultured Alistipes sp., assembly GCA_902491835.1. Lineage (GTDB taxonomy): Bacteria > Bacteroidota > Bacteroidia > Bacteroidales > Rikenellaceae > Alistipes_A. Next base: position 9,685 of record CABUJP010000049.1, on the reverse strand, counting down.
GGCCGGAAAGGGAAAGCTCGCGGCCCGGCGGGGTCGCGAGCTGTGACGGGCGATATGTCGTTTCTCCGGAATCATGCCGTACTTTTGGCGGGGACGATTCTCGAAGCGTTTTGAGCACAATAATAACAAAAGGAGTTCGGCATATCGCTCCTTCTGTCGTCCTTCGGCCGGCTTCCCGAAATGCGGGCGAGCCGGCCGGCGGTGGATATACGACCGGAAGAATGCGATGTTGTGTGTCCAGGGCGCGTTTACAGCGGATAGTCCTCGAATGCGTACAGGGCGGTCGACAGGTAGCGTTCGCCCGTGTCGGGCAGCAGCGCGACGATCAGCTTGCCGGCATTTTCGGGCTCTTCGGCAAGACGGGTCGCCGCGCAGACCGCCGCTCCCGACGAAATGCCGACGAGTAGCCCTTCGTCGCGCGCCAGCTCGCGGCCGGTGCGGATCGCGTCGTCTCCGGCTACGGTAACGATCCGGTCGACTACGCTGCGGTCGAACGTTTCGGGAACGAATCCCGCGCCGATGCCCTGAATCTTGTGGGGCCCCGCTTGGCCCCCCGACAGTACCGGCGACTCGGCCGGCTCGACGGCCACGATCCGTACGGACGGTTTCAGTTCCTTGAGCCGGGCGCCGACGCCGCTGACTGTGCCTCCCGTACCGACGCCGGCCACGAACAGGTCGATCCGTCCGTCCGTGTCGCGCCAGATTTCCTCGGCCGTCGTCCTTCTGTGCACGGCCGGATTGGCCGGATTGGCGAACTGCTGGAGAATGACCGCGCCCGGCGTACCGTCGCGCAGTTGCTCCGCCTTGGCGATAGCCCCTGTCATGCCTTCGGCTCCGGGCGTCAGCACGATGCGGGCTCCGAGGGCCGCGAGCAGGTTGCGCCGCTCGACGCTCATCGTGTCGGGCATCGTCAGCGTCACGCGGTATCCTTTGGATGCTCCGACAAGCGCCAGCCCGACCCCCGTATTGCCGCTCGTGGGCTCGATGATCTCGGCCCCGGGCTTCAGAATGCCCCTTCGCTCGGCGTCTTCGATCATCGCCAGCGCGATGCGGTCCTTGACGCTTCCTCCCGGGTTGAAATATTCCAACTTGGCGATCAACGTCGCCTTCAGGCCGTGCTCACGGCTGTAGTTCGACAGTTCCAGCAGCGGCGTGCCGCCGATCAGATCCGTCAGGTGCTTGGCTATTTTGCTCATATCGGTAGATTTTAAATTGTGTTTCGCAAAGATGCGGCCGAAACTTCCGCCCGCTTCGGGGATACCACCGCTTGTTCTATCTTCCTTCCCATCCGCCCATTCTGTCTTCCTTCCCGTCCGCCCGGCCCTTCTTTCTTGACAGCCGTCGCAGGCGCTTCCCATTCGTTTCTTCGTGCGAGGCACTCCCGGAACCTGCGGGCACGATGCCTGCCCGACCTGCGTCTATTTGTTCCTGTCCGAGAAAAGCCACTTGAGCATTTGCAGCAGGATCAGCACCGAGGCGGCGATCAGAATGAAGCGCCCGTAAGTGTTTTCCTTGTCGAGCACCATCAGCAGCGTCGAGCCGATGAACAGTCCGACCAGTACGATCACGTAGGCTATCCGCCGGCTGATCGCCCTGATCGTCCGGACGAACAGCGCGTTGTCGTCGAGCCGGATGTCGTGCTTGATCTTGCCCTCCTTGAGCTTGTAGAGTATCTCGCTCGCGTCGTCCGGGAAGCTGCGGATGAAGCCGACGTAGCTCGACAGCGTATCGTACAGCATGCCGGCGATTTTGCGCGGCGCGTATTTTTCCTTGACGATCTGCTTGGCATAAGGGAGAATGATCGGCGCGAGCGAAAGCTGCGGATCGAGCGTCGCGGCGAATTTCTCGAGCGTAGCGAGCGCCTTGACCAGCATGAAGATGCCCGAGGGAATCTGTAGCTGGTATTTGACGATCACGTCGATGCACGCCTGCATCGCTCCGGCGAAGTTCACCGTTTCGATAGGCACTCCCGTGTATTGCATCATCATCTGGTGTATTTCGAATCGCAGCTCTTCCTCGCGCTCGAAGAATTTTTTGCCGCAGAGCGTGATCAGGGCCCTCGAGATCGTGTCGCCGTTGCGGCGGGCGAAGCCGATAGCGAAATCCGACAGGAAGTTCAAGTCGCGCGGCGTCAGCGCGCCGACCATGCCGAAGTCGATCATCGCGATTACGTTGCCCGGCATGATGAAGATGTTGCCGGCGTGCGGGTCGGCATGGAAGAATCCGTGCCTCAGAATCATCGTCAGCAGCATGTCGGCTCCGTTGACGGCGATCCGGTGCGTGTCGAGCCCGGCCGCGCGCAGCGCGGGCAGATCGTCGGGAGCGATGCCCCGAATACGTTCCATTACGAGCAGTCTTTTCGTGCAGTATCGGCTGTATACCAATGGAATGTGCACGGTCGGATCGTCCTTGAACATCGTTTGGAACCGGTAAATGTTCGAGGCCTCGAGCGTGTAGTCGAGCTCCTTGAGGATCGTTGCCGAGAACTCGTCGATCAGTCCGACGATATTCACGGCCGCCAGTTCGGGATAGCGCTTGGCGAAGCTGCGCGCCAGATGCTTGAGCAGGTAGATGTCGAGCTTGATCTTGTTCTCGATGTACGGACGCCGGATCTTGACGATCACTTCGTCTCCCGAGCGGAGCCTCCCCTCGTAGACCTGCCCGATCGACGCAGCGGCCAGCGGCGTCGTGTTGAACTCGGAGAACGTCTCGTCGATCGGGGCGCCCAGCTCTTTCTCGATCAGCGAAAGCGCGTAGTCGTTGTCGAACGGGAGCGCGCGCGATTGCAGTTTCTTGAGCTCGATGCGGAATTTCTCGGAGACCATGTCGGGCCGGTCGGCCAATATCTGGCCGAACTTGACGAACGTGGGGCCCAGGTCCTCGATCGTCATCCGGATGCGCTCGGGCGTCGTGTGCACCGTTTTCTGCACTTTCCTTCTGCGGCGCCGCGAGAAACGGGTGTGAGAAAGCAGCTCGCCGAACGAGTGCTTGGTCAGAATGCCCAGAATCTGCAAGGCGCGGCGAAACTGGAGGATGGATATGTAGACATTCACTACTCTCATGGCTTTCTCTCGTTCAGGGTCCGGTTCAGTTCCTCGAGCGTCCGGTTCAATCGGTCGATCCGGTCGATCAACTCTCCGTATTCGGCAGGGCGCTTTTCCTCGCCGGACTCCCGTTGGGAGGAGCGGGCGAACACTTGCCTCAGCAGCAGTTCGTCCCGGAGCGCCTCGACGGCGGCCAGCACGCCCTCGGCCAACCGCTCGCCGTAGCGGGGATCGGCGCTCGTTTTACGGGCGATGACTTCCGAAACCTTGTCTACGAACGCTTCCCGTTCGGTCAGTCCGACCGTCAGGGCCAGCCGCAACAGCCTGTTGTAGATTTCCTTCATGACGGATGGAGTATCGGTTGTGCAATAATACGTATTTTTCGCTGTTTTTCTTCGTCTCGCGCGCTTATTTGCTTCGCAAAAGCGTTGGATTGCTCCGGGTCGGATTGTCGTGTACGCCGTTTCCTGCGCTCGGGCGTTTCACGGCGGAGTGTTCGTCGTGCGGAGGATGGGCGAATGCTCAAAAAGCGTGCTGCATTGTCGGCGGGGCGCGGTCGTGTGCGACGATCCGTCCCGACCGTTTCATGCGGAACTTTCCGGGCGACCTTCGGTTTCCGACGGGTGTTCCGCTTGGCAGGGAAGCCTTGCCGGCGAGGCAGGTTTTGCCGAGTCGTTCCTTGTTTCCGGCATGGGACCGTGAAGGGGCTGCTCACAAAGCAGAATACCTCTTGCGCACGCGCAAGAGGTATTCTCATTCTCGATTCGGCAATCGCCCGGAGCTCGCTTACGACAGCGGAGTCACCGAGACGTACGATCTGTTCTTTTCCTTTTTCTTGAAAGTAACCACTCCGTCTACCAGAGCGTACAGCGTGTGGTCCTTGCCCATGCCAACGTTCTCGCCCGCATTGTGCACGGTACCTCTCTGGCGAACCAGAATATTGCCCGCTTTGGCAACCTGACCGCCGAAAAGTTTCACGCCGAGACGCTTGCTTTCGGATTCCCGACCGTTCTTGGAGCTACCTACCCCTTTTTTGTGTGCCATGTTAATTTGGTTTTAAACGTTAAGCCTTGATTTCGTCGATTTGGATCTGAGTCAAGTACTGGCGATGGCCGTTCTTGACCTGATAGCCTTTCCTTCTCTTTTTCTTGAAGACGATCACCTTGTCGTCCTTCAGGTGCTTGAGAATGGTTGCGCTGACTGCGGCCCCTTCCACTACAGGTGTGCCGACCTTGACCTGACCGTCGTTGTCCGTGAGCAGGATTTTGTCGAAGCTCAGCGAGGAACCCTCATCCCCCGCGAGACGGTGAACATAGAGCTTCCGACCCTTTTCAACCTTGAATTGTTGACCTGCGATTTCTACGATTGCGTACATTAATATTAATGTTGAATTAATTCGTCGTACAGTTTGGACCGCAAAGATAGCAAGGATTTTCCGAAAAAGCAAAGCCCGTTTTTATTATTTCGCCGTTCCGTCGGGAATCGGGCCTGTTCGTCTCGTATTCTCGGGAGGCACGGAGCCGGAAGCCGGTTCCGCAAGCGGCCCTTTCCCCCTACGGTCGAGACCTCCGGCGCAACGGACCGCGCCTTGTGCGTCGAACAAAAGAGCCGACCGGCGGATCGGTCGCGGTCGGAACACCCCGTTCGGGGGCCGCTGCCGGCCGTTCCGCATGCCGCCGCGCCGCGCAAAATTTGAGGAAGTCGGAATAAAAGCGTACATTAGACAAATTTTTCAAGGACGATTTCGGGAAAATATTATGTATATTGTCAATACTTCGTTCATGGTGGAGCCGTCGGTGCACGACCGCTGGCTGAAGTTCGTTACGGAAAAGTACATCCCCGCGCTCCGCGCACGCGGTTTCGGAAAGGTCGTTTTCACCCGGGTGCTGTCGGTCGATGCGGAGGATCATTTCACTTATTCGCTTCAGGTGGACGCGGACGACATGGAGGCTTACCGCCTCATAGTCGACGAGCTGTTCGCCGAGTACGCGGCGACGGCCGAGGCGCTGTTCGGACAGCGGGTGCTGTGGTTCAATTCGCTGATGAAACGGGTCGAGTATTAAAGCGATGGAAGCAAGAAGGATAATCGGTTCGGCCGTCCTGGCCGCATGGGCGCTGATCCTGTCGGCGGGCCCGGCGGCGGGCCAGTACAAGTCGAAGATCGACGTATTGAAAGGAGAGAAATGGTGGGGTGTGTTCGTGACCGGCGAACAGATGATGCCCCTCGAAAAACCGTTCCCGCAGACCGACCTGTCTACATGGGTCAAGAGCCAGGCGACCCCTTTCCTCGTTTCGAGCAGGGGACGCTATATATGGAGCCGCGAGCCGTTCAAGATCGAGTTTACGGGGAGCGGCTTTCTGATCGACTCGCCGATCGAGCAGGTCGAGGCCGTGACGGGCGGCAAGACGCTTCGGGAAGCCTATCTGGTTTGTTGTCACCGCAATTTTCCGCCGAAGGAGGGCGGCGTCCCGGCCGAGGAATTCTTTACCGCTCCTCTGTACGATATGACCGGCGAGATTCCTTTCGGCGCTACGGCCGGACAGATTCGCGGCTTCGCGGAAAGCCTGCTCGCGTCCGGTTATCCCCCCGGCACGCTGATCGTGCCGAGCGGCTGGCAGCAAACCATCGGCAGCTTTACGCCCAATCGGGACGAGTACGGCGATTTCGCGGCGCTCGCTCGCGAGCTTCACGAGCGGGGATTCCGCCTGCTGTTGACCGTCACTCCGTTCGTCAGCGGCGACGGCCCGATATTCAGGGCCTATCGCAACAGCGGAGCCTTCGTCCGGATGTCGGACGGCAGGGCTGCTATCGCCGAATGGGCCGGCGGGTACAGCGCTTTCTACGATATTACCGATCCGCAGGTCTTCGACATGTTGCGCGGCCGGCTGACCGCATTGCAGGACAGTTGCGGGATCGACGGATTCGTGTTCGACTGCGAGGCGGCGTTGCCCTATGCCCGGTTTTCGCGGGAAGGGACGGCCGAGTACCTGAAGAAGTGGAGCGAGTTGGGGCTCGGGTTCGACTACAGCCTCTACACGATCAGTCGGACGAAGGGAATGGCGCCCTATGTCAGCGATTTGCAGATGGACGCCCGCCTCGACTGGGCTTTTCTGCCGCAGGCAGTTTCTAACCTGATTTCGGCCAATCTGCTCGGCTTTCCTTACAGTACGGTCCGGGCCGATCCGGCACGGCCGGCCGATTCGGCGGGTTTCGACCAGAAGCTGCTGCTACGCTACATGCAGTTGGCCTCTCTGCTTCCCGTTCCCGCGATCGGGATGGCTCCGTGGCGGATAACCGATCCTCAGATTGCCCGGCAGTGCCGCGACGCGCTGGAGATACGCGGAAAGCTCGGCGGGTACTACGCCGCTTTGGCGGCGGAGTCTTCGCGCACGGCCGAACCGTTGGTCCGTCACATGGAGTACGAGTTTCCCCGTAACGGGTTCACCGATTGCAACGACCAGTTCATGATCGGATCGAAGTATCTGGTCGCGCCGCTGCTGGGCGAGAGCGACACGCGGACCGTGCGCTTCCCCCGGGGCGTCTGGATCGGGCCCAAGGGCGAGCGGTTCAAGGGGCCGTTGGTGACGACGGTGACCTCCCGCGACGGCGAGCTGCTGATTTTCGAGTCGGCCAAGTAGACCGGGAACGGAACTTTTTGCTCACACTAATATAACGACTGCATTATGCTGAACAAGGAGCAGACCGATTTTCTGCTGGTGAACGCCTACAACGCGGCGGTGCGCGCGGGTGCCCGCATCATCGATATCTATACGGGCGACGCGGATTACGGCGTCGACCTGAAAAGCGACCATACGCCGATCACCATAGCCGATCGCGAGTCGCACGAGCTGATCAAGAGCTATCTGAGTCAGACGCGCATTCCGCTGCTGAGCGAGGAGGGACGCGATTTGCTGTACGAGGAACGCCGTAACTGGGATCTGTTCTGGATGGTCGATCCGTTGGACGGAACCAAGGAGTTTCTCAAGGGGAACGGCGAATTTACGGTCAATATCGCGCTGATGTGCGACAACGAGCCCTACATAGGAATCATCTACGTTCCTTACATCCGGCGAATCTATTTCGCTCAGCGGGGCGTCGGATCGTATCTGAAGACGGAGGTGCGACCCGACGGCGAGGCGTCGTTCGACCTGACGGGTCTGTGGAGCGACTCGGTGCGTCTGCCGCTGCGGGAGTGCGCCAACGAGCCGATACGCATCGCCGTCAGCCGCTCGCACAATACGGACGAGACGTTCGAGCACGTAGCGCGGATCAAGTCCGTGCATCCCGACGCCGAAGTCATCGAGCAGGGAAGCTCGTACAAGTTCTGCCTGCTGGCGGAGGGGGCCGTCGAGGTCTATGTCCGCACGTCGAATACCTACGAGTGGGACACGGCGGCCGGCGAGGTGATTCTCTCCGAGGCCGGCGGCGTGGTCGAGCCTTTCGGCGGAGGAGCCGGCATGCAGTACAACAAGACGTCGCTGCACAATCCCTATTTCGTCTGCCGAAGTAAATTTTTCCGCTGATCCGGCCAAAAAACGGATGCCGGCGGCTTCTCCTCCGGCAAACTTTCGTAACTTTGCGACGAAACCTTGATTACGATGATTATGAACAACAAGAAGAAAGTGGCTTTGGTCGCGCACGACAACATGAAGCGGGACCTGGCCGAGTGGGTCGATTGGAACTGGGAGGTTTTGCTGAAGCATCATCTGATCTGTACCGGAACGACCGGTAAGATGGTCGAGAAAACGCTGAGGGATCGTCGCGGCCGCGAGTTTCGGGAGGACGACGTGGACATTACGCTGCTCAAGTCGGGTCCGCTCGGAGGCGATCAGCAGCTCGGGGCGCTGATCGCCGAGGGACAGGTCGAGGCGCTGATCTTCTTTTGGGACCCGATGCAGGCGCAGCCGCACGACGTGGACGTCAAAGCGCTTCTGCGGATCGCCACGCTGTATAACGTGCCCACGGCTATCGACCGCTCGTCGGCCGACTTTCTGATCTCGTCGCCCCTGTTCGGCAGCGATTACACGCCCGTAGTAAAGGATTACAGAAGTTACGTCGAGCGCACGCTGAACGGTTGAGCTCCGTAGCCGACACGATTCGCAGCGACAATCCCGGCTTCGGGCTTGTCGTTGTTTTATAGAAAAGGGATATGTCTGCGCGTATGCGGACTTCGGGTAGAGGTAGCCGTCTACCCTCGTTCGTAGGCGTATCGGGTGCGTCGTCGGACGGCGAATGGCGGGAGGGGCTGCGGATTATGAGGCCGGTCCGGGTAAGTTTTTCTGCCGGCCGTTTGGAGCGCGGCATGCCCATGACAGTCTCATATGTCGGTTCGGGACCGGTTCGTCGTAAGACAGAAAGGCGGTCGTTGAACCGACAGAGCCGAAAAACGGGAACCATGAATACGAAAGCGGAAATACAGGCCATGCTGGCGGCCTATACGGCCCGGTATCCGGAGGAACGCGCCGCGATGGAACCGTTCGTCCGCTATGTCGGCTCGTTCGATGCGCCGGCACTGTACGACCGGAAGAATTTCGTCGGTCACCTGACCGCCGGCGCGCTGATCGTCAGCCGGCAGACCGGATGCGTGCTGCTGCTCAAGCACAAGCAACTCGGCAAGTGGCTTCAGCCCGGCGGCCATGTGGAAGCCTCGGACGCTTCGGTGCTCGACGCCGCTTTCCGGGAGGCGCGCGAGGAGACGGGAATCGGTCGGGACCGGTTGGAGCTGCTCGCGCCGACCGACTCCTTGCCGCCCGTTCCGGCCGATGCGGACGGGCACTACATTCCGCCCTGCCCGAGCAAGGGAGAGGACGAGCATTGGCATTTCGACATGCGCTTCGTTTTCCTGTTCGACGGCGATCCCCGGGTCGTGATCGACCGAGCCGAGTCGGACGGCTTCCGCTGGGTTACGCTCGACGAATTGGCCTCGATACCCGATTTCCGGCGGATCGCGCCAAAGATCCGAGCCGCCTTGTCCGAGCGGGGAATCGTCTTTTAGCTTTTTGCCGGTCCCGCCGGGCCCGCTCGCACGGACGGGACGATCGGGAATGGCTCGGCCGGCCGCGTCTCGTCGGGGAAGGTTCGGCCGCGTACCGGTTTCCGTTTCTTTTTGAACAGGCAGACCGGGCTGTTTCCGTGGAATCTGTTCCTATCTCGAATCGATAGTCATCGAATGTCGCAGGGCTTTGAAAACGATTTCGCCCGGGTGAACAGGCAGAACGGCGTGGTCCGCCGGGCGGAGGCTTCTTATTTTGGGCAGAGCGTGCCGATACGTTCGCTCGGAAATCGTATGTCGCCGTTCCATCCCTGTCGAATCGCCAGAGGCCCCTTCCGTAATCGGGAAGCCGTTTTCCCTGTTTGACTTGACGGAAGAGGGAGTCAGTCCTGTCAGCCTGCGCTTTTTCCTCTTCATATATTTCTTGTTTCTGAATGCCTCGCTTGCGGAATTCCGCTGACAATGTGATGATCGGCAGGTAGGAGCCGCGCCTGAGTGGCAGGTACTCCTTCGTTCCGCTTCGTCGCGACGGACCATGTTATGCGGGATCGCTTTGCGAAGAAAACCCGATTATATACTTTGATACACCAGCCGTTTTAGGAGGTGTTTTCGGCTCATACTTCCCGGCGGATGGACACCCTCTGACGT
>CABUJP010000048.1:0-16447 GCA_902491835.1 uncultured Alistipes sp. | reverse complement strand
ATATGAGGAACCCGCAGCTTACTGAATTTTATCTTTTTGCATTATCAACAGCCCGGGAGGATTATAACATTCTGATATATAGCTAAACGGCGTATCGTATTAATCCATTCTGTATAGTTTTCGAATTTGATGCGTAAGCTTTTAATATATTAATATTCAAAATATATCACATTCCATCTGTTTAAACTTTCATTAGACCCATTGCCTCGCTTACCGATACCACCAGATACCTTTTCAAAAACTGGTTTGCTTCAGGATTCGTTTCGGGCAACGTGCTTTACGACAAAACTTATTGGCATTTCAGTGTAACATTTTGATATGTCCGTTTCGTACGCTTCTGAAATATCCATTTGAAATTGGGTATCTTTGCATCGTCAAAAACGAAATTATGGAACCGCTGGAAATAAACAAAGTAGAGATACGCAACCTGCAACACGAAGATTACGAACAGTTAGCCAATTCTTTTACTCGAGTCTATGCCGATGGCGACGTATTCTGGACTACGGAACAGATCGATAAACTGATCCGCGTTTTTCCAGAAGGGCAAATCGTCGTAGTCGTAGACGGCAAGATCGTGGGGTGCGCGCTTTCGATCATTGTGAATTATGACGACGTGAAGAACGACCATACCTATGCTCAGGTTACCGGTAACGAGACTTTCAATACTCACACCCGCAAAGGCAATATCCTCTATGGCATCGAAGTATTCATCCATCCCGATTACCGGGGATTACGGTTGGCACGACGTATGTACGAGTACCGCAAGGAACTGTGCGAGAAGCTTAACCTGAAAGCCATCATGTTCGGCGGACGATTGCCCAACTATCACAAATACGCTGGCCAGATGCGTCCCAAGGAATATATCGACAAGGTTCGCCAACGGGAAATTGTTGATCCCGTACTATTGTTCCAACTTTCGAATGATTTCCACGTTCGCAAAGTGATGCGTAACTACCTGCCCAACGATGAGGAATCGCGGCACTACGCTTGCCTACTCCAATGGGATAACATCTATTATCAGGCACCAACCGAGGAGTACGTGTCAGTCAAGACTACGGTACGCGTGGGCATCGTGCAGTGGCAGATGCGTAGTTACAAGACCCTTGACGACCTGTTCGAGCAGGTGGAGTTTTTCGTTAATTCGGTAAGCAGTTACCAAAGCGACTTCGTTCTTTTCCCTGAATATTTTAATGCTCCGCTCATGGCACGGTTCAACGATGTGAGTGAATCGGAGGCCATCCGAGGGTTGGCGCAATACACAGATGAAATCCGTGAACGTTTTATCGCACTGGCCATTCGCTATAACATCAACATCATCACGGGCAGCATGCCGTTTATCAAGGAAGACAAACTACTCTACAACGTGGGTTTTCTTTGCCGCCGCGATGGCACATACGAGATGTATGAAAAACTGCATGTTACACCCGATGAAATGAAGTGTTGGGGGTTGAGCGGCGGAAAAACGATCCGAACATTCGAAACAGACTGCGCAAAAATCGGGGTGTTGATCTGCTACGATGTAGAGTTTCCTGAACTTTCGCGCATTATGGCCGCCGAGGGAATGCAGATTCTTTTCGTACCATTCCTTACCGATACCCAAAATGCTTATTCGCGCGTCCAGGTATGTGCCCATGCCCGTGCTATCGAAAATGAATGTTTCGTGGTGATTGCCGGCAGCGTAGGTAACCTCCCGAAGGTACACAACATGGATATCCAATATGCACGGTCGGGAGTTTTCACACCTTGTGATTTTGCTTTTCCGACAGACGGACGGCGTGCCGAGGCGACGCCCAATACGGAGATGATTCTTATTTCGGACGTCAATCTGAATCTGTTGAACGAACTGCATACCTATGGTAGCGTCCGTAACCTCAAGGACCGCCGAAACGATTTGTACGAGGTACGAGTGAAAAAATAATTGTAAAGAATGTATCGGCAATCAGTCTTCAGTTTTAGACTCACGTCGATCGATTTTTTTCCTTGATTTTTTTACAGCAAAAAGTCGAATTTTATTTTGCATCATCAATCCCGAAGGAACATAACATACTGATAAATAGCTAAACCGAGTTGTTTTGTGCAGCTTTTTGAAGTTGATACATATTTTCCAATTTACTAGAATTCAAGGGCAATGCTATACTCCTATTGTATTCGTGTAAACGGAACTGCACTTGTCGATGATTAGATGTGTTTTCCTCTGTTCTCTTCAGGCGAGAGATGACTTTGGGTTTCGAACTGGATTTACGTGTTATCGAATACAGTCTGTTTGCCGCAGATGTTGGTAACGCACGCCCGGATCTCATGATAATGACGTTGGACAGGGCCGTCACGGTAAACACGTGGTGTTGCTACGCCATGTTCTTTTATTTCCGTTTTAATGATGAGACGACCGATCAAGTAATTTTGCCATCAGGTATCACGATAAATTTTCTGCCGGACTTGGGACAGGGTTTAACGATCAATCGACCCGACTCAGCGATAAGGCCACGATCGAGATCAATTCCTGTCCGAGTTAAGATGCATCTGTATCGATCTCGCCGGAAATTGCTTCCCTGAACTCTCTTTGCGTGAGCTCGCAAAAATGTCCAACCATATCAGGCCGAAGTACTCGGATGTAAAACCATGTCAGAGTAAGTCAACCAATACATTAAAAACAATGTTCAAAAAAGAATTGCGGTAGCGATTTGGTAACGCAACTCCTTCCGAACTATGCCTTTTCGTGCGGTTTAAACGCTTGACTACCTTCTGACAAGCAACATAAATTACAGTAATAGTGACGTTTACACCAGTTTACTTTCATCCCATTTTTTTAAAGGAGGGCCACTCAAATCCGCCGGCAGTTTTTTCATTCCGATATATTTCCTTATATTAGCAGGACAAACAAAGCCCAACAAACCGGATCAGGCGACGGCGCCTGACTCATTCACCCGGCAACACGGAATCACTTTCCATTCGGATCATCGGTCCGACAAAATCAGTGAGTTATGAAAAAAGTAGTAGTGCTATGCACAGGCATGTTGTTGCTGGCCGGATGCAACAGCAGCACGAAAGGCTATCGGGAACCTTACCGAGAGAGAAAAGGCATTCTCGGAATCTCATGGAGAATCGAATCGTTCAAGTTGATCTTCCCTAAATACGACGATTATCGGAATCCCGGTGTAATGACCAAAGGCGACTGGAAGCTTTTCCTGTTCGACGGAGTGAAAAACGCCGGAGCGGAACTGGACTACGACCTGATCGAGCCGCAGCTACCCGCCGGAGCGCCCCGACCGTTCAGCATATCGGAATACGAGTTCGAGCCCGGCGACTTCACAGCCCTGCGCCTCGATAACGTCTGCGCCAAGCCGGGCGTCCGCTATTGCATAGAGTTCAAGCGTAAGGGAAGCCGGCCGAAAGCGACGCGGGTCAGGGTCTACCTGATCGTCAAGCCCGACGTGGACTGGGAGCGGAGAATGATGTTTCCCGACGATCTGGTCGGCCAGCCGATCTGATCTTCCGGAGCGACGGACGAATCTCGGCGGTCGTCCGGCCCCGGCGATATCCGGCGTTTCCGGTCTCGGATCGGGCATAACGGCACCTTGCCGCGCCGCTGCCGGACAAGAGAAGCCGGCTACGCAGCTTGGGGATCGAACCGTTCTCAATCCGGAGGACGGGAGCGCAGACGGCTGTCCGGGCGGAAAATGGCGCAAGCACGCGCCGGCTCGGACCGATGCGGACGAGGGCTGAGAAGCAAGAAAATCCGGACGGAGCCGTCCGGGAAAGACATCGCCCGCGAACGGGAAATTCACCGGGACGAACCATTTCGAGGCGACTTCGTCACAAAGCCGCCCGGCTCAGCCGGCCACCATTTCCCGCTGCTCCTCCTCGGTCAGCTTGCGCGTACAGAAAAACCAGTCATGGCATGTCACGCCGTCGGCCGGGTGCTCTTCCTGACGGTCCAAGGCGTCCATCGTGCCGGGCGACGGTACGACGACCTCGTCGCCGGGCCGCCAGTCGGCCGGCAGCGAGACATGGAAACGGTCGATCGTCTGAAGCCCGACGAGCACTCGTCTGAGCTCGTCGAAATTGCGTCCGAGCGCCAGCGGATAATAGATGATCGCGCGGATAATCGCGTCGGGATCGATGAAAAACACGGCGCGGACGGCTTTCGTTCCGCTCTCGCCGGGGTGGATCATGCCGTACAGCGTAGCGACGCGCATCGAAACGTCGTCGATCAGCGGAAAGCGCACGTCGACGTTTTTCATTCCGTTGAACTCGATCCGCTCGCGAATCGTATGAAGCCATGCCAGATGGCTCGAGAGGCTGTCGACCGACAAGCCGATCAGTCGGCATCCGAGCTTTTCGAAATCGCGGGACATCGCCCCGAAGGTTATGAACTCGGAAGTGCAAACCGGCGTGAAATCGGCCGGATGGCTGAAAAGAAGGATCCACTTGCCCTCGAAGTCGTCGGGGAACCGGATCGGCCCCTGCGTTGTCGAAGCCGTGAAGGCGGGAGCTTTCTCCCCGATTCTCGGCATGGAGTGCGTTTGATTTTCCATAATTTCTGTTTTTGATGATCGTATCCGACGGCGAACGGGCAGGACTCTCGCAAAAGCCGCCCGCGACGGAACGGACGGATCACTCGGTTTCCGTCTCGTAGTCGTCGTACAGATTGTTCAGTTCGAACCACGCGCTGTCGAGCTGCTGGTGCCACAGTTCCAATACCTCGTCCGGCGTATTCTCCGGCGCGCGGTCGATTCGCCTGCGCATCTCGGCTATCTCGTATTCGAGCTCCTCGCGTCTACCCATATTCGTTCCGGTCAATCGGGCAGGAAACCATCGCTTCTCGCCCCGGTCGTATCGACAAGCCGCACCGGCGGCTCCGCCGTCTCTACGCTCCTTACAAATCCCGTGCTAATCTGTCGCCGAGACGGACGCGATCCCCGGCACGGCGCGAAAAGCCGGGAACCGCCGAGACGGGATCGCACGGCCGGCCCCGGGCGCCCTGCAACCCGAGGAGCCCCCCCTCGGACAAGCGGCCCGAAGCCGGTCCGGCAACGGAAGACCGCCGCACCTGTTGTCCGAAAAAGAAGAATATATCGGACTAAAAATGAAATATCTCCGAAAAAATACTATCTTTGCCTCGCAATGGTTTCCGAGACGGCGAATTCCGGTTCGCCGAGCAGGAATTAATAGGGAATGCCGTGCGAATCGGCAACAGTAACCGCTGCTGTATGTCTCTGCCCTGCGCCAGAAGAAGCGCTTCTGCCAGGGTCAAAAAGTTTTAAAATTTATGTCACTGGCGCCGCTGTCGCCGGGAAGGCTTTAAAACAGAGACGAGTCAGAAGACCTGCCTGAGCGAACGGATTTTACTTGCCTGCGGTTTATGGGTGGTAATCATTCGATGTCGCGCGCCGTCCGGCGCATGTCTTTCCGAAGGGTGTTTTCCCGCCCGTACATCGCTTGCTGTAAAATCTTTATATCATTTTTTAACTAAATTTACAGCAATGATGAAAAAGCTACTGTTTTATTTTCTGGCCGCAGCGCTCACGCTGGCGTCGTGCTCGAAGGACGACTCGCTGCCGCTGCCCGAAGTCTCGAAAATCGAGATCGTCGGCGCCACCGAAGGCCAAATGAAAATCACGACGGGCCAGACCGTCGGCTTCTCGGTCGAGTGCGAGAACGTCGCGATCGACCGCTACGAATGGATCGTCAACGAGAAGATCGAAAGCGAAAGCGTTAGGTTCGACTTCACGCCCGCGCAGCGCGGCACGTACGATATTTCGGTCAATCTTTACAACGCCGACGGCGGAGTCACGACCAAACAGATCGGAGAATTGCAGGTAGTCGACCCGGCTCCCGTCATCGCATCGATCACCTGCAACGACGAAGCGCTGAGCGACCCGGTCGACGTAGCCGTCGGAACGGCGGTCAAGCTGGCCGTCGAGGTATCGAACGTCGAGGTGGCGAGCTACGCATGGACGATCGACGGCGACACGGTCGAGACCGCTACCGGCGCGACGCTGGACATTCCGGCCTCCGAGCAGAGCGGATCGCTGGCCGTTACCGTTTCGGCCGTCAATCTGGACGGAATCGCATCGGAAGCCTCGGCGTTCACGGTCAACTTCAACGGACCTTACAAGAACGGGCTGTGGATCTACGGCTCGACTGCCGGAGGACTGGGCTTTTTCGATCCGAGCGGAGAGGGAACGTTCTACGAGGATAACCTGTACGAAACCGTCAACGGCGAAGGTACGGGCACGACGAACGGAATCAACGACCTGAGCATTTACGACAACAAGCTCTATATCCTGATTCCGAACAACCAGTCCGAGCGCTCGGCCGTCATCGCCTGCGACGCCCAGACGCTCAAGAAGGAGAAAGTCATTACGGCCGAGGGCTTCGATCCCGCCACGCTTCAGTCCTCGTCGGAAATCTACAATCTGCAGGTCATCGATACCAGCAAGTTCTATGTACTGTATAATTCGAGCAACGCTAATAACCAGACCGGCATCGGCGTGCTGAAGGTCGCCCCGGACGGGATGAATACGTTCACGACGATCAACGCCACATACGGCGCAGTCGGCGTCGACGGACCGTGCTACTCGCACATGGTCAAGAACGGGAAATACATCATGGTCGGCAACGGCAACAAGATCGCGGTGATCGACACCGAAACCGATCAGGTGGCCCAGACGATCGACGTAGACGAGGACCGTCAGGTCTGCGACGTCGTGAAGGGCCGCGACGGCAAGTTCTATGCCGTAGTGGCAGGCAAAATGGACAAGTCGAGCCCCATGTGGACATGGGGCATGGGAACCTTTACCTCGTCCTCGTCGGTGCTGGCGATCGATCCGCAAACTTTCGACACAACAGAATACCCGCTGGCGATAGACGGCCAATCGACGGTCAACGTAGGCAACGGCCTGTACGGCTGCATGGCCTGCGCGTCGCCGACCAGCGACGAGTTGTTCTTCAAGGCCGACGGATACAGCACGAGCAAAGTCTATTGCTTCAATTATCAGACCGGAAAAACGCGCCTTTTCGCCACGACGCAGAGAATGCTGGCCAAATACATGGCCACCGATCCCAGCGGACTGCTGTATGTTCCCACGACGGATTACAGCAACGTCTACACGGAAGTCTACCGAATCAGCGACGGAACGAAAATGACCGACATCGAATCGAAGATCGCTAAGGTCAGCGGCGACGGCGGCATCATTTCGACCTATTCCTTCGCCGAGTAAACGTCCGAGCCCGAGTCGCTTTCACGATGCAAACCAACGTAATACAATAAAGAGACGATGAACAGAATCCTTACAGTCATGGCGCTCGTGCTCGCTGCAAGTCTCGCGGGCTGCCAGAAAGACGACGGTGCGAACGTCCCGATCACGGGCATTTCGATCGCCGAGACGAAAACGGTGCAGATCGGACAGACGGTGCAGCTGACCGTCACGGTCACGCCCGACAACGCGACGGAAAAGCCGGACTTCGCATGGAGCAGCTCCGACGCCGAAGTGGCGACCGTCGACGGGTCAGGCAACGTAACGGCGCACGGCGCGGGCGATGCCGTCATCACGGTTCGGCTCCGCAGCAACGAAGCCGTCCAGGCGACGTGCACGGTAACGGGTTCCGAGGATGCGGCCGAGTACGATCCCGACGAGGTGGTCGAATTCGAGGACTCCAAGTTTCACGCCCTGGCTTTGTACTACGACAAGAACAACGACGGAAAGCTTCAGGCTTGGGAAGCCGCGCTGGTCGCCGAGCTGAACATCAGCGGCAACATGATCAGGTCGCTCAAGGGGATCGAGTACTTCACGGGACTCGAACGGCTGGACTGTGCGCGCAACGCGCTTTCGTCGCTCGACGTATCGAGGAATACGAAGCTCAAAGAGCTCCGGTGCGAGTCGAACCAGATTACGGCGCTCGATGTGAGCATGCTGAAAAGCCTGCAGGTGCTCAACTGCCGCGGGAACCGGCTCTCGTCGATCGACGTGTCGCAGAATGCCGAGCTGACCTATCTGAAATGCTGCCTCAACAACGGCTCGATGATCGAAGGGGACGGCATCACGACGGTCGACGTATCGAACAACCCGAAACTCGAGGTGTTGGGAGTGAATTACCTGAACATCAGCGAGCTCGACGTAACGAACAATCCGGAGCTCGAGATGCCACACGCGCTGGGGAGACCTGACTCCGATCGAGCATATCGATCTGAGCCGCAATCCCGAGCTGGAATACCTGAACTGCGTGAGCAGCAACTATCCGGACTTCGGCCTCGACGAGCTCGACGTATCGAACAACCCGAAGCTCAAATGGCTGACCACGTACGGTAATCCGAAACTCGGCTCGCTCGACCTGAGCCGAAATCCGGAACTGAAGGTGCTCAACTGCTGCCACAACTCGCTGTCGGCGCTCGACGTGACGAAATGTCCGAAAATCGATACGCTTTACTGCGCCTACAACGAAATCGGCACGCTCGACCTGACGCAAAGCGCCGAGCTGGTATGGATCAACTGCCAGAATAACCAGATCGACGCGCTCGACGTGAGCAACACGAAGATCAGCTACTTGATGGCGCCCAGCAACCGGATCGCATCGATCGATATGGGCGACAAGACGTTCGACACGCCGAGCGATCCTACGACCGGCTACGACGACGCAGGGCTGCCCTACCTCTACATCAATCTGAACTCGAACCGGATCGAAAGCATCGACCTGTCGAAGCAGAAATACCTCTACTGGCTGGAGATCAGCGGCAACCGGCTGACGTCGCTCGACCTGACCGGCTGCTCGAAAGTGGGGGGCGTACTGTGCAACAACAATGCCCTGACGAGCCTCGTGCTGGAAGGATGCACACGGATGTGGGAACTGCACTTCGTGAACAACGCGCTGAGCGGCGAGCTCGATCTGTCGGCCCTCTCGCTAAGAAGAATTTCGGCTCAGGGCAACCAGCTGGAGACGATCTACGTCCCGCAGGGATTCGACCCGGACGAAAAATACTACCTGGGAGGTACGGGATCGCTGCCGTGCTATACGAAAGACGCGGAAACGAACTGGGTCGAAAAATAATTAGATGAACGGACTGCGAGGTCTCTCAAGAACCGGGCATCCGGAATACGGAAACGACTGCCGGCAGCGGATACGGCCCGCCGCCGCAGGCTAAGAACGAGGAGCAGGATGACCGCCGAAAGACGGATTCAACGGCTCCCCGTTCGTTTCTTACGGGACCGGCCGCATCGGGCCGATATCCGGACGGATATCCGCCACGCAGGGAAAAGCGATACAACGACTATAAAACATAAAAAACGATGAAACGAATTTCAACATTGCTGGCTCTCGCATTCGCAACGGTTCTCACGAGCTGCCAGAAAGACGATGGCGCAGCCGTGCCGATCACGGGCATTTCGATCGCCGAGACGAAAACCGTGCAGATCGGACAGACGGTGCAGCTGACCGTCACGGTCACGCCCGACAACGCGACGGAAAAGCCGGACTTCGCATGGAGCAGCTCCGACGCCGAAGTGGCGACCGTCGACGGGTCAGGCAACGTAACGGCGCACGGCGCGGGCGATGCCGTCATCACGGTTCGGCTCCGCAGCAACGAAGCCGTCCAGGCGACGTGCACGGTAACGGGTTCCGAGGATGCGGCCGAGTACGATCCCGACGAGGTGGTCGAGTTCGAGGACTCCAAGTTCCAAGCCCTTGCCCTGTATTACGACAAGAACAACGACGGAAAGCTGCAGGCTTGGGAAGCCGCGCTGGTCACCGAACTGGAACTGAGCGGCCAGTCGATCAAGTCGCTCCGAGGCATCGAGTATTTTACGGGGCTCGAAAGCCTCAATTGCATAAGCAATCAGCTCACGTCGCTCGACGTGACGAACAACCGGAAACTCCGGGCCCTCTGGTGCAAGTCGAACCGGATCGCATCGCTCGACGTGACTCCGCTACGCGATCTGCAGATACTCAACTGCGAAGGCAACCGCCTCTCGTCGATCGACGTGTCGCAGAACACGGAGCTGGTCCACTTGCTGTGCGGCATGAACAGCGGTGCCATGACCGACGACGACGGCATTACGAAAATCGACGTATCGAACAATCCGAAGCTCGAAACGCTCAGCGTCTACTACCTGAATCTCAGCGAGCTCGACGTGACGAACAACCCGAATCTCAAAAAACTCGATTTCGGCATGTGCTGCCACACGCGCTGGGGAGACCTGACTCCGATCGAGCATATCGACCTGAGCCGTAATCCCGAGCTGGAGGAACTGAACTGCACGAGCAGCAACTATCCCGGCTTCGGCCTCGACGAGCTCGACGTGTCGAACAATCCGAAACTGAGAATAATCTCCGCCAACGGAAACCCGAAGATCGAAACGCTCGACGTAACGAACAATCCGGAGCTCGAGATGCTCAACTGCGACCATAACTCACTCTCGGCGCTCGATGTGACGAAATGTCCGAAACTGCGGACACTCCACTGCGCCTACAACGAGCTCGGGCAGCTCGATCTGACGCAGAGCGTCGCGCTGGAACAGCTCGACTGCCAGAACAATCGGATCGACGCGCTCGACGTGAGCAACACGAAGATCGGCTACCTGATGGCGTCCGGCAACCGGATCGCATCGATCGATATGGGCGACAAGACGTTCGACACGCCGAGCCCTTCCGGAAGCGGGTACGAGGACGCAGGACTGCCCTATCTCTACATCAATCTGAAAGACAACCAGCTGACGGACATCGACCTGTCGAAACAAAAATACCTCTACTGGCTGGAAATCAGCGGCAACCGACTGACGTCGCTCGACCTGACCGGTTGCTCGAAAGTGGGTGGTGTGCTGTGCGGCGACAACAGCCTGACGAGTCTCGTGCTCGACGGGTGCACGCGGCTGTGGGAACTGCGCTTCGCCAACAACGAGCTGAGCGGAGAACTCGACCTGTCGCCGTTCTCGCTGACGAAAATCGCGGCCGAAGGCAACCGGCTCGAAACGATCTACGTTCCGCAGGACTTCGATCCGGACGCGACCTATTTCATGGGCGGAGTCGGAACGCTACCCTGCTATACGAAAGACGCGGAAACGAACTGGGTCGAGAAATAGGGAACCGGGACGAGCGCCCGTTTATAATAAAAACGTTCCGGCCGACGGCCGGAACGTTTTTTTCTGATATCACGATATCCGAGATGGTATCCGAACGTGTCCGTAACCAAGTTCTCCACCGACGACACAGCAAGACGAGCGCCGGGCCCTTCCCTCCCCGGCGGAAAAATCACGAAAAAATAAGGAAACGGCAGGCCGACTAACGCTTTTTCTTGACCCAGCGCGGCGTGATGCCGATGAACAGGCCGAAATTGCGGCCGGGCATCGGCCGGGAAAGCACCGAGACGTACTCCTCGTCGAACAGGTTGTAGACCCAAAACTTGACGGACAGCTCGCCTACGCTCATGCGGAACGTCTTGCCCAGGCCCAGATCGTTCATGTAGTAGGAGCCGAGCAGATAGAGGCTGGAGCCTTTCTCGTTGCTCGACGTCGTATAGCGCTCGCTGTAATAGTTGTACCGGTAGGTCAGCTCGTATCCGCGCCACGAAAGCCTTCCGGTAACGCCCGAGGAATACTCGGGAACATAAACGAGCTGTTTGCCGATCGACTGGTCGTACCACTCCTTCGGATCGCCCCAGTTGATCGAGCGGGTTTTAGCCCAGAAAGCGTTCAGACTCAATGCCCAGCGGCGCCCCAGCCTCACGGACAAGTCGCCCCGGAGTTCGACGCCGTAGCTGTGCACCTTCTTGACGTTGAGCGGCGTCCAAAAACCCTTGAACGTCGGCAGCCAAACGATCCAGTCGCGTATATGCGAATTGTAGACGGTAGCCTCGCCGCCGAAATCGAACGCGCCCTCCTTCACGCGGAACTCCATGCCGCCCTCGTAGGTATACCCCTTCTCGGTTTTCAGCGAGTCGTTGCCGCCCGGCTTGAAATAGAGGTCGTTCAGCGACGGATAGCGGTAATTGCGGGCGACGGAAACCTTGAGCACGACGCCGAACCGGGGCCACAGCGTGTAATCGACGAATCCGGCCGGAATCAGCGGCGTCAGGTTCCGTCCGTAACTCTCGCCGCGCAGGTCGATACCCAGCCCCAGACGCGGGTGAGGCCGGTACTTCACCGTAGCGAGCAGCGACACTTCGGCCCGAACCTTGTCGTAGCCGAGCCGGATCGTATCCTCGGGCTGCGCTCCGCCCAGATCGGGATCGTCCAAGCTACTTACCGAATGGACATTGACCGACGCATTGGCCGTCAGCGCCCACTTCGGCGTAGGATAGTATTCGGCATAGAACTGGCCGTAGCCGGTGTTGATCCGGCTGTGCGAGTGGATCATCTGCTGCAGCTCGCCGCTGTCGGGATCGGGATTCCCGTCGTAACGGTACAGGATATAGGAATAGATATAGCCGGCCTTGGCGCCCATTTTCAGCCTGTCGTCGCGCCGGTCCCACGAGGCGACCGCGCGCAGCGTCGTCTCGTCCTGCGTCGAGCGGGCCTGTCCCTCCTCCTTGTAGTCCACCGTCAGCATCGGAATACCGCGCCGCGAGTCGGTGATCCAGGCCGCCAGTCCGAAGCGGTTCCGCTCGTCGGGCTGATAATAAAACTCCTGCAACAGGTGGAAATCGCGGTACGAGCAGTTCTTGTTCCGCTCCATCGGATAGACCCACTGTCCGTCGACCTGCTCGTACTTATCATAGTTGCGATACTTGAAATCGTTGTCGGAGGTCACGTAGCACACGCGGGTCGAGGACTCGAACTTCCGGGTGCCGTAGGTGAAGCGCAGAAACTCGTCGTAGGTATCGAAGCTGCTGATGCCCTGAATGAAGTGCACGCCGGCTCCCGATTCGCCCAGCGGCTTGGTCCCCAGCGTGATCGCGCCACCCAGACCGCCTCCGGACACCCCGACCGAGCCGGCCCCGTGATAGAGGCTCGCCTCGTCGATGAAATAGGACGGGATCAGCGAGAAGTCGACCATGCCGAGCATGGGCGAGTTGATCTTCATGCCGTTCCACGTCACCTGCGTATGCGAGGGAGCCGTGCCCCGGAACGAGGCCGTCGCCAGCGTTCCCCGGCCATACGACTTGATGAATATCGGCGTGCTCTGCGAAAGCAGGTCGCCCAAGCTGTTGGTCACGTTCTGGCGCAACGCCACCGAATCGAGATTCATCTTCGTCACTCCGATGTCGGCCAGACGCCGTCCGGTCACAACGGCCTCCCTCAGCCGAATCGTGCGCGAGGGAAGAGGTTCCTCGGGAGATCCGCAGACAGTCCCGTCCGTCGCCCTCAGGGAGGCTGTCGTCAGTGTCAGCGCAGCCGCCAGAGCGGCTCGATACAATCGGTTCATAACAGTCATCATTTAAAGCAGAAAGCCCCGGGGATGATGCCGACCTGAAAGCTGTCGAGCAGCTCGCCCCGGGCCGAGTAGCGAAAAACCCAGCCGGGCTGCACATAGTCGAGCGCATCGGCCAGATAGACCTCGGAGGTCCGGGGATCGACCGTCAGTCCGTACCAGTAATTGCCGGTCATATTCTCCAAAAACGGCTTTTCGGGCAGCGACTCGGAGCGGACGTCCATGCGCCAGATATGGTCCTTGATAAAATAAAGCGTATCGCGCGTGCCGTTCAGGCAAACCTCGGACGCCCGGTCGCCGAACTGGAACATGAAAGCCCTATCGACCTGCTGGGTGGCGGCGTCGATCCGGTAGAGCCCCGGCGCCTCCTGTCCGTAAGGACTTCCGGGATAGCCGCCGTCGGTGACGGTCCATATCTTGCCGAAGCGGTCCAGCGCGAGCGAGGTAGGCTGCTTGCCGACCTCGATGTAGTTGACGACGCTGTCGGAGCGCGTGTCGATGACCAGTATCTTGTTGTCGTACGACCAGCAGTTCGTGAAAACGAAATCGCCGTACTGCACCATCTGTTCGGTCGACGGCTGATTCTTGCCCGGTATCTTCACGTCGATGCGGCCGGTGATTTCGAACGTCTTCGGATTGATGATCGTGATGTGCCAAGCGTACAAGTCGGTCACATAGGCCTTCTCGTCGCTCAGGAAATGGATGTAGCGGGGCGAAAGCAGCCCCTCGATCATTCCCTTGAGCTCGAACGTATCGAGATCGATGACGAATATGACGCCCGAATTGTTGACGACCACATACCCCAGCCCGTTGCGGATCGCCATCGACTGGGCCACGTCGCCCAGCTTGATCGTATTCGTACGGCGGAATACCTCGTTCTCCACCCGCATCGAGTCGATGTCGTAGTACGACAGCGAGGCGTTGCCGTACATGAAATTTCCTTCGTTGGTAATGAACAGCCCCCGGCCGTCCGCGCCGATCTTTTCGGGAGCCCGAGCTCCGTAGTCCATGCAGGACGTCACGATCCCGAAAGCAGGAAGCAGCGCCAGCAGCGCGACAAGGATTCTTCTTTTCATAATCGCCGTACATTATCATACAGCACGGCCACAGGGAAAACCGGTCCGCGGAGAAACCCCGGACGGATTACCGGCCCATACACCGCAGGCTGTAATCGAAACGTGCCGGGCCGGTCTTCTGACTCGTCTCCGCTCCGAAGCCTTCCCGGCCCAAAGGCCAGTGGCATCCGTTCCGGAACGTTTCGCTTCTGCCGGCCACCCGGACCGAAAAGAAGCCGAGACATACAGCAGCGGTAACTGTCGCCGATTCGCACGGCGTTCCCTCATTCGTCTCCCGGACGGTCCGCCCGTCGGGATCGAGCCTCGACACGTCCGCAAAGATAGCGAATATATCGGAACAAAGCATCCTGAAAGAAAAAACGTCCGGACGAAAAGGCGATTCGACCGAGACGGAAAAAGTCCGAAGCCCTTTGCCGCAGGCTGCGGAATCCCGTGAGCGGTCGCGTCAAGAACTGCCGAAACCGCCTTGCCTAACGCCTATTCCACATCTCGGAAGCCGATAGACAGTCCGTGCGAACGGATCCGGAACAGGAGCGGGCAGCGCAAGCCGTTGCTTGAGAAAACGGCCCCGGCGCTCGCGAAAGCCGTCCGGCACTCGACACTACAGGCATCGCATCCCGGGCAGACTGCCCGCACAGGAAAGAAACGGGACATTTTCCGCAAGGCAACCGGCTGAGAATCTTTCCCGGCCTGTCGACAGGCCGGCACGGGCAGTCTACGAACGGTCGGAAACGGACAAAACGGCTCCGATTTTGCATCGCGTCCTACCGGGTCTCTTTCAACGAACGGAGAGCAAAACCCGCATAAGGAAGCAATCAACGAAAAATAAAAAGGTTATGGAAAAAAAGCAATCGACCACACTCGAAAAAACAGACACGATCACACTGGCGCTCAGCATTCTGTTTGTCGCATCCATTCTCTGCACCATCCTTTTCTCGCTTACGGCCTGAAAAAAGCTCCCTTTCCCGGCAGCCGCCCCCCCCCAACGGCGGGCGGCCGCCACTTTTTTATTTCTCTGACGACTGTACTTCCCTAACGACCGTTCCGCATATGTTCGCTTTTTTCAGGAACTCCGATCGGGAAAGCGTATCGGCCCTCACGGGATATCCCTCGGCCACAAAGAATAAAAAAGCCCTTGCTCGGGATGCAAGGGCTCGATGCTTAAATAAGCGGATTTGAATTTGGTCGGGGTACCGGGATTCGAACCCGGGACCTCCAACTCCCGAAGCTGGCGCGCTAACCGGGCTGCGCTACACCCCGAACGAGTTCCGCGTTCAAACCGACCTCGGGGCCACTTCCGTTCAAACGCGGTGCAAAGATAATAAAATTTACGCTTAAAATGCAACTGTTCGGAAAAAGATTTATTCGACTATCCGCCGAAACCGCCCGCCTACGGATTTTAAAACGCGCCTTCCGCATCGCATAAACCACAGACAATCAATAAAGCCACCTGACGAAGTGCCTCGGTGGCGCCGTCAAGACAAAGAAAAAGCCGGCCGCAGCCTTGCTCCTACGGTCCGGATGTCTTATTTTTGCCATGAAAACCCAAATAGAAATGACCAAACGAATGCTTTACCGATCCGTACTGGCCATAGCGGCCATGGCGGGTCCTTGTCTCGCGGCGGCTTCCGCATCGCGAACGAACGAAACCGTACAAACCTATTGGAACGATTCCGGAGCGCGCAAGGGCCTCTATGTCGAGCGGGCGAAGGACGACCCGAACCGCGAGCCGACTATTTTTCTGGCCGGGCGCAAGTACCGCGACATCGGCATGAACTGTTACGACCTGTTCAACTGTGCGCTCAAATTCACAGACGACGGACTGCGGATCGACCTGTCGGACTCCTTCGCAACGCTCGAGCTGCTCAAGAAAGAAGGAATCGGCCTCATCCGCTTCAACTGCGGCATCTATTACAGCGCCGAGCTCGGAGCCTCGTACATGACCGACCGGGACGCTTACATCGATGCGCTGCGCCAGATCGCGGCCCGCGCGCAGGAACTGGAAATCG
>CABUJP010000047.1:0-16611 GCA_902491835.1 uncultured Alistipes sp. | reverse complement strand
ACGTCGGGCAACGAGGGCGGCCGCGCGTTCCGCGATCTGGAATGGGAGGAGAAGGTGCTGAAAATCTGTCAGGAGAGCGGCGTGGGCGCCCAGTTCGGCGGCAAGTACCTCGTGCACGACGTGCGCGTGATACGCATGCCGCGCCACGCGGCTTCGTGTCCCGTAGGCATCGGCGTGAGCTGCAGCGCCGACCGCAACGTGAAGGCCAAGATCACCGAGGACGGTATTTTCCTCGAGCAGCTCGAGAAGAATCCGGCCCGTTTCCTGCCTAAGACCGCTCCGGGCATGAAGCCTGCCGTCGACATCGATCTGGACGAGGGAATGGACAAGGTGCGCGAAATTCTGTCGAAATATCCTGTCAAGACGCGCCTGAACCTGAAAGGCACGCTGATCGTCGCGCGCGACATCGCCCATGCCCGCATCAAGCAGATGCTCGACGAAGGCAAGCCGATGCCCGAGTATTTCAAGAATCATCCGATCTATTACGCCGGTCCGGCCAAGACGCCGCAGGGCATGGCTTCGGGCAGCTTCGGCCCGACGACCGCGGGCCGCATGGACCCCTATGTCGACCTGTTCCAAGATCACGGCGGCTCGCTCGTGATGGTGGCCAAGGGTAACCGCTCGCAGGCCGTGACCGATGCCTGCCGGAAGCACGGGGGCTTTTACCTCGGCTCGATCGGCGGTCCGGCCGCCGTGCTGGCCCGCAACAGCATCAAGAAGGTCGAGGTGGTCGATTTCCCCGAGCTGGGCATGGAGGCCGTGCGCAAGATCTACGTCGAGGACTTCCCCGCCTTTATCATCGTCGACGACAAGGGCAACGACTTTTTCGCCGAATTCAAGAAATAGGACTTCTTTTTGCAAAAAGTCCGGAAAGCTGGCCGGGGGGCACTCCGAGATCGATTCTCGGAACGCCCTCCGGCTGTTTTGCGCCATGGAGCAAACCGATCGCCGCGTTCGGAACGAATCGTTCGGAAATAATAAACGGAAGGCCGGTCGCGTTCTATCGGGAGGTTGTCCGAAATAGCGGACCGGGATTTTCCGTTTCGCTAAAAACCGTTATTTTTGCAGCTAATTGATCTGTTCAAATATGTTACGTGCGATGAAATACCTGCTTGCGGTGGCGGCGCTGCTGTCGCTGACGTCTCCGGCGCGGGCCCAGAAAGTCGACTTCGAGGTCGGCGCTCCGGGCGTGGTGGCCGTGGGCGAGGCTTTCCGAATCGAGTTTACGGTGAATGCCAAGCCCGACGGGTTTACGCCTCCCGCATTCGGCGGGTTCGACGTGCTGGCCGGCCCGACAACCTCGGAGGGGACCTCCGTGTCGATCGTCAACGGTCATGTCAGCAAGACGGTTTCGTTTACCTATACCTATGTCCTGCAGGCCCAGAACGAGGGGCTGGCTACCATCTCGGCCGCGTCCGTACAGGTCGAGGGCAAGACCTACTCGACTCAGCCGCTGACGATCGAGGTGGTGTCGGGCGAAGCGATGCCCGGACAGGGCGGCGCTTCCGCCGGAGGCGCGGATAAGAAAGCGGGAGCCGAAGCCCGGAGCGGCAAGCTGGCTCCGGACGACATCCTGCTGCGGGTGACCGTCAATCGGAACAATGTGTACAAGGGGCAGCCCGTACGGGTAGCCTTCAAACTTTATACGCGGGTGCAGCTGAGCGGAATAGAAAGCGTCAAGTATCCTGCTTTCAACGGTTTCTGGGCGCAGGAGCTCAACGTCGACGGTTACAGTTGGCAGCGGGAGACGCTGAACGGCAAGGTCTACGATGCCCGCGTCGTGAAAGAGGTGCTGCTTTACCCCCAGCAGTCGGGTACGCTGCATATCGAGCAGAGCAGCATGACGGTCGTCGCGCAGATCGTCGTTCAGTCGCGTAGCCACAGCCAGTCGCTTTTCGACGATTTCTTCGGCGGCCAGTCGGTGCAGGAGGTGCGCAAGAATCTGTCTGCAGCGCCCGTACCGGTGACGGTCAGGGATTTTCCCGCCGGCGCACCGGCTTCGTTCAACGGCGCGGTCGGCAAGTTCCAACTCAACGGCAGCCTCGACAAGCAGACCGTGACGGCCAATGCTTCCGATACCTATCTGCTCAAGCTGTCGGGAAGCGGTAACCTGCCGCTGATTCAGGCTCCGAAGCCCGAGTTGCCCGCCTCGTTCGAGTCCTACGGCAACGGGAAGTCGACCGAGAGCCTCAGCCATAATGCCTCGGGCATATCCGGCTACAAGCAGTTCGAGTTTCCCTTCATCCCCCGGGCGGAGGGCAATTACTCGATTCCCTCGGTCGAGTTCAGCTATTTCGATCCCGATGCGGCCAAGTACGTCACGCTGACTACGCCGCCTTTCGGAGTCGAGGTACTGCCCGATTCGACGGGCGGAGGCTCCGGCGGCGGGATCGTCAGCGGCATCGGCCGGGAGGACCTGAAAATCCTCGACAGTGACATCCGGTTCATCCGGCTCGGCGACTCGGGCCTTTCGCGCAAGGGGAGCCTGCTGTTCGGGAGCGCCGCCTACTTCGGGATGCTCGCCGTGTTGCTGGCCTTGTTCGTCGCGGTTTACCTCTACCTGAAAAAGCATCTGCGCGACATGCGGAACGTGACGCTGGTGCGCAACCGCAAGGCGAGCAAGGTCGCTCTCCAGCGCTTGCGGGCCGCGCACGATCATATGGCAGCCCGAGAGGAGAAGCAGTTCTACGAGGAGATGCTTCGAGCGCTGTGGGGGTACATGAGTGACAAGCTGAATATTCCGGTGGCCAACCTCACCAAGGACAATATCCGCGAGGAGATTCTCCGCCGCGGCATTTCCGCCGAGCTGGCCAACCACTATATCGGCATCATTTCCGATTGCGAGTACGCGCAGTATTCTCCCTCGGCCTCCGTGCAGATGACCGAGCTCTACGGCGAGGCCGTGCGGATGCTGTCGAAATTCGAATCCCTGATTAAAAAGTAATGGCGATGAAAAGGATATTTCTTGTGCTGGCGCTGCTGTCGGGCCTGTGCGCTCGGGCCGCCTCCCCGCTCGATACGGAGAAGATATGGAACGACGCCAATACGGCTTACGTCAATGCCGACTATCCGGCTGCCGCGGAGGGGTACGAGCGGTTGCTCGGCGAAGGGTACGAGAGCGCCCAGCTCTATCTGAATCTCGGCAACGCCTATTTCAAGCGGGGTATGAACGGGCGGGCCATACTCAACTACCGGAAGGCACTCAGGCTCGCTCCGGGCGACGAGGATATCCGCTATAACCTGTCGATCGCCGAGGCCCGCACACAGGACCGCATCGAGTCGGTTCCCGTCTTTTTCGTCAAGCGGTGGATCGTGTCGCTCGGCCGTTCCGTCGGAAGCAACACGTGGGCTGTGCTGAGCCTCGTGTTTTTCGCGCTGATGCTTTTCTGCACGGGCGTGTATCTGCTGTTGAGGCGTGTTTCGCTCCAAAAGGCCGGATTCTGCGGAGCGCTCGTCTCGCTGTTGCTTTTCGTCGTTTCGGTCGCGTACGCGTCGGCCGGGCGCAAGGCCCGCCTGCATCCCGACGAGGCGGTCGTCATGAGCTCGGCCGCGCCGGTCAAAAGCTCGCCCGACGCCTCGAGCACCGATATTTTCGTGCTGCATGAGGGCACTAAGGTCGGCGTCCGCAACTCGCTGGGGGACTGGCGCGAAATCGTGATCGCCGACGGAAACAAGGGTTGGATTCAGGCTTCGGCCATCGAAATGATCGATTAGCCGATATGTCGAAACTTTTGGACGAGGTCGTATCGGAGCTGTCCCGCCTGCCGGGTATCGGCAGACGCACGGCGATGCGGTTGGCTATGCATCTGCTGCGCATGGAGCCCCGCGACGTGGAGCTGATGTCCGAATCGATTTCCCGGTTCCGGACCGACATACGCTATTGCTCCCGGTGCAACAATCTGTCGGACGACGATCTTTGCGAGATTTGCGCCGATACGTCGCGCGATGCGTCGACCGTCTGCGTCGTCGAGCAGGTCAAGGACCTGCTGTCGATCGAGAATACCCGTCAGTATAACGGGCTGTATCACGTGCTGGGCGGCGTGATCTCGCCCATGCAGGGCATCGGCCCTTCGGACCTGAAGATCGACCTGCTGCTCGACCGTATCGCCCGAGGCGACGTGCGCGAGGTGATTCTCGCGCTGAGCACGACGGTCGAGGGCGAGACGACCTCTTTCTACATTACGCGGCGTCTCTCCTCCTGCGAGGGAGTGCGCGTCACGTCGATCGCCCGCGGTATCGGCTTCGGCGATGAGCTCGACTATGCCGACGAGCTGACTATCGCCCATGCGATTCACAATCGTCGCCCGATCTGATACGGTCCGGCCCTCTTTTTTATGTTTACGGTCTCCTGCCGTCTGCTGACATGCCGTTTGCCATTGCGGGTGAGCATTCGCTTGTCCGGCCGGATTTCGGTCCGCAGACCGAGGGAGCGTATCTGCTCAGGGGAATGCCGCGTTGTGCTCGGTATCGCCTCAAGCGGGTCTTACGATTCGCATGAGCGGCGTCTGGTGTTGCGGAACGGAGCGCGGTCCGTAAGTCCGCCCGTACTCCGTTGTCTTTTATGGCCCGGCCGGGTTCTGTGCAGCCAAGGGGCTTTCGATTTGCAGACCGGCTGATTCCGGGCGGCGCTTGGCATGTGTTCCGCTTCACGTCTGCGGACAGGTTCTTTGCGAGATCCGGTCTGTTTCCCGAATCTTTCCCTGATGACCGATAAGCCCCTTTCTCCGTATCGGGGCATGTCTGCTCCCGGAACGGCTCTGGCCGCTCCGTTGAAGGACGTTCGCACCGGAGGCCGCTTGCTACTTGACAGCGATCGTTTCGATTTCGACGCGCGCGCCCATCGGCAGGCGCCCTACCTCGTAGCAGACGCGGGCGGGCATGTCTTTTGCATAGAAACGCGCGTAGACGACGTTCATTGCGGCGAAGTCGTTCATGTCGGCGAGCAGGACGACCGATTTGACGACGTCCGAGAGCGAGTATCCCGCTTCGCTGAGGATCGCTTCGACGTTTCGTAGCGCCTGCTCGGTCTGCTGTTCGACGGTGTCGGGCATTGTGCCGTTGGCCGGGTCGATCGGGAGCTGGCCCGAGACGTACAGCGTGGCGCCCGATGCCTCGACTCCCTGAGAGTAGGGGCCTACGGCCGCCGGGGCCGCCGCAGTGGAGATGATTTTTTTCATGGCTCGATGTGGACGGGTTCGGTTTTTCGCAAATTTAGCGTAAAACCGGGCAAGTACGTTCCGCCCTTTGAAATATTTCGTATTTTTACCGCAGAAATTCATTCGATAACGGATAGGAAAAAACAAGAGGAATTATGAAGACTACAGTTCGTTTACTGCTGATTGCCGCATTGGCCGTGTCGGTGGCCGCTTGCTGTTCTTGCCGCAAGGGCAGGAAAAACGCTAAGCCGCTGACGGGAACTACCTGGTCGCTCGTCGAGTGGCAGGGACGGCCTTTTCAGGCCAAAGACAATTACCAACTGGTTTTCGGCACCGAGGAGGGCCGGTTCGGCGGCCGGGGTGACTGCAATTCGATCATGGGCAACTATTCGGTGACCGACAAGGGCGGCATGAAAATCGAGTCCGTCGCCTCGACGCGGGCCTTTTGTCCCGATCAGGCGCAGGAAGACCGATTTATCAAAGAACTGGACCGCATCGACTCGTACCGTATCGATGGCGATCTGCTGATGCTGATGCGCGACGGCGAACTGTTGATGGTCATGCAGGCCCGGCCGTCCGCTGAATAGCGTCGCGTTCGGCTGCGGGCAACGATAGAGCCGGGACCGGAAAGCGGTTCCGGCTTTTTTGTGTCCGGGCCGCTCCGGCCGGCGATGTCCCGCGGACGATAACATGAAGCGGGCGGCGGCTCTGAGGTTCCGGGCATGCGGGGCGGAAAGCTGCTTTTACGACAGCGGACGGGTGCGGGGACCGGTCCGTTTCTCGTTCCTTGGGAACGACTTCTGCTTTTTCGTAGCATAAGGGCTTCGCATCGCTGGAGACATAGACATGGGGTGTTTACCCTGCCGGAGAACTTTTCGCTCGTAGTGAGCCTGTTGTTTCATTCGTCCGGTATTCGGCTCGTTTTATATTCTTGTTAATTAACTGTTTGCGCCTTTGTTTTTCCCCCGGAGCCGGAGCGGTTCCGGACAGCACGACGGTAGCCCGTTTCGGAAAAATGTATTCTTCTGACTGTGTTCCGCTTATCTTTCCGCCCGATTTTTTCCGAGGAAAACGTCCGGGTCCGAAGCGGAAAATCCCTTCGGAATGCTTTTCTTTGTCTCGTATGAAAAGTGGTATTCTGGATAAGCTCACCGTGCTGGCCGAGTCGGCCAAGTACGACGTTTCCTGCGCTTCGAGCGGCGTGACCCGCCGTCACAGGGAAGGGGGCGTAGGAAGCGCGTCGGGGTGGGGCATATGCCATACGTTCACGGCCGACGGGCGCTGCGTCTCGCTGCTCAAGATCATGCTGACGAACCATTGCGTCTACGATTGCGCCTATTGCATCAACCGCCGCAGCAATGACATCCGCCGGACCTCGTTCACGGTCGGCGAGCTGGTCGATCTGACGATCGGGTTCTACCGCCGCAACTACATCGAGGGCCTGTTTCTCAGCTCCGGCGTGCTGCGTAACCCCGACTACACGATGGAGCGTATGGTCCGGGTGGTTCGCGAGCTGAGGACCGTGCATCGTTTCAACGGCTACATTCATATGAAGAGTATCCCGGGGGCGAGTGCCGAACTGGTGCACGAGGCGGGCCTCTACGCCGACCGCCTGAGTGTCAACGTCGAGATTCCGACCGACGAGAATCTGCGGCGACTGGCGCCCGAGAAGAACCATGCGAGCGTCTATGCGCCGATGGGCTATATTCAGCAGGGCGTGCTTGCGAGCACCGAGGAACGCCGTCTGTTCCGCCACGCGCCTCGCTTTGCCCCGGCCGGGCAGAGCACGCAGATGATCGTCGGGGCGACCGACGAGAGCGACAGCCAGATTCTCAGGCTGGCCTCCTCGTTGTACGAGCGCCCGTCGATGAAACGGGTCTATTACTCGGGCTTTATTCCGGTCAACGCTTACGACAACCGTTTGCCGGCGCTCAAGCAGGCGCCGCTGGTGCGCGAGAACCGGCTCTATCAGGCCGATTGGCTGATGCGCTTCTACGGGTTCCGTCCGGACGAAATCGCCGATGACGCGCATCCGCAGCTCGATCTGGAGATCGATCCGAAGCTGGCGTGGGCTCTCCGTCATCCGGAGGCGTTCCCGGTCGACCTGAACCGGGCCGACTACGCCATGATTCTGCGTGTGCCGGGGATCGGCGTCAAGTCGGCCAAGCTGATCGTCTCGTCGCGCCGCTTCGGCCGCATCACGCTTTCGGCCTTGAAGAAAATGGGCGTCGTCGTGAAAAAGGCGCAGTATTTCATCGCTTGCGGAGAGCTACCTGCGCGGACGATCAACGAGGTGCGGCCCGAGCATTTGCGACGGATACTGACGGCTAAGGCTCCGTCCCGCGCCGCGCTCGACGGCAGCCAGCTAACGCTCGCATTTCCCGAATAATGGAGTTCGACGCATGATCGTTTTCCGGTACGACCGAACGTTCGAGGGGCTACTCACCGTCGTGTTCGACGCCTATTCCCGAAAGATCTTTCCCGAGCGCCTGATCGGTCCGGGCGAGCCGCTCCCGATGTTCGCCCGGGAGGTGCTCGACTCGACGACCGATCCGGTCCGGGCGGAGCGGGTATGGAAGGGGTTGCGGAAAAAGCTGCCCCGGCGTCTTCGCAACATGCTCCTCCGCGTTTGGTTGTCCGAGTCCGTAGGGGCCGACGAGTTGCTGCTGCGCTATATGCGTAAGATATTCGACTCGCCGGGGCAGAAGTCGGCCGACTTCACCGACGCGGACGTACTCGCCGTGCACGACATCGCCCGGACGGTTTCCCGCGAGGCGCACCATCTGATTCAGTTCGCCCGCTTGCGCAAGATGGCCGACGGCTCCTATTATGCTCCCGTATCGCCCAAGTGCAATGCGCTGCCGCTCGCGGTCGGTTATTTCCGTGATCGCTTCGCCGACCAGAGATGGCTCGTTTACGATCTGAAGCGGCGCTACGGTTATGCCTACGATTTGCGCGAGGTCCGCGAGGTCGTTTTCGAGAGCCTTTCCGACGCTCCGTCCGAGCGGTTGACGGACGATCTGCTCGATGCCGACGAGCTTGCCTTCCAGCGTTTGTGGAAAAGCTACTTCGACGCGCTGGCGATTCCCGAGCGGCTCAATCCTCGCTTGCAACGCCGGCAGATGCCCGCGCGCTTTTGGAAGTATCTGATCGAAAAGGAGTAACGACTATCTCCGAGTTTCGTCTTATCGGCTCGATCGACGGTTCTCCGGGTCGTTTCCGAAACGACCCGGAGAATTCGGCTCTGCAAGACGGGAGCGGTATAGGCCGCATGCGAATATTGTCTCGAAAAAGGAGCTCGGTTCCGGATTCCGTTACCTGGCTTTGATTCTTTCTTTCGGAAAACCGGCGGATTTTCGGTCCTTCCGACTTGCGGCCCTCTGGTATGGGGGACGGGCAGTTTGGCAATCGTGAACGCAGAAATCCTTCGGTCTATGAATCCCATACAACGACGGACGACCGTCTTTCGACGGCCGTCCGTTGTTACGTTTCGTCCGGCTACGCTCCGGCGTAAACGAGGAAACCGAGTCCGATGACGAACAGGATGAACATCATTAGGTTCAGGTACTTCGATATGGCCGGAGCGCTCCGGAACTCTTTCCATACCAGAATGCCCCAAAGCGCGGAGACGAGCGTCGCGCCTTGCCCCAGACCGTACGATATGGCCGCTCCGGCCTGTCCCGACGCGATCATGCTGAACGACTGGCCCAAACACCAGATCATTCCGCCGACCATGCCGACCATGTGCGTGCCTGCCGAGCCCCGGAAATAGCCTCCGATTCGGATCGGAGGGCCTTCGACCGGTCTTTTCATGGCGATCGTGTTGAAAATGAAGTTGCTGGCGAACACTCCGACTGCGAATACGAAAACCGCCGTGTAGGGAGTCAGCTTGCCGGCGGCCGGATGGGCGAAGTCGGTCAGGTCCATCGAGGCCGCGACGAAGCGGTAGAAGAACGCCATGATGATTCCGGCCGCGATCGAGATACCGATCCCCTTGGCCGGTACTTTCTGCGTACCTTTCAGCATTTTCCGGTACGCCATGCCGTTAAGCACGATCGCCACGACGATCAGCACGACGCCGAGGAGGATAAACAGGGGCTGGCCTTTCGCCTCGCCGAAGTAGTTGACCAGCACGCCTAGCACGAGCGCCAGCCCGATGCCCACAGGAAAGGCTACCGACAGCCCGCTGATCGCGATAGCGGCCGCCAGCAGGATGTTGGCGGCGTTGAACACGACGCCGCCAAGAAAGGCGCTGCCGAGGCTGTTCCAGTCGGCCTGAGCCAGATCGGGCAGAAAGCTGCGTCCCTCGCTCCCGATGCTGCCGAGCGTGAAGGCCGACAGAATCGAGAACAGCAGTACGCCGATCACGTAGTCCCAGTAGAAATACTCGTACCGCCACGTTTTCGAGGCCAGTTTCTGCATATTGCCCCAAGAGCCCCAGCAAAGCATCGTCACGACGCAGAAAATCACGGCCAGCGTGTAATTGTTTACGATGTACATGGTTATTCGGTTTTTAAGGTTCGATCGATCTTTCGGGGCGTCCGCTCGCTTGCCGTACGGAGCCGGTCGCCCGCCGTATTCCCGTTTTTCGTTAGGTTCCGCGCGTTCCCCGCCCCGACACCGTCGCGCCTGCATTCACGCGTTTCGAATCATGCCGGCACGGTCCCGTCGGGGCCTCGCGTATTTCTTCCTGCGCTCTCAGGCCGGTCCCTGCGATCCGAGAGGACACGGGGTAGTTTTATCCGTAAAACGCGTCCGCTTCGCTGCGGTACGGGGCCGAAGCCTGTGCTCCCATGCGCGTCACGGAGATAGCGGCGGCCTTGGCGCCGAAACGGACCGCGTCGGCCAGATTCTTTCCTTCCGACAGAGCCACGACCAGCCCGGCGTTGAATACGTCGCCCGCGGCCGTCGTATCGACCGCCTCGACCCGATGAGCCGGGATCACTTCGCAGCGTCCGTCTTCGCACAGCAGCGCTCCTTTCTTGCCGAGCGTAACGATCACGTGCCGCACGCCCGCCCGATGAATCGTTCGTGCGGCCTGCTCGGCCGAGCGCTCGTCTTCGACCGGTATGCCCGTAATCAGCTCGGCCTCGGTTTCGTTCGGCGTTATCAGATAGAGATTTTTCAGCAACTGTTCCGACAGCGTGGCGGCCGGCGCCGGATTCAGTACGACCCGCTTGCCGCGCTCGGCGGCCAGCGACGCGACGTACTCTATGGTCGGCATCGGAGTTTCGAGTTGCATCAGCACCAGATCGCACGCGTCGATCGCCGCAAGGGCCTTGTTGATGTCCAGCGGCAACAGGCTGGCGTTGGCTCCCGATGCGACGACGATCGTGTTTTCGGCCCGCTTGTCCACCGCGATCAGCGCGACGCCCGACGGCTCGTGCGGGTCGGTGAAAACGAACGAGGTATCGATTCCCTCTTCGGCGAGCTGCTGACGGGTGGTAACGCCGAACAGGTCGTTGCCCGTTTTGCAGACGAACGTGACTTCGGCTCCGAGCCGTGCCGCCGCTACGGCTTGGTTGGCGCCTTTCCCGCCCGGGTTCATCAGGAACGTGCCGCCCAGAACGGTCTCTCCGGGCCGCGGCAGATGGTCCGTCTTGACGACCATGTCGGTGTTCGTGCTGCCGACCACCAGTATTTTGCCGGTTTTAGGCGTAGTGCTGTTCATGGCAGATCATGTTAAGATTCTTTATTAGGTCGTTGAATTTGGAACGATAGCAATTCTTTTGCCGCACCGGACCGTCGGAGACGCTCTGTGGCCGTAAAGCGGACGGAATCGACAAGATGCAGCTTGTCTGAGTCCGTCGGCCCCAGTGCTCGCCCCGATCAGTACGGATGATCCTCCTTGCCGAGCTCCTTCTCGGAGATTCTCACCCGGTTCATCGACCGCCAGACATACCAGATGTAGGCGACCACAAACGGGATGAGCAGCGAGACGATGCTCATCACATAGAGCGTGAACCGGCTCGAAGAGCTGTTGTAGATCGTCAGGGAGCTCTGCGGATCGGTCAGCGAGGGGTAGTAGGCCGTATCGTTGTACCCGGCTGTCAGCAGCAGGCAGAGCACGGTCAGCACCGTGCCCGCGCCGGCGAACCAGATACCCCGGCGGCCCCGGCGGAACAGCCCCTCGGCGATGCCCCACAGCACGGAGAGAATGCCTGCGACCAGCAGCACGAAAACGACCGGCATCGCAAGCAGGTTGTGCAGATACTTGTACGGCTCCTCGCTGATCCGGCCGCTTGCCGGATCGACCGCCCAGCCCCGGGCGAGCAACAGCGTGACCAGAAAGGCCACGAACGTCGCGACGAATGCCGCCGCGTTCCAGCGCAGGTGCCGTCGCGACCGGTCGAAAATGCTCTGCTCGTCGATGTTGTTCATGAAGTAGAGCAGGCCGAGTACGCGCGAAAGGAACAGAATGGCCAGTCCCAGCAGAATGTTGCGCGGGTCGGCCAGCGCGTCGAGTCCGTACCAGGGAGTGGCCCACTGCGAGATGGTGTTGAATCCGTCCGTGCTTGCGAAGTTGGCCCGGTCGACCGTGAACTGCGCGCCGAAGAACAGCGTGCCTACGGCCGTTCCGAGCAGGAAAGCCCCTGCTATGCCGTTGACGATCAGAAAGGCGTTGAACGTCTTCTCGCCCAGAAAATTCGACGGCTTGCGCCGGTACTCGTACGAAACGGCCTGAATGACGAATACGAGCAGGATCAGCATCCAGACGTAGAAAGCCCCGCCGAAGCTCGTGCTGTAAAAGAGCGGGAACGACGCGAAGAAGGCTCCGCCGAACGTGACGAGCGTCGTGAACGTGAGTTCCCATTTCCGTCCCAGCGAGTTGACGATCAGGTTGCGTTCCGTTTCGGTGCGTCCGATCGTGTAGAGCATCGCTTGTCCTCCCTGTACGAACAGCAGGAAGACCAGCAGCGCTCCGAGCAGCGAGATGATGAACCACCAGTAGTGTTGCAGGAAAATATGTACCGTATCCATAGCTCTTTCCGTTATTGGTTGTCGATAGAGGTTCGTTCTTGTGCGGCGTGCGCGTCGGGAGGCTCAGGCCCGATGCGGATTTGCCGCGTCATGATCATCAGCTCGGCGATCAGCAGCGTCGTGAACAGCACGACGAACAGGAAGAAGGCCGTTATCAGCGAGCCGGTGTTGATTTTCGAGACGGAAGCTACGGTCGGCAGCAGGTCCTGAATGGTCCACGGCTGACGTCCTACCTCGGCGACGATCCAGCCCGACACCGACGCGAGGTAGGCCAGCGGGATCGACCACAGCATCGCGTACAGCATCCACCGCTTGCCGGTCAGCGTGCGCCGGTAGCAGAAGAACAGGATGGCGGCGAACAGCAGGATGAAGTAGCCGCCCAAAGCGACCATCACGCGGAACGAGTAGAAGACCGTCGGCACGTTCGGAACGACGTCGGTCGGCTCCTTGAGAAATCCGTATCCGATCGAGGCGAACTGCTTCTCGGTAAAAGCCTTTCCGGCGGGATCGTCCGGATCGAACAGCTTTTGGAACCGGGCTTGCTCCTGCTCGTCGCCTGTCTGCCGCGCCTCGCGGTAGCCTTCGAGCGCCTCGAGGGCCTCCCGTCCGAGCTCCATGCGCTGCTCGGTCGACGGAATGCCGTACTTTTCGTTACCGTATACCAGATCGTTGATGCCCGGAACGAAAGCGTCCGCATCGCGAAAAGCCATCAGGGACAGCATTTTCGGAATTTCGATCCGGAATGCGAACGCGCTGTCGTCGCTCGTGCGGACGGTCCTGTCGACCGGTCGGAGCGCTCCGACCGCGACCAGTCCGGCCCCTTCGCGCCCGTCGTAAAGGGCCTCCATGGCCGCCAGCTTCATCGGCTGCGTCCGGGCCACCTGCACGGCCGAGCCGTCGCCCGTCATCGCGGCCGTCAGCGAGAAGAACAGCCCGAACACCGACGCGACGACGATGCTCCTGCGCGCAAACAGCTCCTCGCGTTTGCGCAGCAGGTACCATGCGCTGATGCCGACGACTACGACGGCCGACAGCACGTAGGCCGACGTGACCGTGTGGAAGAACTTGTTGATCGCCACCGGCGACAGCACCACGTCCCAGAACGAGGTCATCTCCTGACGGGCGGTCTCGACGTTGAACGTCGTGCCGACGGGCGACTGCATCCATGCGTTGGCTACCAGAATCCACAGCGCCGAGAGATTGGCGCCGATGGCCGTGATCCAAGTGGATGCCAGATGAAAGCCTTTCGATACCTTGTTCCAGCCGAAAAACATCACGGCGAAGAACGTAGCTTCCAGGAAAAAGGCCATAATGCCCTCGATGGCCAGCGGGGCTCCGAAAATGTCGCCGACGAAATGGGAGTAGTTCGACCAGTTCGTGCCGAACTCGAACTCGAGGATCAGGCCCGTCGCCACGCCGATCGCGAAGTTGATCGCGAAGATACGGATCCAGAATTTCGTCGTGCGCTTCCAGAAGGGATCGCCCGTGCGGTAATAGAGCGTTTCCATGATCGCGCAGATGAAACCGAGCCCGAGCGTCAGCGGCACGAACAGCCAGTGGTAGATCGCCGTCATCGCGAATTGCGCCCGCGACCAGTCTACCACGTTCATCAGATCGGTAGAGGTAAGTATCATATCGTTAAGGTTTAGAATCCAGCATTCGTTCGATCACGTAATCGCCCTTTTGCCGCTCGCTTTCGAACTCGCCGAGCGTATCGGGGAAGAAAAAAAGTTTCAGGATGCCGAACATGATGAGCAGCTTGATCAGCACGACCGCCCACAGCGTGCGTCCCAGCGTCATGGCCCGGAAGCCGTCCGCGTAGAAGCGGTAGACTCGGTATATCGGATTGCGGCTCGTCATGTGCGGTATGGCGTTTGTAAATCAAATATATGAATTATTTTGAAATTGCGTATCTTTGTATGTCACCAACTCAAAATGTATGAAAAAGTTTCGGACCATCGTGTTCGATCTGGGCGGCGTGCTGATCGACTATAGTCTCGAGCGTTCGATCGAGGCTTTCCGCAGGATAGGATACGGACAGATCGAAACGCTGATCGATCCCTACCGGCAGTCGGGCGTGCTGTTGCAACTCGAAAAGGGCGAGGTCGGCCCCGAGGCGCTCTACGACGAGATTTCGCGTTCGGTAGGTCGTCCGGTGGATCCGAAGGCGATCGACGCGGCCTTGTGCAGTTTCCTGCTCGACATACCCGACTACAAGCTCGACATGCTGCTCGATTTGCGTCGCCGAGGATTCCGCCTCCTTATGCTCAGCAATACCAATACCATTATGATGACCTATATGAAAAACGGGGTATTCCGCAAGCAGGGACTGACGATCGACGCCTATTTCGACCGGCTGTTCCTGTCGTACGAGATGGGATTGGTCAAGCCCGGCGCAGAAATTTTCCGTCGGATGATCGAGTCGTCGGGCATCGTTCCCTCCCAGACGCTTTTCATTGACGATTCGCAGGCCAACGTCGATACGGGGAAGGCCTGCGGATTCGATACTTATCTGGCGGCTCGGAACGAGGATTTCCGGCCGTTGTTCGACCGCATCGAGCCGCTGGTTTGAGTCGGTAGACATATCGTAATGGTTTTGGAAAAATGAGTTAGAAAAGCTAAAAGCCGAAAATATAAGTACGGTGTATTATTTATCGATATATTCAAGTATCCCGTTCTGTTCTCGGCAAGAATACGGAAGAAATCGTAAAAAAATACCGATATGGAAGGTGAACCCAAACTAATAGACAAGTGCATAGGAAAATTCCAACAGTGGGCTGATTGGAGTAAAAAAGACCCGATAAGAGAGATGGTGTTTTTAATTGCCGTTCATATTCTTGCCGTCCTCTCTATCATATTGTCCCCTATAATTGCAATCATTATGGGCAACGCCTATGAAAAAGCATGTTGGGAGGAAGAAGAAAGAGAAAACGAAAAATATTTTGAAAGATGGAGAAAAGAGGGAGAAGAGGAATACCTGGAATGGGTGAGAAGCAATGGCAAGTACAAGGGTAAAAATGAGTATGAGGACGAGTACGAGGATGAATATGAGAATGAAAAAGGATAAAAGGAGTAGCTGCGGGAAAAACGAAAACGAACGGTGAGACGAGCAAATCCCGCCTCATGAAGATAGTTTACCTTTAAAAAGAAAACGATATGAAAAAAAGCTTTCTTTTCACGATTCTCGCTTGGGCGCTGGCCGGCTGCGCCGAGCGGCAGACTGATTCT
Organism: uncultured Alistipes sp.; assembly: GCA_902491835.1. Lineage (GTDB taxonomy): Bacteria > Bacteroidota > Bacteroidia > Bacteroidales > Rikenellaceae > Alistipes_A. The sequence goes on along the minus strand of CABUJP010000047.1, from coordinate 1,246 downwards.
GCGCCTGCCGTGCTGACCGACCGGATACGGTTCGCTGAGGCGGTATTTCCTTCGGGCGGAAAGCTGCTCGTGGGCAGTTTCGGATCGAGCGAGCTCGACCCGCTCAATACCGAGGGAAAAGGGTATGTGCTGGAATTTACCGATACCGTCTCGCGCGTGCTGATTCCCGCCGACGGCAATCTGTCGGCTCCGAAGGGCATGCTTGTCAAGGACAGCTGCCTGCTGATCGCCGACGTCGGCAAGCTGGCCGTGTACGATTTGCGCGATACGGCGGCCGCTCCTCAGATCGTCCGTTTCCCTGACGGAGAGCTGTACGTCAACGACATGGCCCTGCATGGAAATACGCTTTACGTGACAGTGACCAACACGGGAAGCATCTATTCGCTCGACGTGACACGCCCGTATGCGATCGACACCGCCTCGCTCAAGCCGTACGTGACGATTCCCGGAGCCAACGGCATTGCGATTCGCGGCGATACGATGTACGTCGCGTCCTACCCGCCCGACGGCGTGACGACACCCGACAATGCGATCTATTGTATCGAAAGCATCGCGGCGCCTGTGGCGACCAAGCTGTTCGACCGGCCGGGACAGTACGACGGTCTGGCGCTGAGTGCCGACGGCAGCCGCCTCTATTTTACGAACTGGGTCGATTCCGAAGTGGGGTACTACGACTTCGCGGAGAAACAGGTTCACCTGCTCGATCCCGGAGTAACGATCGGAGGTCCGGCGCGGCTGTCGCTCGACGGGGATCGGCTCTATGTTCCCGATCTGCCCGGCAGCCGCATCGTCATTCTGCCGCTTTGAGATTTCTTTCGTGCGGCAGAACCGCCGCGGTCCCGCTGAAGGAGTGCGATAGCACCGGCCCGTTTCGGTTTTTCGGTTCGGGACGGTTTTCTGAATGCCGCTTTACGGCCGGGAGAGGGCAGTGGCTGTGTGTTTGGTTCCTGTCCGACGGTATGTGTCGTCTCGGTGCGGAAACGGCGTTTTTCTGACACTCCGCCGTCCGTATGTCCAGCGACATGCCCGTTTGGAAACCGGCCGGCGGATTCCGTTGCGGCCGGGACTGCGGGAGGCTTGCGGCAGCCGTGCCGGCGTTTGTTGGTAAATCCCGAAAAACGTATTACTTTTGCACGGTCCGTTCCCGGACGGCGGACGGACTTTCAGTTCGGGGTGTAGCGCAGCCCGGTTAGCGCACCTGCTTTGGGAGCAGGGGGTCCCAGGTTCGAATCCTGGTACCCCGACA
>CABUJP010000046.1:0-16687 GCA_902491835.1 uncultured Alistipes sp. | reverse complement strand
GAGCCGGTCGCGCTGAGCGGCGAAAAGGGCACGTATAGCGGAACGCTTGCGGGAACGGCGATCGACCGGGTCCGGCTGACGATCGAACTCAAAAACGGCGCCTCGCTCGAGTACACCGTCTGACCCACGACTAAAACGACACGACATGACACTGGTCAACTTCACGAAAAAGCACCGCCGGCGAAACGGCGGAATCCGCCTGCTGGGTCTGATCGACCAGCGGGAAGTCGTCTCCGCGACGTATAGCGAGCTGGACAAGGGATTCACCGAGCTGACGCTCGACGAGGGAGCCTCCCTGTCGAAATTCGAGTTTCTGGAAGACGGAGCCGAATATCGCGAGACGATCGCGGCAAAGGACGGCGCTCCGACCGTAGCGCACGAGCTGACCTTCACGCTCGAGCGCATGGACGCCGACACGGCCGCCGCGATCGAGGCGATCATCGAAGCATCGCGTAGCGGCCTGATCGCCGTCGTCGTCACGATCAACGGAGACGCCTTGCTGCTCGGCTACTCGCAGGAATTCGGCAAGGAGCGCCCGCTGCGGATCGCATCGGCTCAGGCCACCACCGGTCGCCTGCTGTCGGAAACCACGAGCGAGACGGTCACGCTCCGGAGCGAAGACGTCTCGAAGGCCCGGCCGCTGCTGGACGACCTGAACAACCTGTTCTCGAAAATCTGACGGTCTTTCGACCGAACGCGACGACCGGCAGGCGGAACCGCCGCGGCGGACTCTTCCGCACGGTATCCTCCGCCAGTCGTCCGGACACGGAGGGCGGCCGGCTAACGGCACGCCCTCCGTCATAACCTCACGCCTATGAAAACAAAGACAGAAACGAATCGCTCCCCCCTCGGCCCGCTGTCCGGGTCGTTCCCGGAGCGCCCGGCCCGGCGAGAAACGGGATACTGGCGCTGGGGATCGGACAACCTGTTTCCCAACGCGCTGGCGGCGATGTCCCGCCTCTCGACGACACACCGCCGGATTATCAATGACAAAGCCGACTACATTTCGGGCAAAGGATTCGTCTGCGACCGGGAAAATCCGGCTCTGGCCGGACTCGTCGAGCGGGCCAACGGCTGCGGCGAGTCGCTGCGGCAGGTATTCAACAAAGTGGCTTTCGACAAGGCTCTGTTCGGCAACGCCTTTTTGGAAGCGGCGACCGACGCGCAGGGCTCCTTCCTCGCGCTGTTCCATCAGGACGCCTCGCGCTGCCGCGTCGCAAGGGACGGCCGGCACGCGATCCTGCACCACGACTGGACGGCCTACGACGCCCGACGGGCCCGGCAGCTACCGCTCTACCCGCTGTTCGAGCCCGCCGAGGACGGCACGCTGCGCAGTCTGATCCACTATAAGGACTACGAGCCGATGCTCGAGCACTACGGCCTTCCCTCCTACATCGCCGGGATGAACGTGTCGGCGATCGCCTATAAGACCGACCGCTGGAACATCAGCCGGCTCGACAACTCGTTCCAGCTATCGGGTGTTATGGTACTCGACGGCGAGGTCGATAACGAGCAAGAAGCCTATCGGATCGTCAAAGCCGCCGAGAAGCGGTTCGCCGGCAAGCCCGGACAGGTGATGTTCATGGTCAAGAACACGGACGAGTCCGACCATTCGAAATTCGTCCCGATCGAGTCGGCCAACGAAGGCGACTGGAAGCTGCTGCACGAGCAGGCCACTTCCGACATCGTCGTCGCGCACTCGTGGTTCCGCTCGCTCAGCGGACTCGACTATTCGACGGGATTCAGCGCCGAACGCATCCTGCACGAGTACGAGATCGCGCTCAACACGCTGATTCTCGGCGAGCAGCAGGAGCTGCTGGAGCCTGTCCGGCGTCTTATCGAAACGCGGCTCGGCTGCGACGCCTCGTCGCTGCAAATCGTCAACCGGCCGCCGACCCGCTCGAAGCCGCTCTACATGAAAGTGTGGGAAGCGCGCAAGTGCGACGGACTGAGTTACGACCCGCAAGATCCCGAGCAGAATCTCTATCTGGCCCAAATCACCAAATACGCGATGCGCAGCATCGACTAAAACCCGCACGCCATGAATACACTGCTGATCTCTTCCGCCGAAACATTGTCGCTCGCGTTCACTCCGGCCGAGTTCCAGCGCGAGGAGCTGATCCCGGCCGTGACGATCGAGACGGCCCAGCTCCGCTACCTGAAACCGGCATTCGGCCCGCTGTACGACTACCTGAACGAACCGCGCTACGAAGCCTTCGTCGAACGATACGTCAAGCCGGCTTTGGCCTGCTATGTGCGCGCTCTGGTGATCGACGCGCGGGTTGCCGCCGTCGGTCCCTCGGGTATCGTGCAGGCACGTACGCAATACACGGAAGCTGCCCCGGCCGAGGCAGCCGAGCGATTGCGCCGGCAGGCTCTCCGGGATGCGGAAACGCTTCTCGGAGAGGCGATCGAGTTCGTCGAACGGCATCCGGAAGACTTTCCCGAGTACGATCCGGACCTCGGTATCCGCCGCCGGGTCCTGTTCAAAGGAGGTCTCATCCTACCCGACGACCGGCCATGAAGCAGCTTACCGTTCTGCTCACCGCGCTGGTCGGCCTGCTCGCCCCGGTCCAGACGCTCGTCTGCTGCGCGCTGGCCTTCGTCTGCATCGATTTCGTAACCGGCGTCGTAGCGAGTCGCGTCCGCGCCCGAAGACAGCGGGCTCGCTGGGCCTTCGAAAGCGCGAAGGCATGGCGGACCGTCTACAAGATCGTGCTCGTGACGGTCGGCATCGCGCTGACTTGGCTGATCGACCGCTTCGTACTGCCGTTCGCAGAGCTGCATCTGGCCAATCTGTTCACCGGATTCGTATGCGGCGTCGAGCTGTGGAGCTATCTGGAAAACGCGGCCGAGCTGTCCGATCATCCGTTGTTCCGCGGGCTTCAGAAACTGATGAAACAAAAGATCGACAACCAGCTAAACCATCCCGAACCATGATTTTCGAAAACCAAGTATCCCCTCCGTTCGCCGTCAAGGTCCGGCAGATCGCCTCGCGTCTCGGCGTGCCGCCCGACTACCTGATGGCCGTCATGTGGAGCGAAAGCCGGTTCGACCCGGCAGCCACGAACCCCGAAGGCGGAGCCACCGGACTGATTCAGTTCATGCCGGCCACCGCCGCAGGACTCGGAACCAGCTGCGAGGCATTGCGAGAAATGAGCGCCTTGGACCAGCTCGACTACGTCGAGCGGTTCTTCCGCCCGTACGCCCCACGCTGCCGCACGTTCGGCGATTTCTACATGGCCTGTTTCTTCCCGGCAGCCATCGGCAAGGAAGACGATTATGTGCTGCAAACGCGGAAGCTGTCCGCCGAGCGGATCGCCCGGCAGAATCCGGCATTCGACACCGACCGGGACGGCCGCATCACCGTCGGCGAGTTCCGCCGCCGGCTTCCCAAGCTCTTTCCCGATGAATTCCGCTCCATTCTCTTTTAAGCGCAAGGTCCTCGTCTGGGCCATACTCGGACTGTCTCTCGCAGCCGGATGCCGGAGCGCGCGGAAAGCGCAGCGCCAAACGGCCATCCGTTCGGACAGCGCCTCGATCGACCGGTCGCTCGAGGAAACGGAAAGGTCGCTGAGAGACGAACGGATTCGGAACTGGGAAATCGTCCGCACCGACTACTACCCTCTCCCCGACAGCCTCAACGGCAGCGGCTCGCAGCCTGCCGTGAAAAGCGTGACGACGATCCGCCGGAACGAACAGCGCCAACGGCAACAGCATCGGACGACCACGCTGGCAACAGAGCATAGCGTCGGAACGACGATCAGCAAGCAACGGACCGAGAATGTCGTTCCCGTCCGCCCGACGGGCCGATGGAAGTACATTTTCTACACGGCCTTGCTGGCAACCGGCGTATGGTTGATTATCCGCTACGGCCCCCGAGGACGGGCGAAGCGCCCGTAGCAGCCGGCCCCCGGTAGCCGGCTCTTTATTCCGTAACGGCCCCGGGCAAACGACAGGGAGGGCGCACGACGGTTTGTCGTGCGCCCTCCCTGCATTCGGCGAGCTCGAAAACGATACGGTTCAAAAACAAAGAAAAGCCAGCAGAAAGAGCCTGAGGCTCTTGTCTACCGCTTTTCCTCCCTACTAACCTAAAAACTACTAACCTAAAACTTCACCTGCAAAGATAAGCACAAATATCGGTAAACTCCAAATTTCTTAAATATTTTTAATAAAATTCTCTATTTTTTTTGTGTAGATTCGAGATTCCGAATCCCAATCGACTGACTGTCAAAAGCAAGAAAAAATGCTTTTTTCACCGGATTTCCGGACCGGACAAGTGAGGAAACGCGCCTGCAAATCGCCTCGGAAAAACGGGGCTCCGCCCCCGGATTGTCCGGTGAAAAGGCTGACCGGCAATAACATAAAAAAAGAAAAAGCTTCAAGATAGAGATCGCTCTCTACCTTGCGGCTTTTCCCTCCCTACTAACCTAAAACTACTTATCTAAATGAACCTAAAACTTCACTGCAAAGGTAGGAATCGGAACGGGAAAAACAAATTATTTTTAAGAATATTTAATAACAAAAACTCATCGCGCCGAAGTGTCAGGAACTTAGAGGCGGCACGCACCGCCGGCCTTTCCGTGCCGTCAGTCGCGGTAGACGATTTCTCCGTAATGCGTCAAAGAGCTTATATGCTGATTCCGATTCAAATAAAGCGTCGGTACCCAGCCTGCATTCAACTTGTCCAGCTCGAGACACAGGCTGACATCGAGCAGCGTGAGCAAATTTTCATCGCAGTTCAATTCCTCCAGCCGGAAGTTCCGGCTGACATTCAGCGTTCCGAGACGATTCCCATACAGATCCACGACACGCAGCTCGGAATTCCGGCTCAGATTGATCATCGACAAATCGTTGCCTCTGCACGACAAGCGCTCCAGCACGGGATTTCGCGTCACATCGAGCCACGGCAGACTGCACCCGTCGCAGTTCAATTCCCGAAGGGCTCCGCACTGCGAGACATTCAGACTCGACAGATTCCAGCAATCCTTACAACTGACCGACACCAGATTTTTGTTTCCGCTCAAATCGAGCCCGCGAAGGCCATAGCTGTACGTGCAGTCGAATACCTCGAGACGGGTGAAACGCTCGATTCCCTCCATAGAACCGATACCGGGATCATGGCAGTACATTTTTCTGACCGCCCGGGCCTCGGCGGCGGAAAGCCGTCCGTCCCCGTTCGTATCGTAGTTTTCGAGGCAGAACTGGCGGAACACCTCGTCCGGGATAACGACATCGGCGTCATAGGACGGCGCGGGCACGTCGTCTTTCGAACACCCACCCCATATCAGCGAACAAAGAAGCAGGGAAAGCAACAGCAAATTTTTCATGGCGAAACGAGTTATCCGCAAAACGGGAACGGAGGCAGGACCGGCCTTCAGTAAACTATCCCGGTACCCGGGTCCTTGTATAATAAGGCCGGCTCGCGCCCCGGCGGGAGCACGACCGATTCCAGCGGGGGATTCCCGCGACAGTCCAGTTCATCGAGAACCGGGCAGCCGCTCAAGTCGAGCGAGGCGAGATCGTTGAAACTGCAATTGAGCGCCTCCAAAGCCGGCAGCCGTCCCACCGTCAGGCTGCCGATCCGGTTGCCGGAACAGTTCAGTGCCGTAAGCGCGGAGCAGCCGCTCACGTCCAAAGACCTCAGCCCGCAGTCCGTACAGAACAATCGCTCCAGAGAGGGATTTCCTCTCAGATCGAGAGCCGCCAGACGCGCGCCTCCGATATACGCCTCCCTCAGCCGGGGACACTCGCTCAGATCGAGCGTGTCGAGCGGCAACGACAGGCAGTCGAGATATTCGAGCCCGGCCATTCCTTCCAAAACGAGTCCGCTCATGCCGTTTTTTCCGCAACTGAGGCGGCGCAGGGAACGGCATCCCTCCAGATCGAGCGAAGTCAGCGCGTTATCGCCGCAATCAAGCACCTCCAGCGACGAACATCCGCTCACATCGAGACGGCGCAGGCCCCAACCCCGGCAATCGAGCTCCGTCAGTCCCTCGCACCCGCTCACATCGAGTTCGACCAGCGGGTTGTCGTGACACCAGAGAGTCTCCAGCGCGCGATTGGCCGACAAGTCCAGCGAGGAAATATGATTCCGGATACAATTGAGCACCCTCAGATTCGGGAACCGCTCGATTCCTTTCAGCGAGACGATGCCCGCTTCCTGACAAAATATGACCGTTACATGCGCCGCCTCGTCGTCGGAAACCATGCCGTCTCCGTCGAAATCGAAATATTCCAGCACGCATTGCCGGAACGCCGGGTCGGGGAAAGCCCGGAACGCCGGACCGTTCTCCTCGTCGGACTTTTCGCACCCGGCCCAAAACGCCGCCTGCAAAAGCAAAAGATATGAGAAATATTTCATCGCTCCGCCGATCTATCCGGCCGGGAAGCCGCATCCGTTCCGGCCCTTTTCCGCTTATTCGTCAAATATACAACAAATTCGAGAGAGATACAAGCCCGCCGAACTCCTTTCTCGGCACGCACAGCATCGTTTTTTGTTGCAAAACTTGACGCGATGCGCTAAATTTGTCCTCGGTGCCTGTGTGTCGGCAGTCCGCCGAGCACGTATTACTAACCCAAAACATTGGTCCCATGAAGAACCCAATCCTCCGCTCCATGCTTTGGAGTGCGGCATGCCTGCTACTGACCGTATCGGCATCTTCCGCCAAAAGTCCCGAACGCACGTCGGGCTATGTAGGAATCCGCCCGCTGCCCCGCTCGGCCAGCGAGTCGAAGATCGACTGGATGTCGGGAATCGGCTACTACGACTCTCTGCTTCGTCCGGACGACTTCACCGCGAAGTACACGGATGTCATCAAGGACTACCGCGGCGCTTTCGCCACCCGCAAATGCTTCTTCGAGCACTACCTGCCTCTGGACCGCGACTGGATCGACATGAATCCGGAAACCAATCCGCTGATCCTGAAGATCCGCAGCCGCGAAAAGAGCGGCATGGAGGTAGAGCATATTCTGATATGCCGCGAGGCCGAGCTGCTGGGACGCGGGAAATGGGGCCCGTTCAAGGAAGACAGCCGCATCCTCTATCAGCGCGACGTAGACGACTACCGGAAACTGTTCAAGCTGGCCTACAAGCAGGGACTGACCAAGCACAAGAACTACAAGCTGATCCAGATGGTTACGCATGCCTCCGCGTTCATGGAGATCCCCGAAGCCGTGAAAATCGTCAAGACGATGGACGGCATCGCCTACGAATCGCATCAGTTCAACCGGCACTGGCCCTACGAGACCGGCTGGACCCGGCCGGAGCAACTGGTCAAGGGCGCCCGGTGGACGCTGGATCAGGGGCTGGAATACATTTTCTATTACGGGCCATTCGTCTACAAGGAGTTCGACCAGTACACGGATTTCATCGAGCGCGACTGGCTGTACCGGTTCTGGAAAGAGGGGCTCCCGAAACACCATCCGAACATGCACTATTACCTCAACGCATTTCCCCATGCGCATGGAGCCAAACGGCCGGTCGGACCGGAGTCGGACCCGCACTCCTATCTGGGTATGCTCAAATGGCTGATTCAGGAAATCAAGGGCGACAATCCGCAGATCGATTCCTGAAACATAAGAAGCGAACGGAAAAGGGGAAGAGCGCAGTCTTCCCCTTTTCCATTCCTCTATCATAGAGGCCCGAACTGAATTTCCCGGGCAAAACCCGATTCCATGCACGAACGAAGTCGGCAATACCGTTAACCGAAGCCTCACCGAGAACCTTGCTACGCCTTTCGCATACGCCGCATGCGTCGTGGCGGCATCGCCCGGCGACCCGAAGCCGCTTCCCCTGTTCCGGACAAAACCGCTTCACGCCGCGAAACCGAAAGCTCCGTATCTGAAAAACGACCGGCACGCGGCGGTAACCCGGTCCGACGATCCATCAAACCGCAGTCCCCGAACGGCAGGAAAGCCGGCGAACACCGAAAACCAGCGACGATCCTCGCCGTCAGGTCCCGCCCCGATCCGGCTCAGGAAACGGCGCGCCTCGCCCGATCGACCGGGAAACGGTCTGCCTCTCCCTCCCTAAGAGACCGGGGCAACGCATGATAAGACAACAGAATGAATTTGAACGACTTACATACCGGATAAAAGAAAAAGGAGCGGCGATTTTCATCGCCGCTCCCTCGCGGTGCCCAGGAAAGGACTCGAACCTTCACATCATCACTGACACTAGTACCTGAAACTAGCGCGTCTACCATTTCGCCACCTGGGCAGTCCTGCATGTCAAAAAACGATCGAACCCGAAGGTTACTCAACGTGCCCAGAACAAGACTCGAACTTGCACGTCGTAAACCGACACTACCCCCTCAAAGTAGCGTGTCTACCAATTTCACCATCTGGGCCTATATCTTATCGGCAACGGGAACGTTGCGGCGCGGGCTTCAAAATTCAAAGGAAAGCTACAGAAAGAGAACTTGCGTCTCCGATTCTGCCGGCTATCCTTCTACTCAACCTAAAACCTACTAACCTAAATGAACCTAAAACTTCGTTGCAAAGATAGAACAAATTTACGACTCTCCAAAAAATCGGGATTTCCCGACCTTGCTGGACAGCTTGAAAGAACGCCTTCCCCGGAATTTCCCCGGAAAGTGGTGCAAAGGTAACCAAAATTAAGATAACGCAAAATATTCAGGCATATTTTTATCGTTTTTTTTCGTTTACCGCCAATTAATCCTATCTTTGCACCGCTAATATGCGGCTGCGCCATGGGGCGGCAGGGTTTCATCTCTCCCCTGCCTCTGAGTAGCGGGCCTGAACCAAAACCAATCAACTGTTATGGAAACGATCAAAATCGCCGGCGTAAAGCGTGAAGCGTTCGGCAAAAAAGAGAGCAAGAGCATTCGCAAGCAGGGGCAGGTTCCCTGCGTGATCTACGGAAACGGCGAGACCGTTCACTTCTCGGTGGACGCCCGCTCCCTGAAGCCGCTGATCTACACGCCCCAGTCATTCCTGATCGAGTTCGACATCGAAGGCAAAAAGGAAGTGGGCGTCATGCGCGAGGTTCAGTACCATCCGGTGACGGATCAGGTACTGCACGCCGACTTCTTCCATGTGATTCCCGGCAAGCCGATCTCGATCGACGTGCCCGTCAAGCTGACCGGCAACTCGGAAGGCGTGAAGCAGGGCGGCAAGCTGATCCTCAGCAAGCGGAAAGTACGCATCAGCGCGACGATGGAAAACCTGCCTGACGAGATCGTCGTAGACGTGACGACGCTCGGCCTGGGCAAGAGCATTTTCGTCGGGGACCTGAAGTACGACCACATCACGATTCTGACGCCTGCCACGACGGCTATCTGCGCCGTGAAGATGACGCGCGCCGCCCGTGGTGCAGCCGCTGCAGCCGAAGCGGCCGCCGCGGCCAAGAAATAGTCCGGAGCCACACCGGTTTTCTTACAAATATCTTGCTGCGGAACCTCCGGGGAATGCAGCAAGATATTTTCACCTTAAACAGATGCGAAATTGAAATACCTGATCGTCGGGCTGGGCAATATCGGCGCCGAGTACGCCGAAACCCGGCATAACATAGGATTCAAAGTAGCCGACGCACTGGCAGCCGAGGCGGGTGCCGTCTTTGCAACGGGCCGCTACGGCTCGGTCGCCGAGTTCAGGCACAAGGGACGGACGTTCGTACTGCTGAAGCCGTCGACCTACATGAACCTGAGCGGCAAGGCGGTCAGCTACTGGCTGAAAGCCGAAAAGATCCTGCAGGAGAACCTGCTGGTCGTCGTCGACGACATCGCGCTGCCGTTCGGTACGATCCGCATCCGGGCCAAAGGCAGCGACGGCGGACACAACGGGCTCAAAAGCATCGCCGAGCTGCTCGGCAACAGCGACTATGCGCGGCTTCGCTTCGGTATCGGGGGCGACTTCCCCAAAGGCTTTCAGGTAGACTACGTGCTCGGCGAATGGACGCCCGACGAGCGGGCGGCGCTACCCGGGCGAATCGGAACGGCCGCCGAGGCCGTCCTCTCGTTCGGCACGGCGGGGCTGGAGCGCACGATGAACGGATTCAACCGCAAATAGAACTCGGGCAATGGAAGACAAATCGGTCAGACTCGACAAATGGCTGTGGGCCGTGCGGATATACAAGACACGCAGCGACGCGGCCGACGCATGCCGGACAAACAAGGTGCTCGTCAACGGCTCCTACGCCAAGCCCTCGCGCGAGGTCAAGCCCGGAGACGCGATAACCGTCAAAAAGATGCCGGTCACCTACTCGTTCCGCGTCGTGGAGCTCGTTTCGTCACGGCAGCCGGCCAAAGAAGTCCCCCGCTACGCCGAGAACGTCACGCCGCAAGAGGAGCTCGACAAGCTGAACATCCCGAAGCTGAGCATTTTCGTCCAGCGCGACCGGGGTAGCGGCAGGCCCACGAAGCGCGAGCGCCGCGAGATCGACTCGCTGATGGGCGAGCTCTATTCCGAAGACGAGGACGAGCAGTTCTGAATCTCTACGGGACAGAATCCCACGCCGACACGATCCGTTTCAGATGCCCGTTTCCCGGAAACGAATCGGACATCGCCGGCTTCGCAGATACGGGTACGAATCCCCGAAACGCAGAAGGCGCTTCCCGTCCTGGGAAGCGCCTTCCGTTTCAACTCGACGGACTTACCTTCTGAAAGCCTCTCTGAGCAAGCAATCCACCAACATCAGATCGGTGTCCTCGCGTATCACCTCTCTAATGAAAAGCTCCTCGTCGGCAAGCTTCTCGGACGTCCATCCGCATTCTTCGTACTGATCGTTCATAGGCAACTGTTTTGATTGTTACCTGTATAACGACAGCCTCCGGGAAATATTGCCCGATCAGTTCAGGATCAACTGCTTTTCGTCGATCAGCTTCCGCAGATTGATCAGCGCATAGCGCATGCGCCCCAGCGCGGTATTGATGCTCACCTCGGTCTGCTCGGCGATCTCCTTGAAACTCAACTCCATATAATATCGCATCATCACGACCTCTTTCTGCTCCTTGGGCAAATAATCCAGCAGCTTGCGGACATCCGCCTCGATCTGCGCCGACACCATTTTCTCCTCGACGGTCGTATCGGAAAACTTCTTGTTGTTGAGCAGATCGTAGCCGGCCTCGCCCTCCGAGATGTTGTTCTGCTGCTTCTTTTGGCGGAAATGGTCGATTACCTGATTGTGGGCGATGCGCAGCACCCAAGAGAGGAATTTGCCGTTCTCGGTATAGCGGCCGTCGTTGACGAACCGCAACACGCGGATCAGCGTCTCCTGAAAGATATCGTCGGCCACGTCGCGATCCTTGACCATCATATGGATGTAATCGAAAATCCTCCGGCGGTGACGGTTTACAAGCGCGGTTATAGCGTTCTCATTGCCTGACAGATAAGCATTAAGCAATTGGTTATCGCTTAATTTCTTAAGATTCAGATCCATATACTACTCATTATTAGTTCAGAGTAGATATTCTCGATAGGCAATCCCTTTAACGGTTAGACAATAGTTTTTGCAATATACGCTATATTTCCCGAATCCGCAAATTTTCACGTCCGATGCGGACTCGCCTGACTTCATACAAATCGCGTACCGTTTTTTGCAAAAGTATAAAAAAAATTGATACTATCAAAGAAAAAACATGGGGAAAGCACTACTTTCCCCATTCGGTACATTTCCGTTCCGCAAGCGACCGGAACAGCGAACCGCTACTACTCAGCGGCTTCTTCGTCCAGCTGGTCCGACACCAGAATGCGGCCGCAATATTCGCAGACGATGATTTTCTTGCTCATCCGGATGTCGAGCTGCCTCTGGGGAGGAATGCGGTTGTAGCATCCTCCGCAGGCGTCGCGCTTGACCGTCACGACGGCCAGCCCGTTGCGGACATTCCCTCGTATTCTCTTATAAGCCGCCAAAAGCCGGGCGTCGATCTTCGCCTCAGCCGCATTCGACTGCTCCGTCAGGCTTTCCATCTCCTTGGCCGTCTCCTGATCGATTCCCTCGAGCTCCTGCTTTTTGGCAGCCAGATCGATCTTGCGGTCGGCAACGACGGCCTGAGCATCCTCGATCATTTTCTTCTTGATCTTGATATCGGCGGCGTATTCCTTGATTTTCTTCTCGCACAGTTCGATCTCGAGTTTCTGATACTCGATTTCTTTCGACAGCGAGTCGAACTCGCGGTTGTTGCGAACGTTGTCCTGCTGCTGTTCATATTTGGCTATCAGCACCTTGGCTTGCTCGATCTCCTCCTTGCGCTGCTTGGTCGAGGCGGTCAGTCCATCCACTTCGGAAGTAATGTTAGCCATGCGGGTCTCCAGACCGGCGATCTCGTCCTCGAGGTCCTGAACCTCCAGCGGAAGCTCCCCCTTGATCTTGTTGATCTCGTCGATCTTCGAATCGATTTTCTGTAATTCGTACAGCGCAACGATCTTCTCCTCGACGGAAAAGTCGTTCGACTCGCCGCTCTTTTTGCTCGATGTCGCCATATTCGTGTGTGTTTCTTAAACCAAGTAATTGATCGGGTTAACGGAACGTTCGCTCTTGCGAACTGCAAAATTAGCGATTTTTTTCGTAATTATATCATACAAAAGGTCGATTGCGCAATATTCGCTCTCGAAATGCCCCACGTCGGCCACTACCAGACGCCCGTCGGGCGTGAAAAAATCGTTGTATTTGAAGTCGGCCGACAGATAGACGTCGGCTTTCGCTCCGGCCGCGGCCTCAATCAGCGAGGCCCCCGCCCCGGTCGACAGAGCGACCCTCGAAACCATGTCGCGGCAAAGCGGGCTGTAGCGTATCGCGTCGCAACGAAGCGAGCGCTTGACCTCACTCAGGAAGCGAAGGATCGGCACGGCCTCGGCCAGCTCGCCAACCACTCCGTAGCCGGTATTCCCGCCGGGCGCGTGCGGACAGAGCAGCCGCATGTCGCGGAGCCCCAGCCGGCGCCCGAGCGCATGGCTCATCCCGCCGTCGGCGCTGTCCAGGTTGGTATGGGCGGCATAGAGACTGATGCCGGCGATCACGCACCGGGCGGCGATGCGCTGCGCCGGATCGCCGCCCACCAGTCGGCGCAGCGGATGGAACAGCAGCGGATGATGCGACACGACGAGATTCGCCCCGACGGCCAGCGCCTCGTCCACGACTTCGTCGGTCACGTCGACGCATATCAGCACGCCGCTCACCTCCGCATCGGGCGAACCGACATTCAGGCCGCTGTTGTCGTAGCTTTCCTGCAAACCGAGCGGAGCGAACTCCTCGATCGCTCCGGCCACTTCTCTCACTTTCATTTTCCGTATAAGATTATGATACCGTGCGCCTGCCGCACCGCCGAATCCGGCGGGACAGAACGGACGGCTAAAACAACGTCTGCTCGACAACCGAGCACGCAGCCGCCTTGGGCGGTTCCGGCTTCGGCTCTTCAGCATCCTCCCCGGGTCCTTCCGTATGCGAGAGCCGCTCCGGGAAAGGCTGAGGCGGTACGGGAATCTCGCGCTGGATAAAATACGGCGCTGCCGGCCCGGCTTCGCATCCGTTGTCGGTCGCCACGGCGACCAGTTCCGCCAATCCTTCCGGCACTTCCGCGCAACGCGGCTCACGCATCAGGACGGTCCCCTGCCCTTCGCCGGAACCGGATGTCGGGTCATCGGCCTCGTGCCGAAAGGCCGTATCCGTAACGGACTGAGCCCTGTCGCCGATCGTCTCTGCGCCGAGCGACGATTCTCCCGGCAACCGGCTGCCGGCCGGTTCCCCGTCGCTTCCCGCCCCGTATTCCAAGACCGGGGTATCGTCCCAGTCGGCCGGGGCCGGATCGACGAACACTTCGCGTCCGTCATCGTCCGCCTTCAGCACCTCGCGCACGTCCAGCAACAGCGAGCGGACCCGCTGCAGCTTCTCGATGATCTCCAGATCGCGGCTGACTCCCTCGCGGTTCTGTCTCAGCCGCTTAGCCGCCCCGGCCAGCGTCATGCCGTTTTCTTTGACCAGATGATAGATCAGTTTCAGATTCTCGACATCCTTCGGCGTGAACAGCCGGTTCCCCTTCTTGTTCTTGTCGGGCTTCAGGATATCGAACTTTTGCTCCCAGAAGCGGATCAGCGAAGGATTGACGTCGAACATCTCCGACACCTCGCCCATCGTATAATATATCTTGCGACTTTTACGCTCGCTCGTCGTCATTCGGAATAGATAGCTTTCAGCGGCAAGGTACAAAAAACAAACCGGAATCCCAACCGTCGCGCTGCCTCGGCCCCCCCCCTGCACCGGAGAGGATGCGGACGGAATATTCGGAATCCGGATTATTCTTCCTACCTTTGCGCTGCAAAAATAGAAAATATTACCAAGCAAAAACGCGCAAGCGCCGCCGCTCGCCCCGGGACGGTCCAGAACCCGGCCGGGCAGCAGTTCGAGCGCGCGACACGAATCCGAAAAACGATGAATCCGCTCGTCAAAGGCAAAGTCGCGGGAGGCAACAGGCTCGGACGGACGCTCGGCTTCCCGACGGCCAACATTCCGCTGAAAGAGGACGATCCGGTACGCAACGGAGTCTATGCCGCCCGGGTCCGGATCGACGGCACGGAGCACGAAGCGGTCGTCAACGTCGGACACAGGCCGACCGTCGGCAACGGACCGGACCGCGTGCTCGAGGCTCACTTGCTCGATTTCGAGGGCGACCTGTACGGACAAACGATCGAAGTCGAGCTATTGGAGTTTCTGCGCGAGGAACAACGCTTCGGATCGACCGAAGAGCTATCCCGCCAGATCGAAGCCGACAAGAAGCGGGCGCGCGAACGCCTCCGCCGGGACTCGGACCTCTGAGGGAGGCCGTGCAACGAAACACTCTTTAAATTTTCGAATATGTTCATCAACCAAGACTTGCCCTACAAGGTAGCCGACATCTCGCTGTCGGACTGGGGCCGCAAGGAAATCGAGATCGCCGAGAAGGAGATGCCGGGCCTGATGGCCGTGCGCAGAAAATACAGCGCCGAAAAACCGCTCCGGGGGGCCCGGATCATGGGCTCGCTACACATGACGATCCAAACCGCCGTGCTGATCGAGACGCTCGTCGAGCTGGGCGCCGAGGTTCGCTGGTGCAGCTGCAACATCTTCTCGACGCAGGACCACGCGGCCGCCGCGATCGCCAAGGCCGGCGTGCCCGTTTTCGCATGGAAGGGCGAGACGCTCGAGGACTACTGGTGGTGCACGGCTATGGCGCTGAGCTTCCCCGGCGGCAAGGGCCCGAACCTGATCGTCGACGACGGGGGCGACGCGACGCTGCTCGTACACAAGGGATATGCGGCCGAAAACGATGCCCGGTCGATCGAGCACGAACCGGCAAGCCACGAGGAAGCCGTCATCCTGAACACGATCCGCGAGCTGCTGTCGGAGGACCCCGGCAAATGGCACCGCACGGTGACCGAACTGCGCGGCGTGTCGGAGGAGACCACGACGGGCGTGCACCGGCTCTACCAGATGCAGGCGCGGGGCGAGCTGCTGTTCCCGGCCATCAATGTGAACGACTCGGTGACCAAAAGCAAGTTCGACAACCTGTACGGTTGCCGCGAGTCGCTGGCCGACGGCATCAAGCGCGCGACGGACGTGATGATCGCCGGCAAGGTCGTGGTCGTCTGCGGCTACGGCGACGTGGGCAAGGGCTGCGCGCGGAGCATGCGCTCGTACGGCGCCCGCGTGATCGTCACCGAGATCGACCCGATCTGCGCGTTGCAGGCCGCCATGGAGGGATTCGAGGTCAAGACGGTCGAGGACGCGCTCGACGAAGGCAACATCTACGTCACGACGACCGGCAACTGCGACATCATCCGCATCGATCACATGGAGCGAATGCGCGATCAGGCGATCGTCTGCAATATCGGCCACTTCGACAACGAGATTCAGATGGCCGAACTGGAAACCTATCCCGGCATCGTCCGGACCGAAATCAAGCCGCAGGTCGACAAGTACACGTTCCCCGACGGCCACTCGATTTTCATTCTGGCCGAGGGCCGTCTGGTGAACCTGGGCTGTGCGACGGGACATCCGTCGTTCGTGATGAGCAACTCGTTCACGAACCAGACTCTCGCGCAAATCGAGCTGTGGACCCGGAAGATGGACGTCGACGTTTACCGGCTGCCGAAGCATCTGGACGAGGAGGTCGCCCGGCTTCATCTGGACAATCTGGGCGTCCGACTGACGAAGCTGACCCCCAAGCAGGCCGACTACATCGGCGTCCCGGTCGAAGGTCCTTACAAGGCCGATTTCTACCGGTACTGAGCCACGGTCCGTCCCGCGCTCCGACCGGAGAAGGAGGAGCCGCTGCCGTACGAAAAGCCTCGCCGGGATCGAACCGGCGAGGCTTTACTTATCGGACACGAAGGCTTCGTCTGCCCCGCTCCAGAGAGCCGTCCCCCCGGAACTCCGTCCCGGCCGAACGCCGTCCGGCACAGGAATGCCGCCTGACCGATCCTCGCCGACCGGGAATCGCCAAAGACGCACGCACAGCTCCGCGATACGCGCGTACAGCCGACAAGCAGCGCCCCCTTCCACTGCGCCTTCGCCGTCAGTGCAGAGAACCGCCCCGCGCAAGAAAAGATCGGGAATCCGGAGAAACGAAAGAATCCTCCGCCCCGAGCCGAAGTCACCGCCGAGCGACCCGGGCCCCGGCAAAATGCGCCCGGCACACGCAGAGTTTCTCCCCGCCCCGCATTCTTACCATCGGATCGGCTCCCGGCCGAT
>CABUJP010000045.1:0-16963 GCA_902491835.1 uncultured Alistipes sp. | reverse complement strand
CGGCGCGTGAGCAGCGAGTCGATGATCGAGATCATTCCCTGATAGCCGTAGTTGAGCAGGAAGGCGTCGGGCTTGCCCACGAAAGCGGCTAGCTCGCGCTCGAGCTGCTCGTGCCACTTGGTCTGTCCGCTCATCATGCGGGCCCCCATCGGATAGGCCATGCCGAACTCGGCGGCCGCCTCGGCGTCGGCCTTACGTACCTCCGGATGGTTGGCCAGTCCCAGGTAGTTGTTCAGGCTCCAGTTCAGCACCTCGCGGAAGATCATGTGCGGGCCGATTTCGCCCTCGAGCTTCGGGAAAGAGTAGTAGCCGTGGCTCAGCTTCTGGTATTGGCCGATCGGACCCCCGGCATTCTGTTTGAGTCGTTCGAAAATATCCACAATCGTATCCGTTTTAAGTTGTGTTTAAATTGAGTAATCGTTTCGGAAACAAGCATACAAAGTTAACCATTTTTTCCGTATGCGCGTATGAAAACGGCTTTTTTTATCATGGCCGCTCTGCGGCGGCGGAGCCTTCGTCCGGATTGGCCGTCCGTTGCGGGCGGGCAGCGGAACGGGTGCGCGGCTCGCTCTCCGTGCCGCGCTATGCCGGGGCGTCCGGGCCTGCGGATAATATCCGTCCGAAAACGCAATATATATTTTTTCAACTCGTTAAAAATACATAACTTTGCCAAAATTAGGCGACGAGCCGTCCTCGGGACGGTTCGGAGTCGGTGTAGGCGCCTAATCCTTAATGAATTGAAGATGAGAATCGACGTGAACAAAGCTTTGGTCGTGCTGGCGAGCGTGGCGGCCGCCTCGTGCAGCGGATACAGCAAGGTCCTCAAGAGCAACGACAGTAACCTGAAGTACCAGACGGCCATCGAATACACCGATAAGGGGAAATACAACAAGGCGCTGACGCTTTTTCAGGATGTCGCTCACGTGTACGCTCAGTCGGCCCGCGCCGATACTTTGGCTTATTATACCGGGCTTTGCTACTACAAAAGCGGGGACTTCGTTTCGAGCGCCGAGCTGTTCGACGGCTTCCGCCGCCGTTTCGGACGCAGCCCGTTTCTGGAGGACGCGGAGTATATGTATGCCAAGGGTTTCTACTTTTCCTCGCCTAAGCCCGAGTACGACCAGACGGCCACGCATCAGGCCCTTCAGGCCATAACGGAATATCTGGACCGCTATCCGAACAGCGTGAAGAAGGACCAGCTGATCGAGAACATGATCGAGCTGAGGCAGAAGCTCTACGACAAGGCTTTCATGAACGCCAAGGTGTACTACGATATCGGATATTACAATTCGGCCGTTACGGCGCTTCAGAACGCCATCGATATGTATCCCGAGAGCGGTCACCGCGAAGAACTGGCCTATCTGATCGTCAGCGCCCACTGTCTCTATGCGCGCAACAGCGTCGCTTCGTTGCAGCGCCAGCGGTATCTCGATACGCAGAACGCCTATTACAATTTCGTCGACCAGTATCCCGACAGCAAGTATAAGAAGGAGGTCGACAAGATGCTCGAGGAGGCCAAGAAGCACCTGGCCAAGTACGGCGACCCGCAGAACGACTCGAACAGCGACAATACGAATCAATCAGATAATTCCGAAACGAAAGATGGAAATCAAGAAAAGTAGCATTCCGACGAACACAGTCACCCGGACGCTCACCGACATCGACGCGCCGACGGGCAACATCTACGAGTCCGTGGTCGTGATCGCCCGCCGCGCGAATCAGATCGCCAGCGAGATCAAGCAGGAATTGAACCGGAAGCTGGCCGATTTCTCGAGCGTTACCGACTCGCTCGAGGAGACGTTTGAGAACCGGGAGCAGATCGAGATATCGAAATACTACGAGCGGCTGCCGAAGCCTACGCTCGTGGCGACCGAGGAATTTCTGGAGGGAAAGGTCTACTTCCGCGAGAACAGGCCGGAGCCTCAGCCCGAGGCGATCTCCGAATAGTCTTTAACGGTCGCAGACATGCTCGGAGGCAAGAAAATAATCGTCGGCGTAACAGGCAGTATCGCAGCTTACAAGGCTGCGATACTCGTCAGGGAACTGATCCGCGAGGGCGCGGAAGTACGCGTGCTGATGACTCCGCTGGCCAAGCAGTTCATCACGCCGCTGACGCTCGCGACCCTGAGCCGCCACCCGATTCTCGTCGAGTTTTTCGATCCGGAGAGCGGACAGTGGAACAGCCATGTTTCGCTCGGCGAGTGGGCCGACGCGCTGGTTATCGCTCCGGCTACGGCCAATACGATTGCGAAGATGGCTACCGGCGTGGCCGACAACCTGCTGCTGACCACTTACCTGTCGGCGCGCTGTCCCGTGTTCGTCGCCCCGGCGATGGACCTCGATATGTACGCTCATCCGACGACCCGTTATAACCTCGACAGCCTCAAGAGCTACGGATGCCAGATCATCGAACCGGCTTCGGGCGAATTGGCCAGCGGCCTTTCGGGTAAGGGACGGATGGAGGAGCCCGCCGCGATCGCGCGTGCGGTGTCGGACTATTTCGCCCGCCGGCGCTCGCTGCAGGGACGGACTCTGCTCGTGACGGCCGGCCCGACGATCGAGCCGATCGACCCCGTTCGGTACATATCGAACCATTCGTCCGGCAAGATGGGCTATGCCTTGGCCGAGGAGCTGCGCGACCGGGGAGCCGACGTGATTCTGGTGACCGGACGCACGGCGTTGCCGATTCCCGACGGGGTGCAGGCGTTGGAGGTTACGACGGCCGACGAGATGTACGCGGCCGCCCTGCATGCTTTCGAGCGTTGCGACGGAGCCGTGATGTGCGCGGCGGTGGCCGATTATGCCCCAGTCGCGGTCGCCGACCGGAAGATCAAGAAGGAGAGCGAGGTGCGGAGCATCGAGCTGCGTCCTACGCGGGACATTGCCGCGGCGATCGGAGAGATCAAGGGTTCTCGTCTGCTGGTGGGCTTCGCGCTCGAGACCGATCACGGGATCGAGCATGCCGAGGATAAGCTCGAGCGCAAGAACATGGATATGATCGTGCTCAACTCGCTGGACGATCCGGGCGCGGGCTTCGGAGTCGATACGAACCGTGTTACGATTCTGCACCGCGACGGGCGGCGGAACGCTTTCGGGCTCAAGAGCAAACGAGAGGTCGCCTCGGATATAGCGGACGAGATCGAGGCGTTCTGGAAAAAGGAGGAATAACCTAAAATTCGTAACTTTCGCTTTGTAGTTCGGGCTTTTCCGGCAAGGAAGAACCCGTTTAATCCATTCGGGATATGCTGTGTCGTTTGACGGTCGAGAATTATGCGCTGATTGACCGGCTGGACATCGAGTTCGCCGCCGGGCTGAATATCATTACCGGCGAGACCGGAGCCGGCAAGTCGATCCTGCTCGGCGCGTTGGGGCTGGTGCTGGGGGCTCGCGCCGACGCGGCCGCGATCAAGGACTCGGGGCGCAACTGCGTCGTCGAGGCCGAGTTCGACGTCCGGGGCTACGGCTTGGAGCCGCTGTTCGGGTCGCTCGATGTGGACTATGACGAGCGGACCGTCGTGCGGAGGGTGATTACGCCCGCCGGCAAGAGCCGCGCTTACGTCAACGATCTTCCCGTCCAGCTGACGGCCTTGCGCGAGATCGGCGTCCGACTGATCGATATTCACTCGCAGCACCAGACGCTGCTGTTGGGCGACAGCCGTTTCCAGACCGGTCTGCTCGACAGCGTGGGGGAGGCTGGCGGCAGGCTGGGGGAGTACCGCCGGGTATATGGCGAGCTCCGCCGTTGCGAGAGCGAGCTGGAGACACTTCGGGCCCGGGCCGAGCAGAGCGGCCGCGACCGGGAGTACGTTTCCTTTCAGTTGAACGAGCTGCGCGAGGCGAAATTGTCGGAGAACGAGCAGCAGGAGCTGGAGACCCGCCTGTCCGAGCTGTCGCATGCCTCGGAGATCCGCGATACGTTGCTTTTCGCCGCTTCCGAGCTGGAAGGGACCGAGGATAGCCTGCTCTCCCGGCTCAAGAGCGTCGAAACGTCCGTCGGCCGCATATCCGAGGTCTATCCCCGGGCCGAGGAATTTTATACCCGCCTGCGCGCGGCGGCGCTTGATCTGAAGGATCTGGCTGCCGAGGCCGCTTCCGGCGCCGACCGGATCGATGCCGATCCCCGGCGACTCGAACAGGTAACTGCCCGTCTGGACCGAATCTATTCGCTCCAGCAGAAGCATCGCGTCGCTTCCGTTTCCGAGCTGCTCGCATTGCAGGCCCGATACGAGGCGCAACTGGCGGACATCGAAGGCGGCGCCGAGGCGATTGCCCAAATGCGTCAGCAGGTCGAGCGGCTGCGTGCCGAGGCCGTCCGGATCGCGGGCGAGCTGACGGCGGTTCGTACGGCGGCTGCTCCGCGGATCGAGGAGCAGATAGCGGGGATGCTCGCCGAACTCGGCATGGAGTCGGCCGTTCTGCGGATCGAGATCGCGCCGGCCGCGGAGTTGCGGCCCGACGGCGCGGATACGGTGCGCTTCCTGTTCACGGCCAACCGGCGGATGCCGCTCCAGCCGGTCGAGAAGGTGGCTTCCGGGGGTGAGATGTCTCGGCTGATGCTGAGCCTCAAGTCGCTCGTCGCCCGTTCGGGGCAGCTTCCTACGGTGATCTTCGACGAGATCGATACGGGCGTTTCCGGGTCGGTGGCCGACCGCATGGGCGAGATCATCGTTCGCCTTTCGTCCGGCTTGCAGGTAATCAATATCACGCATTTGCCTCAGGTGGCCGCCAAGGGGAGCGACCACTTTTTCGTGTATAAGGAGGAGTCCGCCGCCGGTACGGCGACTCGTATCAGGAAGCTGGCGCCTTCCGAGCGCGTCGAGCAGATCGCCCGCATGCTCAGCGGGACCGACGTGACCGAGGCGGCGCGCGAGCAGGCCCGCCTGCTGCTCGGCGACCGGGCCTGCTGACGGAGGTCTAGACGTTCCGGTATTTCGCCCCGGCCTTTGAGACAAGATTTCCCCGCATTGCGCGACGGAATGCCGGGGCGTCGGATGACTTTTTGCAATGCTGGTGGATCGGCCGTGCGTTTTTTTCGTTTTTTGCGGTCGGATTTTTCCGATGGCGAACCGGGGTTTCCGCGCGGCCGGAGAGCGGTTCGGCGATTCATTTTGATTTTAGGAGTCGTATTTATATATTTGCAATTTGAGATAAAATTTAACAATCGGGCTAATTTTGTAACAATGCAATGTCGGAACGTTGTTAAATTTAGGAGGAGAAGTCATGAGCGAGAAATTGTACATTTTCGACACGACGCTGCGCGACGGGGAACAAGTCCCCGGCTGCCAGCTCAATACGATCGAAAAAATGGAAGTGGCTCGGGCGCTTGAGGCGCTGGGCGTGGATATCATCGAGGCCGGCTTTCCCGTGTCGAGCCCCGGCGACTTCAATTCGGTCCGGGAGATATCGAAGGCCGTTTCCCGGCCGACGATCTGCGCGCTGACGCGGGCCGTGCAGAACGATATCGACGTGGCGGCCGACGCGCTGGCCCTGGCCAAGCACAAGCGGATACATACGGGCATCGGCGTGTCGCACTCGCATATCTATTACAAGCTCAATTCCACGCCGGAGCAGATCATCGAGCGGGCCGTGGCGGCCGTCAGGCATGCGAAGAAGTATGTCGAGGACGTCGAGTTCTATGCCGAAGACGCCGGGCGTGCCGACAACGAGTACCTCGCGCGCGTGATCGAGGCCGTGATCGGGGCCGGGGCGACGGTCGTCAACATTCCCGATACGACGGGCTACTGCCTGCCGCAGGAGTACGCCCGCAAGATCAGGTATCTTGTCGAACATGTGCCCAACATCCACCGCGCGATCATTTCGACCCATTGCCATAACGATCTGGGCATGGCGACGGCCAACACGCTCGAAGGAGTGATCAGCGGAGCCCGCCAGGTCGAGGTGACGATCAACGGCATCGGCGAGCGGGCCGGCAACACGGCGCTCGAGGAGGTCGTGATGGCGTTGCGCTGCCACAAGCACTTGGGCATCGACACGAGCATCGACTCGAAGCTGCTGACCTCGACGAGCCGCATGGTCGCCAGCATGATGAACATGCCCGTTCAGGCCAACAAGGCGATCGTCGGCCGCAATGCGTTCGCCCACTCGTCGGGCATTCATCAGGACGGCGTGCTCAAGAACCGCGAGAGCTACGAAATCATCGATCCGGTCGATGTGGGGCTCGACGAGTCGGTCATCGCTCTGACGGCCCGCAGCGGCCGCGCGGCGCTGAGCCATCGTCTCGATCTGCTCGGTTTCAAGCTCGAGCAGGCCGAGCTGGACGAGGTGTACGCCAAGTTCCTCGATCTGGCCGATAAGAAGAAGGATATCCGCGACGACGACCTGCTCTATCTGGTCGGCGCGACGACGGGCGAGAAGATCACCAAGCGGATCAAATTGAAATACCTGCAGATACTGACCGGTACGCTGATTCCGACCGCGACGGTCATTCTGAAGATCGGCGGCAACGAACGTACGGCGACCTGTACCGGGAACGGACCGGTCGATGCGGCCGTCAAGGCGATCAAGACGCTGATAAACGAAACGGTGCAGATCACCGAGTTCCTGATTCAGGCGATGAACAAGGGCAGCGACGACGTGGGTCGCGTACACGTGCAGGTGCGTTGCGGACAGATGCTCGTCCACGGCTTTTCGGCCAATACCGATGTCGTGAAGGCGGCCGTCGAGGCATTCGTCGACGCGCTGAATCTGCTCAATGCGACGGAGAAGGCAGAATAAGAACACTTAAAATACCGAACAGATGGGAAAGACTCTTTTTGACAAGGTATGGGACGCTCATACGGTCCGTCAGTTGGACGGGGGTCGGAGCGTGCTGTATATCGACCGCCACTATATCCACGAGGTGACCTCGCCCGTGGCCTTTCTGGGCTTGCGTAACCGGGGGATCAAAGTAGCCCGTCCCGACCGGACGACCGGTACGCCCGACCATAACGTGCCGACCGTCGATCAGGACAAGCCGGTTGCCGAAGAGCAGAGCCGGATGCAGCTCGAATCGTTCGGCCGTAACTGCGAGGCGAACGGAGTCGAGTATTTCAAACTCGGCAGTCCGCGTCACGGGGTCGTGCATATCGTAGGCCCCGAGCTGGGCATTACGCAGCCGGGCATGACGATCGTCTGCGGCGACAGCCATACGTCGACGCACGGGGCTTTCGGTGCCGTCGCTTTCGGCATCGGTACGTCGGAGGTGGAGATGGTTTTCGCCTCGCAGTGCATCCTGCAGCCCAAGCCCAAGACGATGCGCATTACCGTCGACGGACGGCGCGGCCCGGGCGTGACGGCCAAGGACATTATCCTGTACGTCATATCCCGGATTTCCGCTTCGGGCGGCACGGGCCATTTCATCGAATTCGCCGGCGAGGCGATCCGGGCCTTGTCGATGGAGGAGCGGATGACCGTCTGCAACATGAGCATCGAGTGCGGAGCTCGCGGCGGCATCATTGCTCCGGACCAGACTACGTTCGACTACGTTCGGGGGCGTGAGCGCGCGCCGAAGGGCGCTGACTTCGACCGGGCCGTCGAGCGCTGGAAAGAGCTTTATTCCGATCCCGACGCCCGTTTCGATACGGAGTACCGCTTCGACGCCGCCGATATCGAGCCGATGATTACCTACGGCACGAATCCGGGCATGGGCGTCGGCATCACCGGAACGATTCCCTTCGACGAGGGCCTGAGCGGCAGCGACCGCGTGAGCTTCTCCAAAGCGCTTGCCTACATGGACTTCCGTAGCGGCGAGCCGATGCTCGGCAAGCGGGTCGACTATGTTTTCTTGGGCAGCTGCACGAACGGACGCATCGAGGATTTCCGCCAGTTCGCCCATGCCGTCAAGGGTCGCCGCAAAGCGCCCCATGTGACCGCATGGCTCGTTCCCGGCTCGAAAGGGGTCGAGGCGCAGGCCCGTGCCGAGGGGTTGGACAAGATACTGGCCGAGGCGGGTTTCGAGCTCCGGCAGCCCGGCTGCTCGGCCTGTCTGGCGATGAACGCCGACAAGATTCCCGCCGGGATGTACAGCGTTTCGACGTCGAACCGCAACTTCGAAGGGCGTCAGGGGCCCGGCGCGCGTACGATGCTGGCCGGGCCGCTGGTAGCTGCCGCCGCCGCCGTGACCGGATGCGTTTCCGATCCGCGCGAGGTGTTCGGCCTCTAACCGATTCGTTGAACTTAAAGCGATATTTGTCATGTCTATTCCGAAATTTACCTGTCTGACGACGACGGCCTGCCCGTTGAACATAGAGAACATCGATACCGACCAGATCATTCCCGCCCGTTTCCTGAAAGCCGTCGAGCGGAAGGGATTCGGCGACAATCTGTTCCGCGACTGGCGCTTCGACAAGGCCGGCGCGCGCGTGGACGGTTTCCCGCTGAACGATTCGCGCTACGGGGGCGAGATTCTGGTCGCCGCGAAGAACTTTGGCTGCGGCTCGTCGCGAGAGCACGCGGCATGGGCTATTTTCGACTACGGCTTCCGCGTGGTCGTGTCGAGCTTTTTCGCCGACATATTCAAAAACAACGCGCTGAACAACGGCCTGCTGCCGGTTCAGGTCAGCGAGCCTTTCTTGGAAAAGATCTTCGCTGCGATCGCGGCCGATCCGCAGGCTCGTTTCGAAGTCGATCTGCCGAATCAGACGTTCACGATTCTCTCCACCGGCGAGCAGGCGTCTTTCGACATCGACGGCTATAAGAAGGAGTGCCTGCTGAACGGCTACGACGACGTGGACTATCTGCTCAGCATCCGCGACGACATCGCCCGCTACGAGCAGGCGCACGCGTAGTTTGTCTTTCGGCTGTCCGTCGTTCAGAGAAAGTCAGCAGAACGACGGACGGTGAAAAATGGTCTTCGGGGGCTGTCGCTCCATGCGTGGTCGGGTAACCCGAGGGCCGGAGTGCCGGACCGGGACGAGCGCAGACGGTCCGGAGCGCTCAGACCGGGGACCGTGTTCCTTGCCGTCCTGTGGAAACGGGGACGGAGCCGGATTTCCGGACGGATTTAAAAAAGAGATTTTATGGTGGATCGCATCGAAATACTGGATACGACCTTGCGCGACGGCGAGCAAACCTCGGGGGTCTCGTTTACCGTGCGCGAGAAGCTGAGCATCGCGCGCCTGTTGCTCGACGAGCTGCATGTCGATCGGATCGAGGTAGCCTCGGCCCGGGTTTCCGACGGAGAGTTCGAGTCGGTGCGGCGTATCGCCCGCTGGGCCGAGGAGCGCGGTTGCCTCGACCGGGTGGAGGTTTTGGGCTTTGTCGACGGCGGAGTTTCGCTGCGGTGGATCGCCGATGCCGGATGCCGCGTGATGAACCTGCTCGCCAAAGGCTCGTTGCGCCATTGCGAGTTGCAATTGCGCAAGACGCCCGAGCAGCACGTGGCCGATATTTGCGAGGCGATCGAGGCTGCCTCGGCCGAGGGCATCGCGGTCAATCTCTATCTGGAGGACTGGTCGAACGGCATGCGCTTTTCCAAGGACTACGTTTACGGGATGATCGACGCGCTGCGAGACAAGCCTGTCGCGCGCTTCATGATTCCCGATACGCTCGGCGTGCTCGCTCCCGACGACTGCTATGCGTTCTGCCGCGAGTTGGTCGAGCGCTATTCGGAGCTGCATTTCGATTTTCACGCCCACAACGATTACGATCTGGCCGTAGCGAATGTCATGGCCGCTGTCAAGGCGGGCGTACGGGGAATCCACACGACCGTCAACGGGCTGGGCGAGCGGGCCGGCAACGCACCCCTGTCGAGCGTCGTGGCTGTGCTGAACGACCATCTGAAGGTGCGTAACGCGATCGTCGAGAAGAACATCAACCATGTGAGCCGGTTGGTCGAGACCTATACCGGTATCCATATTCCGGCCAACGAGCCGGTCGTCGGCGAGAATGTCTTCACGCAGTGCGCGGGCATTCATGCCGACGGCGACAACAAAAGCCACCTCTATTACAACGATCTGCTGCCCGAGCGCTTCGGCCGTGTCCGCGAGTACGCGCTGGGGAAAACCTCGGGCAAGGCCAATATCAAGAAGAATCTGGAAACGCTCGGCATCGATCTCGACGACGAGGCGATGCGCAAGGTGACCGAGCGGATCATCGAGCTGGGCGACAAGAAGCAGGCCGTCACGTCGGAAGACCTGCCCTACATCATCGCCGACGTGCTGAAGCAGGATGTCTACGAGACGCAGGTACACATTCTCAACTACAACCTGTCGTTGTCGCAGGGTCTCCGGCCCGTGGCCACGCTCAAGATTCGGATCAACGACGAGGAGTACGAGCAGACCTCGTCGGGCGACGGCCAGTACGACGCTTTCATGCGCGCGCTTCGCAAGATATACAAGGAGCAGCTCCGGCGCGAGTTCCCGATGCTGGTCAACTATACGGTCTCGATTCCTCCCGGCGGCCGGACCGACGCTTTCGTCCAAACCTACATTACCTGGGAATACCGGGGCGAGACTTTCAAGACGCGCGGGTTGGATGCCGACCAGACCGAGGCGGCGATCAAGGCCACGCTCAAGATGCTCAACAAGCTGGAAAATATGCAGGCGTAAATACCTGCTTCCCGGACATGCGCGTGTATTCCCGTTTGCGACTCCGGAAAGTGCCGGCGTGTCCGTTCGTACCTACTGCGGGGAGAGGGGGCATTCCCTGAATTCGTTTCTGTTCGGCGGTATTTCGCATCGTTGCATTGAAATTGACGAGCCCGGCCGGCTTTGCGCCGCTTGTGGCTGGGAGAGACGACGGGTTCGTACTCGGTTCGCGTGGAACGGATCGTAAATGTCTGCGGCCGGAGCGGCTTCGAGGACAGGCGAAGGAGGCGGAAGTCGCCGCTTGCATTCCGAACCGAACTTCGCCCGATCATGTCGTAGATTCTGTTTCGACGACGAGGGGGCGGCACGATTTCCCGGAGGGCGAAAAGCGGGAAAAGTTACTTGTTGCAGAGCGTTCCCTGCTATTCTGCGATCAGTCGCACCGGGTCGAGCGCGCCGATTTCCGAACGGTCGATCAGCCGCGTTTTCAACTCCTTCATGTCCGGGAGACCTTCGGCCGCCGAGCGGATTCTGTCGCCGAATCGGGCCGCGCTTTCCGCCGAGTTGCGCTCGCGGTTGTAGACGATCAGCAGCACGGGCGCGGCCCGTCTGCCCGTAAGGCCCCGGTAGCGGCAGAGGTACGTATTTATTTTCAGAACGATGTCGAGAACGTATTTCCCGCTCAGCTCGTTTCTGAAATACTTGATTTCGATTATTTTGTCGCTCCGATGCCCGTTGTCGCGGGAAAGCAGCAGCATATCCATGTGCAGCCGGTCGCCTATCTCCGTCTGTGGCTTTATCTCGTATTCTTTCCTATCCGACAGCCGTTTCTCGAACGATTCGATGACCGCCCGCTCGACGTCGTAGTATTCGCTGATGTATCTTGCCCGCTCTCCGGCTTGTACCGGGCCGGAAGGCTTGTCCGGTTTTTTCGCTCCCGAGGGTTCCTGTCGGGTGATTTCGTCCACCTCGCGGGCGATCTTCTCTTTCGTTTCCTCAGGCGAAAGCGCCCGTATCTGCAAGTCGAGCCGTTCGACTTCCAGATCGAACTTGACGTCGGCCTGCCGTTGCCGCCGGCTCCATTTGCACAGTCCCGCAGTGACCGACAGGGTCCCGGTCGCGAACATGGCGAGCGACAGGTACGGAACGTAGTTCTGCACGCGGAGCAGCAGCTGTTGCTTCGTGCGTATGATCTGCCGTACTTCCGGCCCGAAACGGGCCATGTCGGACTGCGGGACGCAGAGCCCGAAATCCTCTTTCAGGTAAAAGTACGGAATCAGTACGGCGAACCCGATCAGAATGACTCCGACCGAGACGAGGAATTTGTACAGATCGCCGTATTCGATTTTTTGCATCGTTTCGTCCTTGGAGGCGTTTTCTGCCGCGCGGCTATTTCCAGCCCGGCGCCTTCAGTGCGATTTCCGAGCCGTCGGGCGTGACGAGCATGGCGCCGGTTCCTGCGGCCGTGACGTGCCCGATCACGTCGACGCCCAGCGCGAAGATTTCCTGCTGTTTCGATAGCGGCACCGTGAACAGCAGCTCGTAGTCCTGACCTCCGTTGAGCGCCGCGACGACCGGATCGGCGTGCAGTTCTTCGGCCATATCGTGCGTCTGTCGGGCGATCGGCAGGCGGTCGAGGTAGATGCGCGCTCCGCAGCCCGAGCTTTTGCACAGGTGCAGCGTTTCGGACGCCAAACCGTCCGTGATGTCGATCATCGAGGTCGGCACGATGCCCGCTTCGGCCAGTCGCTCGACTATGTCGGCGCGGGCCTCGGGCTTCAGTTGCCGCCCGAGGATATACTCGTGTCCCTCGAACTGCGGCTTCGGGTCGGGCTGCCCGTCACACGCCCTCTTTTCCCGCTCGAGCAGATGGAGTCCCATGTAGGCGGCGCCCAGATCTCCGCTCAGGCAGATCAAATCGTTCGGCTTAGCTCCGCTGCGATAGGCGATCCGATCCTTGGCGACGTCGCCCGCCGCCGTCACGCCGATTGCGAGTCCGTTGACCGAGGCTGTCGTGTCTCCGCCCGCCAGATCGGTCCGGTAGCGGTCGCAGGCCGCCTGTATCCCGTCATAGAGCTGGTCGACCATTTCGACCGAGAAGCGTGCCGGGATGCCGAGCGCGAGCTCGACCTGCCGCGGCGTTCCGTTCATGGCGAGGATATCGGAAATTCCCGCGACGACCGCCTTGTAGCCCAAATGCTGCAGCGGATAGTATGTCAGGTCGAAATGCACGCCCTCGAGCAGCAGCTCGGTCGAAAGCAGCACGTAGCGGTCGCCCGCGTCGATTACGGCCGCATCGTCGCCGCAGCCTTTGACCGTCGAGGCGTTTTGCGGCTCGACGCGCGAGCAGATTCGTTCGATGAGTCCGAATTTTCCGATTTCGGCGATTTCGGTTCGTTTTTTTTCCTCCATAAGATAGTCGAATTGCTTTCGCAGAGTTACAAAGATAGTTTATCTTTTGCGCGGGTGAAAAATTATATTAATTTTGTCAACGTTTGTTCCATATCAAGCTAAATTTCGATTCCGATGCTGAATATCGTGCTGTTCGGTCCTCCGGGGGCCGGCAAGGGAACGCAGGCCGCCCGGCTGATCGAGAAATACGGGTTTCATCACATATCGACCGGCGAGGTGATCCGCGAGGAGATTCGTCAGGGGTCGCCTCTCGGTCTCAGCGTGAAGGGCTTTATCGACAAGGGGCAGTTGGCTCCCGACGCTCTGGTGATCGATCTGATCGCCGACTACGTGGCGAAGCACAAGGAAAGCAAAGGAAACATTTTCGACGGCTTTCCGCGTACGACGCCGCAGGCCGAGGCTTTCGACGAGATTATGGAACAACACGGTACGCCGGTCAATCTGATGCTGGCGCTCGAAGTTTCCGACGACGAGCTGATCGACCGTCTGCTCAAGCGGGGCAAGGAGAGCGGACGTGCCGACGACAGCTGCGAGTCGGTGATCCGGAACCGGATCGATATTTACAAGGCTCAGACGGCCGTCGTCGCCGACCATTATCGCCGGCAGGGCAAATTCCATGCGATTCGGGGAACCGGCAGCATAGAGGAGATATTCCGTTCCATCTGCTGCCAGATCGATCCGTTGCTTGAAAAGTCGGGTACGACATCCGATCGGGTCTGAAACAGATAGGCGGGCTTTCGTCCTCGACCGAGGCGAACGACTGTCTCGCCCGGATCGTGCGGCTGCGATCCTGTCACACGTTTCCTGTTCCCGTTTTTTTGATATGCGCCGTTTTTCGGGTCGTCTCTCGCGGAACGGCGGGAGACGGTTTATTCGGCAGAGAATTAAGTGCTTGGAACTGAGTGTGCCGCTTGTGCGTATCGCTTCGGTGTGACGGGGGGATCGGACCGGCTTCCCGTTTTTCGACAGGATCGGTTCATAGCGTGTCGATACATTGTTCAAAAGCAGTCCGAATTGTTCATAGCTTCCGTCTTTTTGTTGAATATTCCGGCCTTGTTTGTCTATTGCGTGTTCATAACTTTCCCCTCGCAGCTTTTCGGAACGAGAAAAGCCTGTCCGCAGGACAGGCTTTCGAGAGAATGGATCGGGAATTTCGTGTCAGGTGTTCATCGCACCGCATACGTGGATTACCTGACCGCTGACATAGGACGACAGGTCCGAGGCGAGGAACAGGGCGACCTTGGCGACGTCGTCGGGCGTACCTCCGCGCCGCAGCGGAATCTGCTTGGCCCACTGTTCCTTGATCTCGTCCGACAGCGCGTTGGTCATGTCGGTGATAATGAAGCCGGGGGCAATCGCGTTGGCGCGGATTCCGCGCGGGCCGAGCTCCTTGGCGATCGACTTGGCCAAACCGATCAGTCCGGCTTTCGATGCCGAGTAGTTGCACTGTCCCGCATTGCCCGATACGCCGACGACCGAAGCCATATTGATGATGCTTCCGCTTTTCTGCTTCATCATCACGGGCGTGACGGCATGGATGAAGTTGAACGCCGACTTCAGGTTCACGTTGATGACCATGTCCCACTGCTGCTCGCTCATGCGCATCATCAGTCCGTCGCGCGTGATGCCGGCGTTGTTGACCAGCACGTCGATCCGGCCGAAATCCTTGACGATCTGGGCTACCACGGCGGCCGTATCGTCGAAATCGGCCGCGTTCGACGCGTATCCCTTAGCCTGAACGCCGAGGGCCTGCAGCTCCTTTTCGGTGTTCTGAAAGTTCTCGTCGACTTTCAGATCGGTGAAAACGACCGAGGCGCCTTCCTCCGCGAAACGCAGCGCGATCGCCTTGCCGATGCCGCGGGCGGCTCCGGTTACGACGGCGACTTTTCCTTCAAGTAGTTTCATCTGCTTGTATTTAAGTTAATGTATGGCTCTTTTGTTTTCCGCTCCGAAGCGGGGCGCCATCGCTCCGTTTCCGGGCTGTCGTCGCGCTCCGCGTTTCCGGGACCCTCGTCGGCTTCGGAAATCCGGAGGCGAAGAGCTTCGCAAAGGTAGCAATTTATTTCGGCATCGGGAACCGCCCGCTGTGTTTTGTCGCTCTTTTTTACTACCTTTGAGCGTCCGTTTTACCGATCGGCACAACGTTTAAAACCCGTAAGATAATGACAAAGGATACCAAACTATTCGATCTGATCGAGAGCGAAAAACGGCGGCAGATGCAAGGCATCGAGCTGATCGCCTCCGAGAATTTTGTAAGCGAACAGGTCATGCAGGCCATGGGCTCAGTGCTGACCAACAAATACGCCGAAGGATACCCCGGAGCGCGCTATTACGGCGGCTGCGAGGTCGTCGATCAGGTCGAGCAGCTGGCTATCGACCGCCTTTGCGAGCTTTATGGGGCCAAGTACGCCAATGTGCAGCCTCATTCGGGCGCTCAGGCCAACATGGCCGTATTTTTCACGGTGCTCAAGCCCGGCGATACGTTCATGGGGCTCGATCTGTCGCACGGCGGCCATCTGTCGCACGGCTCGCCGGTCAATACGTCCGGCATTCTCTATCGTGCCGTAGGGTATAAGCTCGACGAGCGTACCGGCCGGATCGACTACGACGCGATGGAAAAGCTCGCGCTGGAGCACAAGCCCAAGATGATTATCGGCGGAGCCTCGGCCTACAGCCGCGAGTGGGACTACAAGCGCATGCGCGAGATCGCCGACCGCGTCGGCGCGCTGCTGATGGTCGATATGGCCCACACGGCCGGCCTGATCGCCGCCGGGCTGCTCGACAATCCGGTCAAGTATGCGCATATCGTCACCTCGACCACGCACAAGACGTTGCGCGGGCCGCGCGGAGGCGTGATCCTGATGGGCGAGGATTTCGACAATCCGTGGGGCGTCAAGACGCCGAAGGGCGAGATCAAGAAAATGTCCGCCATGCTCAACTCGGCGGTTTTCCCCGGCATTCAGGGCGGGCCGCTGGAGCATGTGATCGCGGCCAAGGCCGTCGCGTTCGGCGAGGCGCTCGATCCTTCGTACAAGGAGTACCAGAAGCAGGTGCGCAAGAACGCTCAGGCGATGGCCGAGGCGTTTGCCGCGCGCGGCTACAAGATCGTTTCGGGCGGTACCGATAATCACCTGATGCTGATCGATCTGCGGACGAAGTTCCCCGATCTGACGGGCAAGCAGGCCGAGAAAGCCCTCGTGCAGGCCGACATCACGACGAACAAGAACATGGTTCCGTTCGACAGCCGCTCGCCGTTCCAGACGTCGGGTATCCGCGTCGGTACGCCGGCCATTACGACCCGGGGACTGAAGGAGGATCGGATGGAGACGATCGTGTCGCTGATCGACCGCGTGCTCTCGAATATCGATAACGAAGCGGAAATCGCTGCCGTCCGCAAGGAGGTGAACGAACTGATGGCGAACTATCCGCTGTTCGCTTGGTAAGAGTTTCCGAAAAGCCGTATGAGTCGTCGCCGTGTCTCGTTGAGGGGCACGGCGACGATGTTTGAGAGCGTAGGGTTTCTCTGGCGGCGGACTGTCGGATTGTGTGTCCGGCAGGCAAACGCTTCCGACTTGTCGACCGTCGCACCGCTTACGCTCCCTACATGGTCGGCTTTCGGCAGCATTTCACGGCTCACGAGATTGACGAAAAGTCTTTTCGCCTTCTTTGATTTGGTGTGGTGACTCTAGCTCATGCTGACCGGTATCCGGTCATGGCCGATAACTCCCGTGTGTCCCACCACGAGCCGGTTCACTTTTTCTTCGACCTCTGCCCCGACAACCGTCATCGGTTTGGGATAGAGCGCCAACGGATTTTCGAGGTTTTTCTTGTTCGTTTCCATTATGTCGGGTTGGGCGGTGTTTTCCTTGACAGTCGTGCGTGTTCAGGCATATCGATGGCATGGAACGTGGTATGCTTTGCATGGGTTCGTTGCGGCTTCCCTGCCGTGAGTCGTGGGGAGGCGCGGCTGTGTCGCGGAGCGATTTGCCGGTGTCTGCCGTTCGACCGGCAGACACCCGATAACT